>NZ_JBFBAA010000001.1:0-325789 GCF_040682035.1 Actinoplanes sp. NPDC051470
GCGGACACGGCGGCCGAACTGCTGCGGCAGGCCGACCTGGCGCTGTACGTGGCCAAGGGCGCCGGCAAGAACCAGCCGACCACCCGGTCGGCGCGCCCTTCGCTTGTGTCCACTTTCGCCCCGATCGGGTACGGGCATACGGTGGCGCCATGGAGTGGAAGAGCTTCGACGGCGCCGAGGTGGCCGCGCTCACCCAGGGGACGGCGTTCATGGCCGACCCGGGTGAGCGCATTTGCCCGTCCTGCGGAGCGCGCGCCGTCCGCGCCTACCTGACCACGCCGGCCACCGCGCGCCGGCCCACCCTGGTCTCGTACGTCTGGTGCACCGCCTGCCGCCGGTTCGTCGGCACCCGCTCGGCGCTCCCGGCCGGCCTCGTCTTCACCGACCCGCTCGCCGCCCTGCCGCCGGCCGAGCGACGCGACCTGGAACGCAGCCTCATCGGCTTTCTGGCGCATCTGGACGAGCTCTGGGACACCGAGGTGCTCCCCCAGTCGTTCGGCGTCGAGAACGCCTCCTGAACGCCTGCTAACCGCCGCAGCCCGAAGGCACCCCGGCGGTCTTGGAGCTGACCGTCTTGACCACGGCGTCGGAGAACTCGTTCGCCCACTGGGCCGGATTCGCCAGCCCGGCCGGGACGGTCACCTGGACGGCGACCTCGCGGTCCATCGTGGTGAAGACCGACCCGGACGTGCCGGTCCGGCCGTACCAGCAGACCCGGTTCATGATCAGCAGATCGGCGGTCAGCGGCACGCAGTCGGGTCCTTCGTCCAGCGCCGCGCACATCTGCGGTTGTCGCACCCCGCAGGCCACGGTCAGCGGCGGCTCGCCCCACGCCGCGTTCTGCTCCGGACCGGCGCTCACCTGCCGCGCGGGCAGATTCCGCACCGTGTCGGGCAGCTGCGAGGTGACCGCCAGGCAGACCTGGGCCGCGCGCGGGCTCAGCTTGGGCACGGTCATCGGCACCGGCGTCGACGGCACGATCACCGGCGCGCCGGCCGAAGCCGCGGGAAGGGCCGGGGCGGCCGGCGCGTCGGGCCGGACCGCGAGGAAGAACACCACCCCGACGATCACCGCCACCGGGACCGCGATCACCGCGGCCAAGAGGGCGGCCTTGCGATTGCCCGGGTCGGGCTCGACGGGGGTACGGGTCACCAGGTCGACCATGCTCAGAGGTTTACCACGCTGCAGGTGAGCGTCCGCGTGATGCCCGGCACGTACTGGACCTTGCTCACAATCAGCCGGCCGAGTTCGTCGACCGTCTTCGCCTCGGTCAGCACCACGACGTCGTACGGGCCGGTGACCGCGTCGACCCGGACCACCCCGGCGATTTTGTCGATCGCGGCGGCCACGTCACGGGCCTTTCCGACCTCCGTCTGGATGAGGATGTATGCCTGGACCACGACCTGACTCCTATCCGACGGTTCTACCCGAACGTGAAACTACCGTACGGATCGGCCAGTGCGCGTCCGGCCACCTCGAGGTGGCCACCATAGAGGGGGAAACCACGTGAGCATCGCCGAGGCCGGCGAGTTCGGGCTGATCGCACGGATCGTCGCGCGCCTCGACGACGGTCCTTCCACGCTGCTCGGGCCCGGCGACGACGCCGCCCTGGTCGCCGCCCCGGACGGGCGTGTGGTGGCGAGCACCGACGTGCTCGTCGAGGGCCGGCATTTCCGCCGGGACTGGTGCACCGCCGCCGATGTGGGCCACCGCGCGGCCGGGGCGAACCTGGCCGACATCGCCGCGATGGGCGCCACCCCGACGGCCCTGCTGGTCGCCCTGGTCGCGCCCACCGACCTGGAGGTGTCCTGGGCCGAGGACCTGGCCGGCGGGCTGGCCGCGGAGGCCGCCAAGGTGGGCGCGAGCGTGGTCGGCGGGGACGTGTCGGCCGGGCCGCTGACCATCGCCGTCACCGCGCTCGGCGACCTGGCCGGGCAGGCGCCGGTGACCCGCACCGGCGCTCAGCCCGGCGACGTGCTCGCGGTGGCCGGGCGAACCGGCTACGCCGCGGCCGGGTACGCGATCCTGTCCCGCGGCTTCCGCACCCCGAAGATGTTCGTGGAGGCCTATCGCCGGCCCGAGGTGCCCTACGCGGCCGGCGCGGCGGCGGCCGGGGCCGGCGCCACGGCCATGATCGACGTGTCCGACGGGCTGCTCCAGGATCTCGGTCACATCGCCACCGGCAGCGTGGTCGGCATCGACGTGCGGCGCGAGGCCTTCACGGTGCCGGATCAGATGCGGGACGCGGCCAGCGCGCTCGGCGTGGACCCGTACCTCTGGATCCTGACCGGCGGGGACGACCACGCGCTGGCCGCGTCCTTCCCACCAGGCGCCGCGCTGCCCCCGGGCTTCCGGGTGGTCGGCAGCGTGCACGAGGGCACCGGGGTGACCGTCGACCGCAGCGCGTGGACCGGCGGCACCGGATGGGACCACTTCCGCTGAGAGCCAGCCCGTGTCCTGTGGATCAGGCCTGGCTGATCCACGAGACGCGACCTAGTCTCGTTCTCCGTGAACGAGATCGTGGTGCGCGAGATCGGCTTCGCCGACCCGCGGGTGCAGGCGCTGGTCACGGCTCAGCTGGCCGAGATGGGCGAGCGGTACGGCGGCAGCGGCGACGACACCCCGGTGGCGCTGACCGACTTCGACCCGCCGGGCGGGCGCTTCTTCGCCGCCGTCGAGGGGGACCGGCTGGTGGGGTGCGCCGGGTGGCGCCGGCACGGTTCGGACGCCGAGCTCAAGCGCATGTTCACCACCCGAGCGGCGCGCGGCCGGGGTGTGGCGCGGCGGCTGCTGACCGCCATCGAGGAGTCGGCTCGGGCGGCCGGGCTGCGGCGGGTGATCCTGGAGACCGGCGACAAGCAGCCGGAAGCGGTCGGGCTGTACGAGTCGGCGGGATATGTCCGCATCGCCGACTTCGGCTTCTACCAGGGGCACGCGGGCGTGCTGTCCTACGCGCGGGAGCTGGACACGCAGACAACCCCCGGACGCTAGGCGTCGCGGGGGTTGATCATCGGTACCGGATCAGGCGCGGACGACCTTGCCGGCCTTGATGCACGAGGTGCAGACCTGCAGCTTCTTGGTCGTGCCACCACCGGCCGGAGTACGCACCGACTGGATGTTGGGGTTCCAGCGGCGGTTGGTCCGCCGGTGCGAGTGGGACACGTTGTGGCCGAAGCCGGGCCCCTTGCCACAGACGTCACACACGCTAGCCACGGTGATACTCCTGAGATTTGAACCGAGAACTGATTTGAATCCGAGAACTTTGGAGCGCCCAGGGCTGACCCGCCCACAGGCAACCCGACCACGGTACCTGATGGCATGGCGGAGGAGCCAATCGGGCTCACGTACGGAGGGATTGTCGGTCCTCCCCAGTAAGGTCGGAGCGTGCTGGAAACGCTGGACGACGCGGCCGTCCACCGCTGGTGCGGTGGCGGGCTCGCCGCGCTCCGGGCTCACCAGCACGAGATCGACGAGCTCAACGTCTATCCGGTCCCCGACGGCGACACCGGCACCAACCTGGTGCTCACGCTGACCTCGGCGGCCGAGGCGCTCGAGTCGTCCGAGTCGTCCTCCGACGCGGCCGAGAGCGGAACGCCGCTGGGGCGGGCGATGCGCCGGATGGCTCGGGGTGCGCTGCTCGGCGCCCGGGGCAACTCGGGCGTGATCGTGTCCCAGATCCTGCGCGGCATGGCCGACTCGTTCGCGACCGCGGTGGCGGTGCGCGGGTCCGAGCTGGCGTCGGCGTTGCGGACGGCGAGCGAGGCGGCCTACGCGGCGGTGGCCCGGCCGGTCGAGGGCACTGTTCTCTCCGTGGTGGCCGCGGCGGCCGAGGGGGCCGGCAGGCTCAAGTCCGATGACCTGCGGGCGGTGGCCCGGGCGGCGGCCCGGTCCGCGGCCGAGGCCCTGGCGCGGACGCCGCAGCAGCTGCCGGTTCTGGCGCGGGCCGGCGTGGTCGACGCGGGCGGGCGGGGGCTCGTGCTTCTGCTCGAGGCTCTGGTCGAGGCGTTAGGGCCTCCTGGCAGCGATGAGCAGCCCCTGCCCGGGGTGGGCGGGAAAACCGCCCTCGCCATCAGCGGAGAAGGCCCGGAGACGGCCGGCGCGGCCGGGGATCGAACTGCGGAGATGGCCGGCGCGGCCGGGTTCGGGTATGAGGTGCAGTACCTGTTGGATGCGCCGGCCGAGGCCGTTGATGTGTTGCGCGGGCAGTTGGACCGGCTCGGGGATTCGCTGGTGGTCGTCGGCACCGGGGAC
The DNA here is from genome assembly GCF_040682035.1 of Actinoplanes sp. NPDC051470. Lineage (NCBI taxonomy): Bacteria > Bacillati > Actinomycetota > Actinomycetes > Micromonosporales > Micromonosporaceae > Actinoplanes > Actinoplanes sp. NPDC051470. The sequence goes on from NZ_JBFBAA010000001.1 coordinate 4,252, forward strand.
GCCGTCTCGCCGACCTGGAACGTGCATGTTCATGTGCCGGTCGAGGCGGTCGGCGCGGCCATCGAGGCCGGGCTCGAGGCCGGGCGGCCACACCGGATCGGCGTGAGCCGGCTCGACGGCGTGCGGGGCGACCGGCACGAGCACCACGGCGGCGAGCACGACGACCTCGACGAGCCGCGGCCGCGGGTCGAGGACGCGCCGGCCCGCAACGCGCGCGGGGCCGTTGTCGTGGCCGCGGGTGAAGGGCTGACGGCCCTCTTCGCGGCCGAGGGGACCGTTGTCGTCGACCGGAACCCGTCCATCGCCGAGATGTTGGCGGCCATCGAGAGCACCGGCGCGGGTCGGGTGGTGCTGCTGCCCAACGACGACAACACCCACGCGGTGGCCACCGCGGCGGCCCGGGAGGCGTCCCACAACGGGGTCCGGGTCAGCGTGGTGCCGACCTCGTCGCCGGTGCAGGCGCTGGCGGCGCTGGCCGTGCGCGACCCGGGGCGGTCCTTCGCCGATGACGTGATCGCCATGGCCGAGGCGGCCGGCGCCTGCCGGTACGGCGAGGTCTGCACGGCCCAGCGTGAGTCCCTGACCGTGGCGGGGCGGTGCCGGCCCGGTGATCTGCTCGGCCTGGTCGACGGCGAGGTGCACATCATCGGCGACGACCTGCCGAGCGTGGCCTGCCGGCTGGTCGACCGGATGCTGGGCGGCGGCGGTGAGCTGGTCACCCTGGTGCTCGGCGCGGACGCCCCGCGGGGGCTGGACGAGACCTTGACGGCACACATCGGCCAGGGCTGGCCGTTCGCCGAGGTGCAGAGCTTCGCCGGCGGGCAGCCCCGGTACCACCTACTGGTTGGAGTCGAGTGAGCGAAACGACGACCGCCGCCACCACGACCACGACACCGTTGGGCAAGGTGCTGGGCGACAAGACCGCGAAGGCGCTCGCCGACCATCTCGACCTGCACACCGCGGGCGACCTCATCTACCACTTCCCGCGGCGGTACGACGAGCGCGGCGAACACACCGACATGCGCAAGCTGGAGGTCGGCGAGCAGGTCACGTTGCTGGCCCAGGTGCGCTCGATCAACGTGAAGCCGATGCGGCAGCGGCGCGGCTCGATGCTCGAGGTGACCATCGGCGACGGCTCCGGCGCCACCCTCACCTGCACGTTCTTCAACCAGGCGTGGCGGCAGCGCGAGCTGCGTACCGGACGATGGGGTCTCTTCGCCGGCAAGGTGACCGACTTCCGGGGCAAGCGGCAGCTCAACGGCCCGGCCTATCAGCTGCTCAGCGCCGACGCGACCGAGGACGAGGCGGCCGAGGAGATCGAGGAGTTCGCGGGCGCGCTGATCCCGGTCTACCCGGCGGCGCAGGCGGTGCCGACCTGGGTGATCGCCAAGTGCGTGCGAACCGTGCTCGACACCTTCCAGGCGCCGGACGACCCGCTGCCGCCCGCCACCCGGGCGACCAACAAGCTGGTCGGGATCGCGAAGGCCCTGTTCGAGATCCATCGGCCCAGCTCGACCGAGGAGCTGTACAAGGCCAAGTACCGGCTCAAGTGGGACGAGGCTTTCGCCGTACAGCTGACTCTGGTGCAGCGCAAGGCCAGCGCGGCCGCGGCCCCGGCAATCGCGCGGCCCCGCGCCGAAGCCGGGTTGCTGGCGAAGTTCGACGCCTCGCTCCCCTACGAGCTGACCGAGGGCCAGCGCGACGTGGGCGAGGAGATCGCGGCCGACCTGGCCCGGCCCCACCCGATGCACCGGCTGCTCCAGGGCGAGGTGGGTTCGGGCAAGACCCTCGTCTCGGTACGCGCGATGCTGCAGGTGGTCGACGCCGGTGGGCAGGCGGCTCTGCTGGCACCGACCGAGGTGCTCGCCACCCAGCACTTCCGCGGGATCGGCGCCCAGCTCGGCGCGCTCGGCCGGGCCGGCGAGCTCGACGGCGACCCGACCGGCACCCGGGTCACCCTGGTCACCGGTTCGCAGGGGGCGAAGGCCCGGCGGGCGGCGCTGGCCCAGGTCGCCGACGGCAGCGCCGGCATCGTGATCGGCACGCACGCGCTGCTGTACGAGGGGGTCGACTTCGCCGATCTCGGGCTGGTCGTGGTCGACGAGCAGCACCGGTTCGGGGTCGAGCAGCGGGACGCGTTGCGGGCCAAGGCCGCCCAGCCGCCACACGTGCTGGTGATGACGGCCACGCCGATCCCGCGCACGGTGGCCATGACGGTCTACGGCGACCTGGAGACGTCGGTGCTGTCCCAGTTGCCGCGGGGCCGTTCGCCGATCGCCTCGCATGTGGTGCCCGCCCTGGAGAAGCCGGCCTTCCTGGACCGGGCCTGGCGGCGGTTGCGCGAAGAGGTCAAGGACGGCCATCAGGCGTACGTGGTGTGCCCACGGATCGGCGACACCGACTCGGATTCGAACGAGGACGGCGAACCCCCCAGCGACAACGAGTCGGCGAAGCGGCCACCGCTGGCCGTGCTGGACGTGGCGCCGGCGCTGGCGGAGGGTCCGCTCAAGGGGCTGCGGATCGCGATCCTGCACGGGAAGCTGCCGGCCGACGAGAAGGACGCGGTGATGCGCTCGTTCGCCGCCGGCGACCTGGACGTGCTGGTGGCGACCACGGTGATCGAGGTCGGCGTGGACGTCCCCAACGCCACCGTGATGATCATCATGGACGCCGACCGGTTCGGCGTCTCCCAGCTCCACCAGCTGCGCGGCCGGGTCGGCCGGGGCTCGGCGGCCGGGATCTGCCTGCTGGTCAGCGAGGCGGCCGAGGCGTCGGCGGCCCGCGAGCGGCTGGAGGCGGTGGCGTCCACCACGGACGGTTTCAAGCTCTCCGAGATCGACCTGGAACAACGGCGGGAGGGCGACGTGCTCGGCGCCTCGCAATCCGGGAAACATTCACATCTGCGCTTGCTGTCGCTGCTGCGGGACGAGAAGCTCATCAAGGAGGCGCGCGCCGAGGCCGCTTCACTCGTCGAGGACGACCCGACGCTGTCGCGCTACCCGGCGCTGGCCGCGTCCGTGGCCGCCCTGGTCGACGAGGAACGAGCCGAGTTCCTGGAGAAGGGATGATCTACCACTTCTGCCACCGGTCCGACTACTCCGCCGACGCCGCGCTCTACATCAATGAGACGCTCTCCACGCAGGGGTTCATCCATTGCTCGCCGCGCGACCACGTGCACGTGCCGGCGACCCGGCTGGCCCGCGGCGAGACCGACCTCGTCGTGCTCGAGATCGACGAGAAGCGGCTGCCGAAGCCGCCGGTCTGGGAGGACGGCGACCCGCCCGACCCGGACGGCCGGCTGTTCCCGCACGTCTACGGCCCGATCCCGACCGCGGCCGTGGTCGCGGTGCACGACCTGCCGCCGCGTCCCGACGGATCCTTCGCTCCCCTGTAGCGGGCCATCTCGGCCGCGGCAGGACGGTGGCGGGCAGGACGGTGGTGCCTATACGCGCTCAGAGCTGCTCTGAGCGCGTATAGGCACCGGGTTCAGCGCTTCATCCCGTGGTCGATCGCCTCGATGATGCGCGGCCGCAGCTCGGCGGCGCTGATGATGGCGTCGACCGAACCGACCTCGACCGCCCGCTGGATGCTGTGCACCCGGTCGAACTCGGCGGCCACCTCGCCCAGCTTCTCGGCGCGGACCGCCGACTGGACCTCGGCCAGCCGCACGTTCAGCTCGGCCCGCTCGGCGCCGCTGGCCGACGCCACCTGGGTCTGCAGGTCGACGACCCGCGGGTCGTTCACGGTCCGGTTGTTCACCTCGCCCGAGAAGACCACCGCGGCCGCGGGGGCGCCGCCCAGCACCGAGGCGAACGAGCCCTCCAGCGCCAGCACGGTCATGTTCGGGTTGAGCGCCTTGGAGAACACCACGAACGCGCCGCCGTGGTAGCGGGAGATCACGCAGAACACGATCGGGCCCTGGAAGTTGACGATGGCCCGGCCGATCTCGGCGCCGTACTCGAGCTGCAGTTTGCGCATCGACTCCGGGGAGCCGTCGAAGCCGGACAGGTTGGCCAGCACCACCAGCGGGCGGTTGCCGGACGCCGCGTTGATCGCCCGCGCGGTCTTCTTCGACGACTGCGGGAAGAGCGTGCCGGCGGTGTACGTGTCCGGGCCGTCGGTGGGCGGGAAGCCGCGGCGCGGCACCGAGCGGGACTCGATGCCGACCAGGCAGACCGGCCAGCCGCCGAGGTGGACGTCCTGCACGACCGAGGTGTCGGCGTCGGCCATCCCGGCCCAGCGCTCCAGCACCGCGTGGTCCTGGTCGGCGAGGGCGCGCATGACCGTACGGATGTCGAAGGCCTTCTTCCGCTCCGGGTTGTGCTCCCGCGAGAAGATCTGGCCGACCGTGGTGAAGTCGCTGCCCGCCAGCGAGTGCGGGTAGCCGGAGACGTCCCGGTCGGCCGGGTCGTCGGTGGCCGCCCGGCGCGGCGCCGACTCCCCCGGCTGCACGTACGTGTGGTCGTAGTGCGCCATCAGCACGTCGCGGGCCGACATCAGGTCGGGCGCCCAGTACTGCGCCTGGCCGTTCGGGCCCATCACCCGGTCGTACCCGCCGATGCCGTAGTTGTCCTCGGCCGAGACGCCGCCGGAGAAGTCGAGCGACTGCTTGCCGGTGAGCACCATCGCGGAATCCGGGGTCATCACCAGGATGCCCTTGGTGTGCATGAGCATGGTGGCCTCGGCGTTCCAGTACGGCTGGGCGCCGACGTTGATGCCCGCGACCACGACGTTGATCTCGCCGCCGGCCTGGGTGAACGTGACGATCCGCTTGAGCGCGGCGGCCACCCAGTCCATGTTCTCGGTGCCCGAGGTCATCGAGATGCGGGCGCCCGCCGACAGCGCGAACCAGTCGAGCGGCACGCCCATCCGCTCGGCCAGGTCGAGGGCGGCGATCACCCGGGAGCACTCCGGCTCGGACAGCGCGCCGAGCGCCTTGGTCGGGTCGCCGAGCAGGATGACCCGGGTCACGCCCTCGGGGTGCCGGGCCGTCGGCGTGGTGACCACCCCGGCCACGATCGCCGCCTTGTTGCGGCCGGCCGGCCGGTCCACCGGAACCAGGACGCCGTGCTCGTCGAGGTCGTGCTCGACGAAGCCGCCGCTCGGGCCGGCCAGCATGCTGGTCAGCTCGTACGGATAGGCGTTGCCCCGGCGGGCCGCCCGCAGCACCTTCTGCCGGTAGTCGTCGAGCGGCTGCACCGGCTCGTCGGTCGGCTTGTCGACGGACAGGCTGGCGCCGTGCCTCGGGTCGATGGTGATCCGGACCGCGGCCTCGCTCAGCTCACCGGCCGCGTTGCGCTGCCGGGCCAGGAACTGGACCTCCTCCAGGCCGGCGCCGGCCGTGGTCGGCAGGATGCGCTGCACCAGGGCGTTCAGCTCGTCCGCGGTCAGTTCGGTGGACGGCCAGACGTACATCATGATCCGGTTGGTGTCGAAGCGCTTGTTCTGCGGGCGCTGGGCCTGGATGTTGCGGATCGCGTCCAGGCCGGCGGTGATCGCGTCCTCGACCGCGGGCAACGCCACCAGCCGGCCGTCCGCCTCGCGCAGCGGCGTGAGGTCACGCACCTGGCCCATCGCGATCAGCCGCTCGTCGGCCGGGTTGCTGTGCGCCACCGCCTTGAAGAGGTAGATCTCCTCGTCGGCCGAGGGCAGCCGGGTGAGGTGGAACTCGCGCAGCCGCTGCAGTTGCAGGCGCCGGGCGATGGCCGGATGCAGACCGCGGATCAGCCGGTCCTCGACAAGACCGGATCCGTCGCCGTCCGGGCGGAAGGTGAAGTGGTGGTGCAGCAGGCCGCTGGACCCGGCGACGGTGAGGGTGATCCGCCGCACCCCGGCCGGCAGCGGCCGGGCGGCGAGGAACTCGGCCAGCCGTTCGGCCAGCGTGTCGGTGTTGTCCGGCTGGCCCTCCCAGGTCACGTAGAGGTCGGCCACCAGCCCGCGCTCGTCCACCTCGGCCGCGAACTCGAAGGCCGCGGCGACGGCGTCGGGCAGGGCGGCGATGTCCACGGCGGTGGTGACGATCAGGGTCTCCCGCTCCGGGGAGGTGTGCCGGGACGTGACGAACCGGCAGCCGGCCACCTCACGGGTGACGATGTCGGAGAGGGTCCGGTTGCCGTAGTAGCGGCGGGTCACCACTTCGAGCAGCGGGGCGAGGTCGCGGCCGGGCCGGCCGACGCGCTGGCCGATCAGCCGGACCAGCGGCTCGGAGCTGGCCACCATGGCCTGGATCCGCTCGGCGCGGTCCGGGGCGTCCGGGTTGCGGTCGAGGTGGCGCAGGTCGTCGCGGACGGCCGCGTAGACCTTGGCCCGGGTACGCCGCAGCAGCGGCTGGGCGAACCACCGGAACACCACGCCACGGGCCAGGTCGGACACCGCCGGGAAGCGGATCTGGGTGGCCTCGACCAGGTGCTCGAGGGCGAGACCGGCCCGCTCCAGCAGCGCGTCGCCGAACGGCGGCGGACCGGCGATCCAGTGCCGGAGCAGTTCGGACACCACGTCGACATCGGACGGCATCCGCTGCTGGGCCAGGAAGATGCGGAAGACCGCCGCCTCCAGCTCGCGGGTGCGGTCGAGGGTGGCGACGCCGTAGTGGCCGAGCACCCGTCGCAGGCGGGCCTGGAACGTCTCGGGCACGCCGGCCCGCTCGACGTCGAGGCTCTGCAGGTAGCTGTGGAAGTACTCGCGCGGGCTGTGCACCGGGCTGCCGGGCTCGATCTCGATGTCGCCGCCCGGCTTGTTGCGGCTCAGCTCGAGCAGGTCGGCGAAGACGGTCAGCAGGTCGACCTCGCCGTCCGAGACCCGGCCGCCCAGCGCGGCCCGGGTGGTCAGGTAGCCGGCGACGCGCCGCCGGTCGTCCGGGTCGACGTCGAAGCCGAGCAGCAGACCGCGCAGGTCTTCCAGGCCTCGCTCGGCCCGCGCCGCGGCGGGCGGGTCGGCCGGCGCCTCGGGCAGGTCGACCACGCCCGTGACGGCGCTGGTGGCCTCTTCGACGGCGTCGCCGAGCGGCTCCAGGCGCAGCACCGGCGCGCCGGTCTCGACCTGGCTGCCGACCGACACCGGGAGCTCGCGGACCCGGGCCCGGAACGGCGAACGCAGGACGTTCTCCATCTTCATGCTCTCCAGCACGAGGATCGGCGCCCCGGCGTCGACCTCGTCGCCGACCGCCACCGGGGTGGCGACGACCAGCGCGGGCGCGGGCGAGCGGACCACGCCGCCCTCGTCCCGGCTGACCCGGTGGGTCACGCCGTCGACCTCGACCAGGTGGATCGGGCCGTGTGTGGCGGTGACCAGCCGGAAGCGGCGGCCGTTGATCAGCATCCGGCCCAGGTGCTCGTCGTACTGCTCGACCTCGACGTCGGCCCGGTGCAGGTCGGCGCCGGCCGAGACGGCCACCCGGAACCGCTTCTGGCCGAGCCGGGAGACCCGGACGCGATAGCTCGCGCCGCGCAGCTTGAGGTCGAGGGGGCGGCCGGTCTCGTGCCGCACCTGCGGGCGCCCGCCGTGGGCGGTGGCGAGGAGGCGCTGCCGGCTGACCTCTTCCTCGTCCTGGTAGGCCTCGATCGCGGCGGCGGCCAGCGCGACCGCCGAGTGCCGGTGGCTGACCAGCCGGCCCTCGCCGCGCACCCGGTCGATCCAGCCGGTGTCGGCGCTGCCGTCGATCACCTCGGGCTGGTCGAGCAGGTCGAGTACGAAGCTCTTGTTGGTGGCGCCACCCTCGATGATCACGGTGGTCTCGGCCATCGCCCGGCGCAGCCGGCCGAGCGCCTCGTCGCGGTCCCGCCCGTACGCGATGATCTTGGCAATCATCGAGTCGAACGCGGCCGGGATCGAGTCGCCCTCGCTCACCCCGGTGTCCACCCGGACGCCCGGGCCGGCCGGCAGCATCAGCCGCACGATCCGACCCGGCGACGGCGCGAAGTCACGGTCCGGGTCCTCGGCGTTCAGCCGCGCCTCGACGGCGTGCCCGCTCTCCGGCGGCTGCGGTCCCTCGAGCCGGCCGCCGCCGGCCACGTGCAGCTGGAGCCGGACCAGGTCGGTGCCGGTGGTGATCTCGGTGATCGGGTGTTCGACCTGGAGGCGGGTGTTGACCTCGAGGAACGCGAACAGCTTCTCGCCCGGGTGGAACAGGAACTCGACGGTGCCGGCGCCGCGGTAGCCGACCGCGAGGGCCAGCCGCACGGCCGACGACTTCAGCTCGGCGGTCTGCTCCGGTGACATCACCGGGGAGGCCGACTCCTCGATCACCTTCTGGTTGCGGCGCTGCACCGAGCAGTCGCGGACGCCCAGCGCCCAGGCGGTGCCCTGCCCGTCGGCGATGACCTGCACCTCGACGTGCCGCGCCCCGGTGACCAGTCGCTCCAGGAAGACCACGCCGGAGCCGAACGCGCGCTGCGCCTCCTGGCTGGTCCGCTCGTACGCGTCGGTCAGGTCGGCCGCCGAGTCGACCCGCCGGATGCCCCGGCCGCCGCCACCGGCGGTCGCCTTGAGCATCAGCGGGTAGCCGATCTCGTCACCGGCCCGCAGCGCGTCGTCGAGCGTGGCCACCTCGCCGCGGCTCCACGGCGCGACCGGGACCCCGACCTCCTCGGCGATCAGCTTCGACCCGATCTTGTCGCCGAGCTTGCGCATCGCCTCGGCGCTCGGGCCGACGAAGGTGACCCCGATCCGCTCGCACAGCTCGGCGAACGCCGGGTCCTCGGCGACGAAGCCCCAGCCGACCCAGGCCGCGTCGGCCCGGACGTCGAGCAGGGCGCGCTCGAGGACGGCGTGGTCGAGATAGGGACGGGCGGACGCCGGGCCCAGCGGGTGGGCGACGTCGGCCTCCCGGACGAACGTGGCGTTGCTGTCCTCGTCGGTGTAGAGCGCCACCGTCTCGATCCGCGTCCCGGTCTCGGCGGACAGATCCCGGACGGCGTGGATGAGCCGCATCGCGGCCTCTCCGCGGTTGACGATGGCGACACGATTGAACACCGGTTGAGCCTCCTACTAGATGTTTCTCAGGCCAGGGCGGCGGCGAGGTCGGCGAGCAGGTCGTCGGTGTCCTCGATGCCGCAGGAAAGCCGGACGAAGCCCTCGGCGGTGTCGTCGCCCCACTGGGCGCGCCGGTCGGCGGTGGTGTGCAGCCCACCGAACGACGTGGCCGCGAACACCAGCTTCGACCTCTTCAGGAAATCCGCCACCCGCGACGCGCTACCCAGGTCGAACGACACCACGCCGGGGATGCGGCGCATCTGCCGGGAGGCGATCTCGAACGACGGGTCGTCGGGCAGCCCCGGCCAGCGCACCCCGGTCACGTCGTCCCGCGCGCTCAGCATCGCCGCGACCGCGCCCGCGTTCGCCGTCTGCCGGGCCAGCCGCAGGTCGAGCGTGGCCAGCGACCGGTGGGCGAGCCAGCAGTCGAAGGCGCCGGGGATGCCGCCGGTCTGCGTACGCCAGGTGGTGATCTTCTCCAGCAGCCCTTCGTCGCCGGTGGCGACGTAGCCCAGCAGCACGTCGGAATGCCCGGTCAGGGCCTTGGTGCCGGACGCCACGACCACGTCGGCGCCGAGGTCGAGCGGCCGCTGCCCGAGCGGTGTCGCGGTGGTGTTGTCCACCGCGAGCAGGGCGCCGGCGGCATGCGCCGCGTCGGCCATGGCCCGCACGTCACAGACGTCCAGGCCGGGGTTGGCCGGGGTTTCGATCAACACGAGGCGTACGCCGGTGAGCGCCGGATATGGGCCGGCGGTCGGCACCAGGATCGTGCTGACGCCCAGGCCACGCAGCGTCCCCTCGGCGAACGCCCGCACCGGGAAGTAGCCGTCGGCGGGCAACGCGACCGTGTCACCGGTGCGCAGCACGCCCAGCAGCAGCGCGGTGATCGCCGCCTGCCCGGACGCGAACGCCCGCACCTGGCCGCCCTCCAGCGACCCGATGGCCGCCTCCAGACCGCGCCGCGTCGGGTTGTCCGGCCGCCCGTAGCCGTTCTGCCCCGGCCCCGCGTCGGGGTCGAGGTGGTAGGGCGCCGCGAACACCGGGCCGGGCAGGAAGGGCTGGCCCGGCACCGGATCGGGCAGCCCCGCGTGCACCGCGTGTGTGCCGTCCCCGCTCATTCCGGCTTCATCTCCCGGCCCATCAGCAGCTTGACCGCCACCCGCGGGTCGACGCCCTCGTGGCAGACCCGCTCGACCTGCTCGGTGATCGGCATCTCCACCCCGTGCGCGACCGCCAGGTCACGGATGGCCAGGCAGCTCTTCACGCCCTCGGCGGTCTGCCGGGTCGCCTTCTGCGCCTGCTCCAGGGTCTCGCCGCGGCCCAGGTGCTCGCCGAAGGTGTGATTGCGGGACAGCGGCGACGAGCAGGTGGCGACCAGGTCGCCCAGCCCGGCCAGCCCGGCGAAGGTCATCGGGTCGGCGCCCAGGGCCACGCCCAGCCGGGCGGTCTCGGCCAGCCCGCGGGTGATCAGCGAGGCCTTGGTGTTGTCGCCCATGCCCATCGCCGAGGCCATCCCGTAGGCCAGCGCGATCACGTTCTTGACCGCGCCGCCGATCTCGCACCCGATGACGTCGTCGCTGGTGTACGGCCGGAGGTACGGCAACGCGATGGCGTGCTGGACGGCCTGCGCGCGCGCCGGGTCGGTGCCGGCGACGACCGTGGCGGCCGGCTGCTCGGCGGCGATCTCCGGCGCCAGGTTGGGCCCGGAGACGACCACCACCCGCCGCGGGTCGACCTTCGCGGTCTCCACGATCACCTGGCTCATCCGCTTGGTGGTGCCCAGCTCGATGCCCTTCATCAGGGAGATGAGGGTGCTGTCGGCGGGCAGGTGGGGCGCCCAGTCGGCCAGGTTGCCGCGCAGCGTCTGCGACGGCACGGCCAGGAAGACCAGCTCGGCGCCGGCCACGGCGGCGGCCAGGTCGCTGGTGGCGGTGACCCGGTCGGGCAGCCGGACGCCGGGCAGCGAGCCCTCGTTGACGTGCTGATCGCGGATCGCGGCGGCGACCTGCTCGCGCCGGGCCCACATGGTCACCTGGGCGCCGGCCTCGGCCAGGATCTTGGCGAACGCGGTGCCCCAGGCCCCGGCGCCGATCATCGCGGCGCGGGTCACGGCGCCACCTCCGGCGGGGTCTTCCGGCGGGCGGCGGGCTGGTAGAGCGGCGGCGCCTCGCCCTCGCGGATCTGGGCCAGCAGGTCGCGGATGGTCAGCATGATGTGTTCGGTGATCTCCTCGAGCACCTGCTTGGTCGGCTCCTGGCCGCGCCACTTGCTCAGGTCGATCGGCGGGCCGGCGACGGCGCTGACGGCGCGGCGCGGGCGCAGCGAGATCTTGCCGGTCCGCGAGTCGAAGATCTGGTACGCCCCCCACTGGGCCAGCGGGATCACCGGCGCGTCGGTGCGCAGGGCGAGCCGGGCGGCGCCGGTCTTGCCGCGCATCGGCCACAGGTCGGGTTCCTTGGAGGTGGTGCCCTCGGGGTAGATCACCACGGTGCCCTCGTCCCGCAACGCGTCGAGCAGCGCGTCCAGGCTCTTCACCGCCTCCACACTGCCGCGTTCCACCGGGACCTGCTTGACCTTCCGCAGGAACGGGCCGAACAGCGGCACCTTCCACAGGCTGGCCTTGGCCAGGAACCGCGGCCAGCGGCCGTGGTCGTAGAGGAAGTACGAGACGATCAGCGGGTCGAAGTGCGACGCGTGGTTGGCCACCAGGATCGCCCCGCCGGCCGGCGGCAGGTTCGCCGCGCCGTGCCAGGTCTTCCTGGTCATGACCTTGAGCACCGGCAGCACGATGGCCACCGCCAGCCGCCGCCAGAACCCCAGCCTGCGGATCGCCACGACCCCTCCTGTTCCTTCCACCGCGCCCACGCCGGTCGCTTGCGACGAAATCATGCCTGCTCGCATCGCGCCAAACCAGCCAGGGCGGGGTCTGCCGCGTCCGCTGATGCACATCTGTGCTCAGAGCAAGGCGGGCTCAGGTGCTCGGAGCGGAGCGGCGCGGCAGGATGGTGGGGTGAGCGACGCGTGGACTGCCGTCATCCCGGTGAAGCGGCTGGGCCTGGCCAAGAGCCGGCTGCGGGGCGCGGTGCCCGCCGCCCGGCACCAGGACCTGGCCCTGGCCATGCTGGCCGACACGGTCGCGGCGGTGCTGACCTGCGCCGAGGTGGCCGAGCTGCTGGTCGTGACCGACGACCCGGAAGCCGCCCGGATCGTCCGCGAGCTGGGCGCCCGGCCGGTGCCGGACGAGCCGGACGCCGGGCTGAACGCGGCCTTCCGGTTCGGCGCCGACGTGGTGGCCGGGCCGGGCCGCAACCGGGTGGCGATGGCCGGCGATCTGCCCGCGCTGCGTCCGGCCGAGCTGGGTGAGGCGCTGCGGTCGATCGCGGGCCGGGCGTTCGTGGCCGACGCGGCCGGCACCGGGACCGTGCTCCTCGGCGTACACCAGGGACGTGATCTTGATCCTCGGTTCGGCGGCGGGTCGGCGGCGGCGCACGCGGGCTCGGGGGCGACCGCGCTGACCGGTGACTGGCCGGGGCTGCGGCAGGACGTGGACACCGCGGACGACCTGCGTGCGGTCCTGGCGCTGGGCGCCGGCCCGCAGACGTGCGGGCTGCTGCGTGATCTCGGACTCACCTCTTCATGCCTGCCGGCCGCCTAGGTAGCGGTAGTTTCAGGGGCATGCAGGGCACGATCGCCACTTTCCACCCCGACGCGCATTCCGGGACGTTGCTGCTCGATGACGGCACTGAGCTGGAGTTCGGGCCGGAGGCGTTCGCCGCGTCCGGTTTGCGCCTGCTCCGGCTGGGCCAGCGGGTGGTGATCGGCGTGTCCCCCGCAGGAGGGGTGACCAGCGTCTCGATACCCGGGATCGACCCCAATTGATCTTGATGTTGTTCATTCCCCGTTAACCACGAACGGGCGATGATGGAGCGATGCAAAACCCGCCCCGGACACCTGTGCCCACCGTGCCCCCGCGGCGGGGACCGAACGGTCGCTTCCTTTCCCGAGACCTTGCCGAGGAGGCGCCCGCTGTGACCGACACCCGGCCGACGGACGAGACCGACGCCGAGATCGAGACCGAGCGGTACGAGCTGCCGGAAGACCGGTTCCTCAATCGGGAACTGTCCTGGCTCGACTTCAACGCCCGCGTGCTCGCGCTGGCCGAGGACCCGGGCACCCACCTGCTCGAGCGGGCCAAGTTCCTGGCCATCTTCGCCGGCAACCTCGACGAGTTCTACATGGTCCGGGTGGCCGGGCTGAAGCGGCGGCTGAGCGCCGGCCTGCCGATGCGCGGCGGTGACCGGGTCTCCCTGCGCCACCAGCTCGAGATGATCACCGAGCGGGCCGCCGACCTGGTCAGCCGGCACGCCGCCTGCTTCGCCGAGGAGGTCCGGCCGAAGCTGTCGGCCGAGAGCATCGAGCTGGTCAGCTGGGGCGAGCTCGACGCGCCCGAGCGGGAACGGCTGCGCACCTACTTCCGCGAGCAGATCTTCCCGGTGCTCACGCCGCTGGCGGTCGACCCGGCCCACCCGTTCCCGTACATCTCGAGCCGGTCGCTCAACCTCGCGGTCGTGCTGCGCGACCCGGGCGAGGGCAGCACCGAGCTGTTCGCCCGGGTCAAGGTGCCGAACAACGTGCCGCGCTTCGTGACCGTGCAGAACGACAGCCGTGGCGCCCGGTTCCTGCCCGTCGAGGAGCTCATCGCCGTCCACCTCGACCAGCTGTTCTCGGGCATGCAGGTGCTCGAGTGGCACCTGTTCCGGGTCACCCGCAACGCCGAGGTCGAGGTCGACGAGGACCGCGACGAAGACCTGCTCCAGGCCCTCGAACGCGAGCTGGCCCAGCGCCGGTTCGGCCCGCCGGTGCGGCTCGAGGTGGCCGCCTCGATCAGCGATCACGTGCTCGACCTGCTCCAGCGCGAGCTCGACATGGACGGCAACGACGTGCTCCGGGTGCCCGGCCTGCTCGACCTCTCCGGGCTGTGGCAGGTGTTCGGCGAGTGCGACCGCGACGATCTGAAGGACCGCCCGTTCGTCCCGGCCACCCACCCGCAACTGGCCGACGGCGAGGTGCCGCGCAGCGTCTTCAACCGGCTGCGCGAGTGCGACATCCTGGTGCACCACCCCTACCACTCGTTCTCGACCAGCGTGCAGCGCTTCATCGAGCAGGCCGCCGCCGACCCCAACGTGCTGGCCATCAAGCAGACCCTCTACCGCACCTCGGGCGACTCCCCGATCGTCGACGCGCTGGTCGACGCGGCCGCCGCCGGCAAGCAGGTGGTCGTGCTGGTCGAGGTGAAGGCCCGCTTCGACGAGGTGGCCAACATCGGCTGGGCGCGCACCCTGGAACGCGCCGGCTGCCACGTGGTCTACGGCCTCGTCGGGCTCAAGACCCACTGCAAGACCGCCCTGGTGGTCCGGCAGGAGGGCAACCAGATCAAGCGCTACTGCCACATCGGCACGGGCAACTACCACCCCAAGACCGCGCGGCTGTACGAGGACTTCGGCATGCTGACGGCCGATCCCGAGGTCGGCGCCGACGTCACCGACCTGTTCAACGTGCTGACCGGCTACAGCCGGCAGACCGCGTTCCGGCGCCTGCTCGTGGCGCCGCACGGCGTACGCCGGGGCCTGGTCGAGCGGATCGAGGAGCAGGCCCGGATCGCCCGCGAGGGTGGCGAGGCGCTGGTCCAGTTCAAGGTGAACTCGCTGGTCGACGAGGAGAGCATCGACGCCCTCTACCGCGCCTCGCAGGACGGCGTGAAGGTCGACCTGATCATCCGCGGCATGTGCGCGCTGCGCCCCGGTGTGCCCGGCCTCTCCGACAACATCCGGGTGCGCTCGATCGTCGGCCGCTTCCTGGAACACTCGCGGGTCTTCCGGTTCGGCGTCGGCGACGACGCCGAATACTGGATCGGCTCGGCCGACCTGATGCACCGCAACCTCGACCGCCGCGTCGAGGCGCTGGTCCGGGTGACGCTGCCGTCCGCGCAGGATGATCTGCGCCACGTCCTCGAGCTGTCCATGGCCGACGAGGGCGAGGGCTGGGACCTGGCCGGCGACGGCACCTGGCACCGCCGCCCGACGATCCCCACCGGACCACACATGCACCTGCAGGAGGCGTTACTGCGCCGGGTCATCGGGAAAGCCTCCTGATCGTGACCGACGTTGTCCGGGCGGCCGGCGCCGTCCTCTGGCGTGGCCCTCAGGTGTGCGTGGTGCACCGTCCCCAGTACGACGACTGGAGCCTGCCCAAAGGCAAGCTCGAGGCCGATGAGCTGTCACTCACGGCCGCGGTGCGTGAGGTGGCGGAAGAGACGGGGGTACGCGGTGAGCCGCTGCTCCGGCTGCCCGACGTGACGTACGCGCTGCCCGACGGCCGCCGCAAGCAGGTGGAGTTCTGGCTGATGCGGGCCACCGACGACCCGGTCCTCCCGGTCGCCGACCCCGACGAGGTGGACGAGATCGCCTGGCTGTCACCGGCCGAGGCGGCCGAGCGGCTCAGCTACCCGGCCGACCGCGACCTGCTCGGCCCGGCGGCGATCGCCGGGCAACTGACCGGCGTCACCCTGCTGGTCCGGCACGCGCACGCCGGCGAACGCAAGAAGTGGCAGGGCAACGACGCGCTCCGCCCGATCGACGAGCAGGGCCAGGGTGAGGCCGCCCGGATCGCCGAGGTGCTCGGCCACTTCGGTCCGCGGCGGCTGGTCGCGGCCACCCCGCTGCGGTGCAAGCAGACCTTGGAGCCGCTGGCCGGCAAGCTCGGCCTGCCGATCGTGACCGACCCCGCGTTCGCCGAGCCGGCCGAGAAGTCCGAGATCCCGGCCCGGGTCAAGCAGTCGCTGACCCGGCTGGCCGAACTGCGGTCCGGCCCGACCACCGCGATCTGCAGCCAGGGCAAGGTCATGCCCCACGTGCTGGCCGCGCTGGCCGGCGCGGACGACCCGGATCAGTACCGCACCCGCAAGGGTGGTGGCTGGGCGATCGCCTGGGCCGGGGACCGCGTCGCCGCGATCAGCCCGATGCTCTGATCAGCCCGATGCTCTGATCAGCCCGATGCTCTGATCAGCCCGATGCTCTGATCAGCCCGGTGCTCTGACCTTCCGCCGCTGCCGTGGGGCCGGGGCCAGGTCGGTGCGCCAGTAACCGACCATCTCGCCGGTGAGCCAGCGCGCCCGCCACATCTCGTCGGCGCGCGGCTCCCAGTCCCGATAGGGCAGCAACGCCACCCGCCACGCCATCAGCGCGATCAGGTACCAGCCGGCCAGCGGCACCAGCCCCAGCCAGGCGTCCCGCCGGCGGTAGGACGTGTGCGGGGCCAGGGCCGCGACCGCGGCGGCGGCCCAGGCACAGGTCATCAGCCAGTCCAGCAACGCGTTGCCGGTCCAGCGTTCGATCAGGTCGCCGAGGGTCCACCCGGGGACGACCCCGGCGGCGAAGACGGCGACGGCGACGAGCGAGCGGCTGGTGAGCCCGCGCGGCGAGCCCGGTCTGCGGTCCATGCCCGGACGGTAGGCTGAGCCGCCCGCTCAGCGCTCGAACACACGAAAGGCGTCCACCGTACGGGTGGACGCCTTTCGTTTCCCAGCGGAGCGCTCAGACCCCTTACTTGGCGGTCTTGCGAGCGGTGGTGGCCCGCGCCGTCGTGGCCTTGGCGGCCGGCGTGGTGCGGGTGGTGGCGGCCGTGGTCTTCTTGGCCGCCGTCTTCTTGGCCGGCGCCGACTTGGTGGCGGTCGCCTTCTTGGCCGGCGCCGACTTTGCCGCCGTGGCCTTGGTGGCGGTGGTCGCCTTCTTGGCCGGAGCCGCCTTGGTGGCGGTCGTCGTCTTCTTCGCCGCGGCCGTCTTGGTGGCCGGGGCAGCCTTGGTGGCGGCCGTCTTCTTGGCCGGCGCCGAGGCCGTCGTCTTCTTGGCCGCGGCCGTCTTGGTCGCGGCTGCCTTGGTCGGGGCGGCCTTCGTGGCGGCGGTCTTCCGCGCCGCCGTGGCCGTCGTCTTCTTCGCCGCGGCCGTCTTGGTCGCGGTGGCCTTCGTGGCCGTCTTCTTGGCCGCGGTGGCCTTGGTCGCCGCCGCCGCCGTCTTGGCCGGCGCCGCCTTGGTGGCGGTCGACTTCGCCGCCGCGGTGGACTTCGCCGCCGCGGTCGTCTTCTTCGCCACGGCCGCCTTGGCGACCTTGCCGCTGGCGACCATCTCCCGGAAAGCGGTGCCGGGCTTGAAGGCAGGCACGGATGTCTTCTTCACTTTCACCGGTTCGCCGGTGCGCGGATTGCGTGCGGTACGCGCGTTACGCGCACGCTTCTCGAAGACACCGAAGCCGGTGATGGCCACCCGGTCGCCCTTGGTGACGGCGTTCTCCACCTCACTGATGACCGCATCCAGCGCTGCTGTCGCTGTTTTCCGGTCCCCCAGTCGGGCGGCGAGCGCCTCGATGAGCTCGGCCTTGTTCACGGTTTTCCTCCCGATCGTGAGAACTGATGTCTGCTCACAACACACCTCGGCGCTCGCCAGGTTTCGTGGTGCACTTGGCCTCCACAGTCGTGAACAAGCATCATCGGCCCAATGCGAGCCATTCTGGCCGCACCGTATGCCCTCTGACCAGCAGACACAAACATCTGCATAAAAAAAATCGTTGTGTCACAAGGAAATCGCCCCCGCCGGAGAGCCCGGCAGGGGCGAAAAGTGGGTTCTGACTAGGGTTTTCGGCCTAGACGGTGACCGGTTTGAAAGCAGGGCGAGTTTTCTCGTACGAGGTAATGGCTTCCTCGTGTCGCAGGGTCAGTCCGATGTCGTCGAGGCCCTCCATCAGCCGCCAGCGGCTGAAATCGTCAATCGGGAAGGTCCAGACGGCATCGTCCACGCGCACCTCGCGGGCGCCCAGGTCGACCGTGATCTGCTTCCGCGGCTCGCTCGCGGCCATCTCCCACAGGGCTTCCACAGCTTTCAGCTCCAGCTGCACCGGCAGCAGACCCTCCTTGAGGGCGTTGCCGCGGAAGATGTCGCCGAAGCGCGGGGCGATGACGACCTTGAAGCCCCAGTCGCGCAACGCCCAGACGGCGTGCTGCCGGGACGAGCCGGTGCCGAAGTTGGGCCCGGCCACCAGGATCGTGGCGCCGGCGTAGGCCTCGTTGTTCAGGACGAACGACGGGTCGTCGCGCCAGGCCCGGAACAGCCCGTCCTCGAACCCGGTCCGGGTCACCCGCTTGAGGTAGACCGCCGGGATGATCTGGTCGGTGTCCACATCAGAGCGGCGCAGCGGCATCACGGTGCCGTCGTGGGTGGTGAACTTGTCCATCTCGATCAGCTCTCCAGGTCGGCGGGGGCGGCGAGTCTGCCGGTCACGGCGGTGGCGGCGGCGACCTGGGGCGAGACCAGATGGGTACGCCCGCCCTTGCCCTGCCGGCCCTCGAAGTTGCGGTTGGAGGTGGAGGCGGCCCGCTCGCCGGGGCTGAGCGTGTCCGGGTTCATGCCCAGACACATGGAACAGCCCGCGAACCGCCACTCGGCACCGGCCTCGGTGAAGACCTTGTCCAGTCCCTCGGCCTCGGCCGCCTCGCGCACCTGGTAGGAGCCGGGCACGATCATCATGCGTACGTCCTGGTGCACCTGATGCCCGCGCAGCACCTCGGCCGCGGCCCGCAGGTCTTCCAGCCGGCCGTTGGTGCAGGAGCCGACGAAGACCACGTCCACCGGGACGTCCTTGAGGTTCGTGCCGGGCTCCAGGGCCATGTATTCCAGCGCCCGCCGGGCCGCGTTGCGCTCGACCTCGTCGACGAAGTCCTCCGGGTCGGGCACCGCGCCGTCGAGGGCCGCGCCCTGTCCCGGGTTCGTGCCCCAGGTGACGAACGGGCTGATCGCCGACGCGTCCAGGATCACCTCGGTGTCGTACTCGGCGTCCTCGTCGGTGGCCAGCGAGGTCCAGTACTCGACCGCGGCGTCCCACTCGGCGCCCCGCGGCGCGTGCTGCTTGCCCTCGAGGTAGGCGAACGTGGTCTCGTCGGGCGCGATCATGCCGGCCTTGGCGCCCCACTCGATCGACATGTTGCAGATGGTCATCCGGCCCTCCATGGAGAGCTTGCGGATGGCCTCGCCGCGGTACTCCACGATGTGCCCGTTGCCACCGCCGGTGCCGACCTGGGTGATCAGCGCCAGGATCAGGTCCTTGGCGGTGACCCCCGGCCGCAGCTCACCGGTGACCGTGACGGCCATCGTCTTCGGCTTCGACTGCGGCAGCGTCTGGGTGGCCAGCACGTGCTCGACCTCGCTGGTGCCGATGCCGAAGGCGAGCGCGCCGAACGCGCCGTGGGTCGCGGTGTGCGAGTCGCCGCACACGATCGTCATGCCCGGCTGGGTGAGCCCCAGCTGCGGCCCGATCACGTGCACGATGCCCTGCTCGGTGTTGCCGAGCGAGCGGATCTGCACACCGAACTCGGCGCAGTTCTTGCGGAGGGTCTCGATCTGCGTGCGGGAGACGGTGTCGGTGATCGTCAGCAGGTCGCCGCGGCGGGTGTTGAAGGCCGGGTCGTCGTAGCCGGTCGGAGTGTTGTGGTCCTCGGTGGCCAGGGTGAGGTCGACCCGCCGGACCGTCCGCTCCGCCTGTCGCAGCCCGTCGAAGGCCTGCGGGCTGGTCACCTCGTGGAGCAGGTGCAGGTCGATGAAGAGCAGATCAGGCTCACCCGCGGCGGACCGTACGACATGGTCGTCCCAGACCTTCTCGGCCAGGGTCCTCGGCTTAGGTGTTGGCGTGACTCCCACCATCTGGACATCCTAAATTCTGGGAGGTATGTTTCGGCTTGTGGGACACAGTATGAGCGGTGTCGGCGTTCTCGACAAGGCGGTGGTCATCCTCGCCGCCTGCGTCGACGGCGCCAGCCTGGCCGAACTCGTCGACCGGACGAAATTGCCCCGGGCAACAGCACATCGCCTGGCCCAGGCGTTGGAGATCCACCGGATGCTGGTCCGCGACACCCAGGGCCGGTGGCGTCCCGGGCCCCGTCTCGGTGAGCTCGCGAACGCCGCGCCCGACGTTCTGCTGACCGCCGCCGAGCCGCTGTTGTCCGCATTGCGGGACGCGACCGGGGAGAGTGCACAGCTCTACCTGCGCCGTGCCGACGAACGCATCTGCGTCGCCGCGGCCGAGCGGGCGAGCGGCCTGCGCGACACCGTTCCGGTCGGCTCGGTGCTGCCGATGACCGCCGGCTCGGCCGCCCAGATCCTGCTGGCCTGGGAGCCACCCGAGGCCGTGATGCCGTTGCTGCCCCGGTGCAAGTTCACCGGCCGGACGCTGGCCGAGGTCCGCCGCCGCGGCTGGGCGCAGAGCGTCGCCGAGCGGGAGGCCGGTGTGGCCAGTGTTTCCGCCCCGATCCGCGACCGGACGGGCCGGGTCATCGCCTCCATCTCGATAAGCGGTCCGATCGAACGGCTGGGCCGCCGCCCCGGCGAACGCCACGCGATGGCCGTGGTCCGTGCGGGTCAACGACTGAGCGGCCTCTGACGCATCGCCCCTTCGATCGCCCCCACCCGTCCCGGTCAGCCCGCGCCGCCGGGCCCCTGACGCATCGCCCCTTCGATCGCCGCCACCGTCCCGGTCAGACCACGTCGTCGGGCCACCTCGAGCTGAACCTCGAGCCGTGGCACCGCGATCCGGCGCCCACGCCACTCGACGACCTCCAGCCGTCGCGCCGCCCAGTCCCCGAACTCGTTCGGCGGTTCCGCGACCGCCTCGGCCGACCACTCGAAGAGCGCGCCGTGAAAGGCCCGGCCGATCCACCGGGCGACCCAGTCCAGCGGCCCGGTGACCGGTTCGACGAGCAGGTCCTCGAAGATCCGCCCGGCGTGCTGCGCGTCGTCGACGGCGAAGTCGAGATCGCCGGGCTCGACCGTGATCCCCCGGACGGCGAGAGCGCCGCTGCCGTAGAGCCACCAGTGAAGTCCCGTGCCGTCGACCCGGCCGAGGAATTCCTCGAGGGCGATCTCCCACCGGACGGGTTCGAGGCGCGCGCTCTGCCGCACCATCTGGCGGAGGTGGCGGCCGAAGGTGGCGTGGATGCGAGCGACATCCCCGCGGGCCGACAGGACCCGGTCGAAGACGCCGTCGCCGATCGCCTGCCAGCCCATGTGGAGAAGCCGTTCCCGGCCGACCGGGTCGGCCGTGGTGACCACGAAATGCGCGGCGTCACCGTCGATCCGCAAGGTCGTCGCCAGGTCATCGGTCACGGCGTCCACTCGGCGTTGTCGTGGGCGAAGACGATGCGCCTCGGATCGAAGTCGAGCAGCCGGGCGATCCACGGCGGAGGCGAGCCTTCGCCCACACGGGCGCCCAGAGCGTCGTAGGTGAACAGCGAAGCGTTGTCGTGGCTCTGGCCGGCCACGATCACCGAACCGTCGTCCTGGCGCACCACGACCGACTGGTGGCCGGCCGTGTGGCCCGGGGTCGGGATGATGTGCACGCCGGGCCGGATCTCGGTCTCGCCGTCGAGTTCGACGTGGGTCAGGCCGGGTGGATCCACCAGTTCGGGCAGGGTGTGGTCCTCGACGTTGCGGGCCAGGTCGAGCTCGGCCCGCTGGGTGAAGACCGGACGGCCGGGCAGGAGCGGGTTGCCGCCGCAGTGGTCGAAGTGCAAATGGCAGTTGGTGACGTAGCCGATGTCGTCGAGGGTCACGCCGGCGCGGGCCAGCGCGGACGGCAGCTCGACGCGGGCCGGGCGGTAGTGGCCCTCGACCCACGGGTGGGTGCCCATGCCGCTGTCGACCAGCAGCAGCCCGTCCGGATGGGCGATCAGATAGCCCAGCACGGGCTCCACGCGGGCGGCGCCGTCGGCCGTCTCCGAACCCGGCCGCACGAAGTAGCCGAAGTCCACCCGCCGCACATCGATCCGACTCATGGGACCCACTGTCGCACCGGCCGGCCCGGCCCGGTCCGGCCCAGCAAAGCAAAACGGCCCGCGGTCATCGTGACCGCGGACCGAACCACTGTGTAGCCCCGAAGGGATTCGAACCCTCGCTACCGCCTTGAGAGGGCGGCGTCCTAGGCCGCTAGACGACGGGGCCAGGACTGCCGTTCACGCTCCGAACGACGGTGTAGAACCTATCAGATCCAGCACCGGCGCCCCTCGCGGGAACGTCTTGCGCTGGGGTACCAGGACTCGAACCTAGACTAACTGGACCAGAACCAGTCGGGCTGCCAATTACCCCATACCCCATCAGCACGGCTTACCGTGCCGGGACAGAACTCTACCCGAGCCCATGGTGCCCGCCAAATCGGGTTACCGTCCGGCGATTTCCGCAGGTCGGAACAGATCGGCGTGACGACGGGCCCATTCCGTGAGCGCCATCCCCGGGCGGCCCAGCAGTTCCGCGGCCGCCGGGTCGACCGCCTGCGGGTACTCGGCGAGGGATTCCAGCCCGTTCACGTACCACTCCGCGTGCTCGCCCATGACCAGGGACAGCTGCTCGACGCCGGCGTCGCGGGGCAGATCCACGAAGGTCAGCTCGCGCCCGAGGGCGGCACCGAGGGCGGCCACCTTCTCGCGCCGGCTGACCGCCTCGGGGCCGGTCAGGTAGTACGACCGGCCGGCGTGCCCGTCCTCCAGCAGAACCTTGGCGGCGATCTCGGCGATGTCCTCCAGGGCGATCGGGGCGTTGACCACATCGCCGCAGGTGTCGCGTACCTCGTCGCCCGCGGTGATCTGCGCCGCCCACACACCGGTGTTGGTCATGAACTCGCCGGGCTCGAGATGGGTCCAGGGCACGCCGCAGGCCTCCACGGCATCCTCGACGACCTGCCAGGGCCCACCCTTCTCGCCCGCCAGGTCGACGATGTGGGACACCCCGGCGGCGGCCGCCATCGAGCACACCTCGGCGGCCGTGGCGGGCAGCGGCGCCAGGTAGAGCCGGTCGACGCCGTCCAGCGCCGCGGGCAACGACGCGGGCCGCCCCAGATAGCCCGTGACCACCTCGACGCCGGACGGCAGCGCGGCGCGGGCGGGGTTCACCGTCAGGGCACGCACATCACGCGCGCCGCGGGCCAGCAGGGCGTCGACGACGAGCCGCCCGACGTTGCCGGTGGCCCCGGTGACCAGGATCCTGGCGTTTTCGTATACCATACGGAAACTATGCCCGAGTTCAGCGGAAGAAGCGACCCCGATCGGATCCTGCCGCTGCTCTGGCGGCGTACCAGCCCGGCACGCACCGGCCGGCCGCCGAAGCTCACCGTGGACGCGGTCGTGAAAGCCGCGGTCAAACGGGCCGACGGGGACGGGCTCGAGGCGACGTCGATGGCGCGGCTGGCCACCGACCTGAACGTCGGCACGATGACCCTCTACAGCTACGTCCCGTCCCACGACGACCTGGTCGACCTGATGATCGACGAGGTCCTGCTGAGCCGCGACCTGCCCGGCCCGGACGATCCACGGCCGGTCCACTGGCGCGACCAGGTGCTGCTCTACGCCGAGCTGACCCGGGCGATGTACGCCGCACATCCCTGGCTGGCCCAGGTCTCCCAGATCCGGCCGCCGATCGGGCCGGGCATGCTGGCCGAGCGTGAGTACGTGCTGTCCTGCCTGCCATTCCTGGACGAGACGCGGAACACCGCCGCGGTCACGATCCAGATGTTCGTCACCGGCGCGGCTCGCGGCGTGGCCGAGAACGAGCTGCTGCGCCGGGCCAGCGGCGAGTCCACCGACGAGTGGTGGCTCCACCGGGCCCAGCTGTGGGAGGACTGGTTCGACGTGGAGCGGCATCCGACCATGACCGCCCTGTGGAACGCCGGCCGGTTCACCGACGGCCCGGACGAGCAGGCGGATGCCGCGTACACGTATGGCCTGACCTTGATCCTCGACGGGATCAGTCCAGCGTGACCACCGGGTTGTTGATCGAGCCGATGCCCTGGATCGTGCACGACACGGTGTCGCCGGCCTCGATGGTGCTGACCCCGGCCGGCGTGCCGGTGAGGATCACGTCGCCGGGCAGCAGCGTCATCACGTGGGAGACGTAGGACACCAGCGTCGGCACGTCGAAGATCATGTCCTTGGTCCGCCCGAGCTGGCGTACCTCCATCGCGTCCGGGTTGCGGCCCACCTCGCAGCGCACCTCCAGGTCGCTGACGTCGAGGCCGGTCACGATCCACGGGCCGAGCGGGCAGAACGAGTCGAAACCCTTGGCCCGGGTCCACTGTGGGTCGGACCGCTGCAGGTCACGAGCCGTCACGTCGTTGCCGACGGTGTAGCCGAAGATCGCCTTCTCGGCGCCGGCCCGGTCGACCCGGCGGGCGCCGGTCGCGCCGATCACCACGGCCAGCTCGGCCTCGTGCTCGACCTGCTTGGACACCCCGGGCAGCCGGATCGCGTCGTTCGGGCCGATCACCGTGGTGGACGGCTTGATGAAGATCAGCGGCTCCTTGGGCACCTCGTTGCCGAGTTCCTTGGCGTGATCGGCGTAGTTGCGGCCGACGCCGATCACCTTGCTGGAGAAGATCGGCGCGAGCAGCCGGACGTCGGGCAGGGCCCAGCGTTGGCCCGTGAAGCGCACCTCCTCGAACGGCAGGCTGCCGATCTCGGCGACGGTGAGGCCCGTGTCGGATCCTTCGACCACCCCGAACGAGACCCCGCCGGCATGCACAAAGCGAGCAAAACGCACCGATTACCCCATCCCTCGAAAGCCTGTACGCCTCCTCAACCTACGCGCCTCCGGTGGCTACGCTGGCTGGGTGCTCACCACCACGCTGCCGCCGCAGACGTGGGTGCCCCTTGCCCAGGCACACGCCGAGCGCGCCGACCAGATGACGGCCGGCCATCGCGCCCGCAAGGCCCGCGGCGAGAAGCACGCGATCGAGGATTTCCTGTACGACTACTACGGCACCCGCCCGGCCCAGCTGCGCCGCTGGCACCCCGGCGTCGGCAGCGGCCTGTCCCCCGGCCCCGGCGCCGACCCGCCGCACGCCGGCTGGAAGTGGTACCGCACGTACACCGACGGTGTGGTGACCTTGGACACGAAGGCGTTCATGCTGGCCCGCGGCGAGAGCGTCCGCTACATCCACGGCCTGCTGACCGCGACCGCGTCCCGCCCCGTCTTCACCGGCTGCTTCGGCCTGCACGAATGGGCGATGGTCTACCGCCAGCCCGAACTGCGCCACCCGCTGCCGCTGCGCCTCGGCCAGGCCGCCACCGACGAGGTCGTCGAGCGCCACCCGATCCGCTGCACCCACTTCGACGCGTTCCGCTTCTTCACCCCCGAGGCGGTCGGCCTGAACCGCCTTCAGCCGACCCGGGCCACCCAGATCGACCTCGACCAGCCCGGTTGCCTGCACGCCGCGATGGACTGCCACAAGTGGGCGTCGAAGCTCGGCCCCGCCGTCCCCGGCGCCCTCGCGCTCGACTGTTTCGCCCTGGCCGCCGACATCCGCCTGCTCGACATGCAGGCGTCCCCCTACGACCTGACCAGCTACGGCCATCCCCCCGTCAAGATCGAGACCCCCGAGGGCAAGGCCGAATACATCGCCCGCCAGCGCGAGTTCGCCCGGCGCGCGGCCGGACTGCGCGCCCGCCTGATCCGCGTCTGCGACGAGCTGCTGGGCCCCGCCGCCGCCAAGGCCAACCGCCTGGCGGTCGCGCCACACAACAACCTTTAGAGGGTCTGGATCAGTCGGGGTCGGCGCGCCGGTTGCGCTTGGTCTGGCCCCGCCGCTTCTTCTCGGCGATCCGGCGTTCCACCGACCCGCGGGACGGCCGGGTGGCCCGCCGGGCCCGAGGCGGCGGCGCGATCGCCCCGGCGACCAGACCCGCCAGCCGGGCCGCGGCGGCCTCCCGATTGCGAAGCTGCGACCGATGCTCCGACGCGGTGACCGTCAGCACCCCGTGAACGAGCCGGTTCCCCAGCTGTTCCGCGGCGCGCTCCTTGACGGCCGGCGGCAGCATCTCGGACCCGCCGAGATCCCACGACAGCTCGACCCGCGAATCGGTCGTGTTGACGCCCTGCCCGCCGGGGCCGCTGGACCGTGAGAACCGCCACGACAACTCCGCAGCCGGGATCGTCAAGCGATCACTCACACGGACGTCATCAGGCACGCGCCCCAGCATCGCACCTGAACCCGGGTCCCGCCACCAAGATCGTCCCCCACCGGCCTGTGGACAACGACCCGAAAACGTCGGACCCGCGCGCTACATTCACCGCCCACCCAGTGGAAGGGGTGGGGGAGGTGGCGGCGCGCGCAAACCCGATTTTTCGATGCGGCGCGAACAGCCCGGAGACAGCGCCTCAGCCGTCGGCGGCCCGGGGCCATGGGCTGGTGGCCGGCGGCGAGTCGTTGCTGGTGCGGTCGGCTTCCGGGAGCCAGATCACGAAGGTGCTGCCGGTCCCCAGCGTCGAATAGGCCATCACCTGGCCGCCGTGCGACTCGACGATCTGGCGGACGATGGCCAGTCCGAGCCCGGTCCGGCGTTCCCGGGCACGCGGCTTGTCAGCACTCAGGACAACCGGCTGATTCAGCTCAGCCGACGAAGGCCCGGAAGACGACGGAGTCGAAGCGGGCGAGGACGACGACCCTCGCCAGAAACGGTCGAAGACCCGGTGCAGGTCCTTCTCGGCGATCCCCGGCCCCTGGTCGATGACGGCCAGCCACAGCCACGACTCCACCTGCCCGGTGGCGATCGTCACGACGCTGTGCCCGGGCGCCAGCCGGATCGCGTTGGACAGCAGGTTGCCCGCGGCCCGGCGCAAAGCATCCGGGTCGCCGATCAGGTGCAGCGACGACGCCAGGTCATAACGCAACCGCCACGGGTCGGCGCCCGACTCCTCGCCGGCCTCGCGCGCCACCACCGACAGGTCGACGTCGGTGTCGGACTCGGAGTGGGCCTCGCGCCTCGCGGTGGCCAGCAGGTCTTCGACGAGGCGGGACATCCGGGTGGTCGCGCGGTCGATCACCGCCACGGCCCGGTCGCGGTCGGCGGGTGTGGATTCCTCGACCAGGGAAGCGTCCAGGTTGGTGCGGATGATCGCCAGCGGGCTGCGCAGCTCGTGCGACGCGTCGTCGATCAGCTGGCGCTGCGCCTGGAACGCGTCGTCCAGGCGGTCGAGCATCGAGTCGATGGTGTCGGCCAGGTCGCGCAGTTCGTCGCGCGGGCCGGTCAGCCGGATGCGGCGGGACAGGTCGGTGGCCTGGATCTCACGGGCCGCCCGGGAGATCGCGCCGACCGGCCGCAGCGCCCGCCCGGACAGCACCCAGCCGATGCCCAGGCTGGCCACGAACAGGCCGCCCAGCGCGATCAGCGAGTAGTTCCGCAGGTTCTCCAGCGTGTTGTAGTTCACCGCGGCCTCGATCTCGCTGACCTCGGCCACGGTGATCTTGTCGATGATCCGGCCGCCCTGGCCGTACACCTTGGCCTGCCGTTCGGTGATCGGCTGGGGCGAGGTGGTCTGCGCCACGGCGAAGTAGGTGATCGCCAGCGCGGCCCCGGCCAGGGCGAAGAGCAGCGTCGAGTAGAGGACGGTGAGCCGGAACCTGATCGACCGGAACATCAAGTGGCCTCGCGCAACCGGTATCCGCGCCCGACGACGGTCTCGATCCAGCCCTCGCCGAGCTTGCGCCGCAACGTGCCGACGGTCACCCGGACGGTCTGGGTGAACGGGTCGGCGTTGGCGTCCCAGACGTGCTCCAGCAACTCCTCGCTGGAGACCACGTGGCCGGGGCGGGTCATCAGGTATTCCAGGACGCCGAACTCCTTGGGGGTCGGCGACAGCGACTTCTCGCCGAGGGTGGCGAGGTGCCGGGCCGCGTCCAGGCGCAGCGGTCCGACGGTGAGGACGGCGGAGGCGCCGTTGGTGTCGCGCCGCAGCAGCGCCCGGATCCGGGCCAGCAACTCGGCCAGGGCGAACGGCTTGACCAGGTAGTCGTCGGCGCCCTCGTCGAGGCCGCGGACCCGGTCGTCGATCCGGCCCCGGGCGGTGAGCATCAGCACCCGCAGGTCGCCTTCGCCGGGCGTACCCAGCACGCCGGTGCGCAGCGCGCGGCACAACGCGAAGCCGTCGCCGTCGGGCAGGTTGATGTCGAGCAGCATCAGGTCGTACGCGTTGACGGTCAGCAACTCGTACGACTCGGCCGCGTCCAGCGCGACATCCACCGCGTAGCCGGCCCGGGAGAGCCCGACGCGCAGGCCCTCGGCCAGGTCTTCCTCGTCCTCCACCACCAGCAACCTCATCTATCGACTATCCCCGCCCGATCAGGGAAGCCGCCACTTCACGGGCCTCGTCGATGGGCACGGCGAACCCGATGCCGATGTTCCCGCCGCCCTCCAGCGTCGCGATGGCCGTGTTCACCCCGACCACCTCGCCGCGGACGTTGACCAGCGGCCCGCCCGAATTGCCGGGGTTGATGGCGGCGTCGGTCTGCACCGCGGTCCGCCGGGCGTTGCCGCCGAGGCGTACCTCACGGTCGAGCGCGCTGACGATCCCGGCGGTGACCGAGCCGGACAGGCCGAGCGGCGAGCCGACGGCGAGCACCGGTTCGCCGACCCGGGTGCTGCCGGACGCGGCCAGGTCGAGCGCCCGCATCGCGGCCGTCGGCTCGACCCGGAGCACCGCGATGTCGCTGTTCGGGTCGGTGCCGATCACCTCGGCGGTGAGCCGGCGCCCGTCCGAGCCGACCACGGTGACCGTGCCGTTGCGCCCGGCCGCCGCGACGACGTGGTTGTTGGTGACGATGTGGCCGTTGCCGTCGAGGACGAAGCCGGATCCCGAGCCGCCTCCGGCGGAGGTGCGGATCTGCACGGAGACCACGCCGGGGAGGGCTCGGGCCGCGGCCGCGACAAGATCGGCGGGTACGCCCGGAGCCGGCGGCGCCGCGGCTTCGGCGGCCGGTGAGTCCGCCGGCCCGGTGGCGGCCTCCCCGGCGTAGAAGCCGGCGACGCCGCCGGAGCTCGCGGCGACCGCGATCACCACGACACCGGCCGCCGCGATCAACGGCCAGCGGCGCGTGGGGGCCGCGTGGAGCGGCGACGACGCCGAGTGTGGCGAGGACAGAATCGGTGAGACGAACTGGGGACCGCGTGGTTCTCCACCCAGACCTGACATGAGATGCCCCTCAGGGAATTCGTGCGAACCAGAACATGGAGGCGATCGCGGCGAGCACGGCCAGTGCCAGCCCGATCCCGATGAAGCGCGCGGACACGTCCTGCCGCTCGGTCTCGTAGCCGACCGAGGATTCGATGTCCGCGTACGCGGCCCGCAACTCGTCGGCGCTGGCCGCCTCGAAGTACTGACCACCGGTGGCCTGGGCCACGGCCTGCAACGTCTCGCCGTCGACCGGCACCGGCTGCGAGCCCTGGATGGTTCCGGCCGGCGTCCCGAAGGAGATCGCGTCGACCGGTACGCCCAGCTCACTCGCGAGCTGCGCGGCCTGGTCCGGGTCCTGCCCGGAGGTGTTGGCGCCGTCCGAGAGCACCACCACCCGGGCCGGTGGCGTGTCCTCGGCGGCCGAGGCGTCCATGGTCCGGATCTGGTCCAGCGACGTCGCGATCGCGTCGCCGATGGCCGTACCCGCGCGTCCCGCCGCGCCTTCCGACAGCCGGTCGATCCCCGCGGTCACCGCCGCGCGATCGGTCACCGGCGGCACGAACACCGAGGCGCTGCCGGCGAATCCGACCAGCCCGACATTGAATTCCGACGGCAGGTTGGTCACGAACTCGTTGGCCGCGGCCTTCGCGGCGGAGAGGCGGTCGGGCGCCACGTCGTCGGCCAGCATCGACCGGGACACGTCCACCGCGACCAGCACGGTGGCCCGTTCGCGGGGCACCTGGACCTCCGCGGTGGGCCGGGCGAAGCCGACCACGAGCAGGCCGAGCATGGCCAGGAAGAGGCCGGCCGGGACGTGCCGGCGCCAGGCGGGCCGCTTCGGGGCGACCCGGTCGAGCAACTTGAGGTTGGTGAAGCGGACGGCGTAGCGGCTGCGCCGGCGCTGCATCACGAGGTACGCGACGGCGAGCGCGGCGACCGCGGCCAGCAGCCACAGACGCTGCGGCGACTCCCAGGTCATGCCGATCCTCCCGAGACGGCGGGCCGGCGGGCCGCACGGGTCAGCCGGCGTTGGGCGTGGACGTGGACGTGGCGGACGATGTCGGCGACCCAGTCGCCGTCCGTCCGAAGGGGAAGGTGGGTGGCGCCGGCCCGGCGGATCGCGGCGGTGATCGTGTCCTGCTGCTGCCGGGCCGCGGCGGCGTACCGCTCACGCAGCCGGCGCCCGGCGGTCGACACCTCGCGCCGCCGGCCGGTCTCCGGGTCGACCAGGGTGAGGATGCCGACGTCCGGCAGTTCGCGTTCCCGCGGATCGGTGACCTGCACGGCGAGCACCTGGTGGCGGGCGGTGAGCCGGCGCAGGGGCCGCTCCCACCGCGGCGCCGCGTCGCCCAGGCCGTCCTGGTCGAGCCCGTCGAGGAAGTCGCTGACCACCACGACCAGCCCCCGGCGGCGGACCGCGCGATGCAGCCCCTCGACCGCGTCGGCCAGCCCGGTGGGGTCGAGCTCCGGCGCCCCGCGCGGAATGGCCAGCAGAGTCCGCAAGATCCCGAGCAGATGGGTACGCCCGGTACGCGCCGGATAGCGCCGTACCCCGAACGGGCCGAGCACGTGCGCACCCAGCCGGTTGCCGAGTCCCGAGGTGAGGAAGCCGACCGCGGCGACCGACGCGGTCGCCAGCTCGCGCTTCTCCAGGGCCGCGGTGCCGAAGTCCATGCTGGGCGAGGCGTCGACCAGCACCCAGGTGGCCAGTTCGCGATCGGCCTCGACCGTGCGGACGTGCGGGACCGTGGTGCGCGCGGTGACCGCCCAGTCCATCCGGCGCACCTCGTCCTCGCCGGGCCGGTACTCCCGGCTGGCGGCCGGTTCGCTGCCCAGGCCGGGCAGCAGGCCGAGGTGCCGGCCGTGCAGCAGCCCGTCGAGGCGCCGGGTGACCGCGAGTTCGAGGCGGCGCAGCCGGCGCTCGGGGGCGAGATCGTTGAGCGAGGCGCCCTCGTTCACGCCGCCACCCCCAGGCCCGGGCCGTGCTGCTCCTGCTGCGGCGCGATGGTCGGCAGCGGGACGACCTCGAGGATCCGGCGGACCAGCGACTCGGCCGCGATCCCGTCGGCGACCGCGTCGAAGGACAGCACCAGCCGATGTGCCAGCACGTCGACCGCGATGTCCTGGATGTCGTTGGGCAGCACGTAGTCCCGGCCGCGGAGCAGGGCCAGCGCGCGGCCGCCGGCGACCAGGCCGAGGGTCGCTCGCGGGCTGGCTCCGTACGCCAGCTGGTCCTTGATCTCGGACAGGCCGAAGCGGGCCGGGTCGCGGGTGGCGAGGACGAGCCGCACCACGTATTCGGCCAGCGCGTGGTGCACGAAGACCGCCTGCGCCCGCGCCTGGAGGCCGAGCAGCCGGTCGGGGTCGAGGACCGGATGCGCCACCGGGCGGCCCTGGCCCATCCGGTAGAGGATGCCCAGCTCGTCCTGGTCGGTCGGGTAGTCCACCACGACCCGCATCAGGAACCGGTCCCGCTGCGCCTCGGGCAGCTGGTAGACGCCCTCGCTCTCGATCGGGTTCTGGGTGGCCAGCACCAGGAACGGCCGCGGCGTCGGGTGCGTCCGGCCGCCGATCGACACGTGACCCTCGGCCATCACCTCGAGCAGCGCCGACTGCACCTTGGCCGGCGCCCGGTTGATCTCGTCAGCCAGGACCAGGTTGGCCATCACCGGGCCGAGCTCCACGTCGAACGACTCCTTGGAGGCCCGGTAGATCCGGGTGCCCAGGATGTCCGAGGGCACCAGGTCGGGGGTGAACTGGATGCGGTGGAAGGAGCCGCCCACGGCCACCGCCAGGGTTTCCGCGGCCAGCGTCTTGGCCACGCCGGGCACGCCTTCCAGCAGGCAGTGGCCGCCCGCGAGCAGCGCTGTCATGAGCCGCTCGACCAGCCGGTCCTGCCCGACGATCACCTTCTTGACCTCGAACAGGGTCTGTTCGAGGAGCCGGAAATCGGCGGTGGAGTCCATCTGGGTAATCCCCTCGGTTGAGCCGGAAAGTGGCGGCGGGCGCCCGGGCCTTGGGGGATGTGCACGCCGAGCGCCCGCCTGGATCACCAGGACACCAAAGAGCACCGAAAACGCGACGAAGGCCAACCGAAAGGCGGACGAAGGACGGCCCGGCGCCACCCAGGGAATACTGGTCCGGTGACGTCGCAATCCAAGCCGGCGGAGACCGGCTATCCGTGGCCTATCGCATCCACCCGCCTCGACAACGGCCTGCGGGTCGTGGTCAGTGAGGACCGCAGCAATCCGGTGGTGTGCGTCAACATCTGGTACGACGTCGGCTCACGGCACGAGCCCGCGGGACAGACCGGTTTCGCCCACCTCTTCGAGCACCTGATGTTCGAGGGGTCGGTGCATGTGCCCAAGAACGAGCACATGCGCTCGGTGCAGGGCAACGGCGGCTCGCTGAACGCGACCACCAACCCCGACCGGACCAACTACTTCGAGACGATGCCGTCCGAGCACCTCGAGCTGGCCCTGTGGCTGGAGGCCGATCGGATGGGCGGCCTGGTGCCGGCCCTCACCCAGGAGACGCTGGACAACCAGCGCGAGGTGGTGAAGAACGAGAGGCGTCAGCGGTACGAGAACGTGCCGTACGGCGACGCCTGGTTGCGCCTGCTGCCGTTGCTCTACCCGCCCGGCCACCCGTACCACCACTCGACCATCGGGTCGATGGAAGATCTGAACGCGGCCTCGCTGGAGACGTTCCAGGCGTTCCACCAGAGCTACTACGCGCCCAACAACGCGGTGCTGACGGTGGCCGGCGACGCCTCACCGGACGAGGTGTTCGCGTACGCCAGGAAGTACTTCGGCGCGCTGGAACCGGTGAGCGACATCCCGCCGGCGCCACACGGTCACCTGACCGGCCCGGCCGCCGAACCGGCCCGCGAGACGGTGACCGCCGACGTCCCGGCTCCGCGGATCTACCTGTCCCACCGCACGCACCCGTTCGGCACCGGCTCGTACGACGCGATCACGGTGCTCGCCACCGTCCTCGGCAGCGGCCGGGGCAGCCGGCTCTACCAGCGGCTGGCCGACGGCAAGCGGATCGCCCAGCCGGACTACGTCGGCGCGTACGGCGTCGACCTGGCCCACGCGCCGGCCCCGCTGATCATCACGGCGACCGCCAAGGACGGCGTGGACGCGACGACCCTCGAGGAGGGCATGACCGAGGTGCTCGACGCTCTCGCCGCCGAGCCGGTCACCGAGGACGAACTGGAGCGGGCCAAGGCGCTGCTGACCACCTCGTGGTGGCGGCAGATGTCCACAGTCGGCGGTCGTGCCGACACCCTGGGCCGGTACGCGACCCAGTTCGGCGACGCGGGCGCGGCGGCCTACCGGCTGCCCGGCTGGCAGAACGTGACCAGCGACGACATCAACGACGTCCTGCCCACGCTGCACCCCTCGTCCCGGGTCACCCTCACCTACCTGCCAGGAGACCAGTCGTGACTCTCGTCGCCACCCGACCCGATCCGGGCGCCGCCCGCCCGTACTCGTTCCCGGACGTGGTCCGCACCCCCGTCGCCGGCGGCCTGGTGGTCGCCGCGCATCTGCCCGGCCAGCGCCTCGCGTACGCGGCCCTGCTGCTCGACGGCGGCGCCGTTCACGAGACCGCCGGTCGCGAGGGCACCGCCACCATCCTGGCCAAGTGCCTGGAGGAGGGCACCGCCCAGCGCGACTCGGCCGGCTTCGCGCTGGCCCTGGAGCGGCTGGGCGCCGAGTTGTCCACCGCCGTCGACTGGGACTCGTTCCGGGCCGGCGTCTCCGTGCCGGCGGCCCTGCTGCCCGGCGCGGTCGCGCTGCTCGCCGAGGCGGTGCGCACGCCGCGGCTCGACCCGGCCGACGTGTCCCGGGTCCGCGACGACGAGGTGACCGCGTTGCGCATGGACTGGGCCCAGCCCGGTCCGCGCGCCGACGCCGCCCTGCGCGCCGAGCTGTTCGGCGCCGCCGAGCGGTACGGCCGCCCACCGCACGGCGACCCGGCCTCGGTGGCCGCGGTGACCGTGGACGACGTGCTGGCCTACCACGCCGCGCGGCTGCGTCGTCCCGGCGTCCTGCTGGTGGCCGGCGACCTCGACCAGCTCGACCTGAAGGCCCTGGGCGAGACGGCGTTCGCCGGCACCTCGGGCGAGGCCGAGCCGGCGTCGTCCCCGCTGGAGGTGCCGATCGCCGCCGAACGCAAGATCATCCTGGTCGACCGCCCCGGCTCGGTGCAGTCGACGCTGCGCCTGGGCCACCGGGCGCCGCACCGCGCCCACCCCGACTACGTGCCGATCACGCTGGCCGCGACCGTGCTCGGCGGCGCCTTCACGTCCCGGCTCAACCACCTGATCCGCGAGGTCAAGGGCTACTCGTACGGCATCCGCGGCGACTTCGCGATGACCCGCCGGTTCGGTCGGTTCGGGGTGTCCTCGGCGGTGCAGACCGCGGTGACCGCCCCCGCGTTGGTGGACACGGTCGGCGAGATCACCCGGACCAAGGACGAGGGCGTGACCGCGGACGAGCTGGCGGTGTCCCGCGCGTGGCGGGCCGGCCAGCTCTCGGTGGAGATGCAGACGCCCGGCTCGATCCTGGGCGCCCTGGCCACCCTGGTGATCCACGACCTGCCGGACGACTACCACGCGACACTGCGTCGGCAGTACCTGGAGACGACCCTCGAAGAGGTCTCCGCGGCGGCCGCGGCCCACCTGCACCCGGCCGGCCTGACCCTGGTGGTCGAGGGCGACGGCGCCGTCATCCGCGAGGACCTCGTGGCCACCGGCCTCGGCGAGGTCACCGACGCGGCGGTCTGATCAGTGGCGGGAGGGTGCTCATCGGGCGCCCTCCCGCTATCGCATTGGCGATTTTCGATCTAAGGTGAGAGACGTCCACTGTGTAACGTTTCAAGTGGGGGTCCTGATGCGCCGGATTCTGGTTGTTCTGCTGATGCTCGCCGCCGCCGTCGGGGCCGTTCCGGCGCCCGCCCGGGCCGCGCACGCCACGACCGTGACGAACTTCGACAGCGCCGGGAACCAGGTGGTGCGGTTCGACACGCAGGGCAACGCGGTGGACGCGCACGACGGGCAGATCGCGCTCTTCGGCGGTGTCTACTACCTGTACGGCACCGCGTACGACTGCGGCTACCAGTGGAACGCCGACGGCTCCCCGTTCTGCGGCTTCAAGGTCTACTCGTCCCCCGATCTCGTGCGCTGGACCGATCGCGGCTACCTGTTCGACCCGACGTCGAGCACCTGGCAGACGCGGTGCAACGGAACGACCTACGGCTGCTACCGCCCGCACGTCGTCTACAACGCCGCCACCCAGCGGTACGTGTTGTGGATCAACGTGTACGACAACCGGGTCGGGTTCCGGGTCTTCACCGCGACGGCGCCGACCGGGCCGTTCGTGGAGACCGCCGAGCCGACGCTGGCGGTCAACAGCGACGCTCCCCCGGCCGGTTTGAACAACGGCGACCACACCGTGTTCGTGGACGACGACGGCGCCGCCTACGTCGCGTACACCGACTGGCGCAGCGGCGGCGACATCGTCGTCGAGCGGCTCGACGGCGACTATCTGACCGGCACCGGCGCCCACACCCGCCTCGGCCAGCCGGCGACCGAGGCGCCGGCTCTGTTCCGCCGCGGCGGGACGTACTACCTGACCTACTCGGATCCCAACCGCGGCTACGCCACCACCGGCACGTCCTACAAGAGCGCCGCCTCGCCCCTGGGCCCGTGGTCGGCCGGCACCAACCTGACGACCACCTCCTGCGGCGGCCAGCCGGCGTTCGTGGCGCCGATCCCGACCGCGTCCGGTACGGCGTACCTCTATGGCAGTGACCTGTGGAACAACGGCGCCCCGAACGAGGCGCTGGCCAACTATTTCTGGGCGCCGCTGTCGTTCGACGCCGCCGGGGCGATCCGGCCGATCACCTGCCCGGCGACGATCACGCTCGATCTGCCGACCCGCTCGACCGGCGCCGCGCAAACCTCACCCGACCAGGACCAGTCGGGCGGCCTGGCCGGGTATCGCCCGTGGTGCGACATCGGCCGGAACATCGCCCGGGTGCAGACCTTCGTGCCGTCCCGCAGCGGCACGCTGACCTCGGCGACGTACACCACCTTCCAGAACGGCTCGCCCGACGCCGGCCTGGAGATGCAGATCGTGACCGCCGACGAGTCGTTCCGGCCGACCGGGTCGCCGCTGTTCCGTACGGTCGTGCCGCCGCACTCGGTGGGCTGGTCGCCGCGGGCGGTGACGATCCGGCCGGACCTCGCGGTGACCGCCGGCGTCCGCTACGGCATCGTGGTCCGGTCGGCCACGACGACCGGCTGCTACGGCTTGGTGCACAACGACGCCGCGCCCTATCCCGGCGGCGGCGAGGCCTACAGCAGCGACTCCGGAGTCACGTTCCGCCCGGAGGCCGGCCGGACCACCAAGTTCGAGACCACGATCAGCGCGCGTACGCCGCTCCCGACGACCGCCCTGCCTGCGGGCTGGACGGTCTGCGCCGGCGAGCACGGCGTCTGTTCCGTCGCGCGTACCGGCATGATCGCCTACGGCGCCCCCGGCGGGTACGTCTACCGGTCCGTCCGGGCCGGATCGGTGCAGCCGTGCACCATTGCGGGGTTCGGCGGCGATCCGCTCTTCGGGACGGTGAAGTCGTGTTCGGTCGCCCCGGCCGGCGGCCCCCAGGGCTACTCGCAGTGCGCGACCCTGGGCGGTGTCTGCGTGGTGACCGGCACCAGAACCGTCGCGTACGGGATCAACGGCGCCTACCGCTACCGCGAGGTGACCGGCTCGGCGCCCTGCACGAACGCCAGGTTCGGCAACCCTATCCGCCTGGTCGAGAAGCGCTGTTACGTTTCACCCTGACGCGGGCTGAGCTGCGGGCATTGCCAATCCGTGACAGAGGGGTTTCAATATGTGCCGCCCCCAGAGAGCGCTCTCACACAGGTTGGTGACCCCCATATGCCAGCGACCTTCTCGGTCACGTCCGTACCGGTCTCCCGGCGACGCCTGCTGGCGCTGCCGGCCGCGGCCGCCGCCGCCACGGTGGCCGCCGGCGCGTTGCCCGCCGATCCCGCCTCGGCCAGCTCGGACCGGCCCCGGCACCTGGTCGACCCCTCGTTGTCCGGCCCGGTGGCCCGCGCCTACCGCTACCTCGACGTGGTGCAGGACGCCTACGCCAAGGGCGCCGAGCCGCGGCTGCTCCAGTCGTACAACAACGAGAGCGGGCTGATGACCGCGGCCTTCGTCTACGACAACGCCCTGGCCACGCTCGCCTACCTGGCCAACCCGAGCGTGGCCAACGTGCGGCGGGCACGGCTGATCGGCGACGCGCTCCTCTGGGCCCAGGCCAACGACGAGGCGTTCACCGACGGGCGGGTGCGGCAGGCGTACGCGGCCGGGCCGATGCAGTTCTACGGCGGCGGCGCCTACTTCCCGGGCCTCGAGCGGGAGGACGGCAAGGCGGCGTTCCTGTGGCCGTACGGCTTCGGTGGCTCGTCGGTCGGCGACATGGCCTGGACCGGGCTGGCCCTGGCCCAGCTCTACGTGGACACGCGGATCAAGAAGTACCTCGACGGCGCGGTCGCGCTGGGCTTGTGGATCACCGAGCGGGAGTCCGGGTACGTCAACGGCGGCTTCCACGGTGGCGTCCAGGCCGACGGCGTCACCCCGCAGGCCTGGTGCTCGACCGAGCACAACATCGACGCGCACGCGCTGTTCACGCTGCTGGCCAAGCTGACCCGGGACCGCCGCTGGATCCATCGCGCGACCGTGGCGGCGGGCTTCGTCCGGAACATGTGGAACCCGGCCGAGCGCTTCCTCTGGACCGGCACGCTGGGCGGCAACCCGGGCGAGGACCCCAACATCATCAACACCGGCAACATCCCGGAGGACGTGCAGACCTGGGCCGTGCTCGGGATGGGCGACAAGCGTTACGACGCCACGCTGGACTGGGTCACCGGCAACCTGTGGAACACCGACGGCGGCGGTCAGACCCAACTGCCGGCCGGGGTACGGATCTCCGGCGTCACGTTCTCGTCGCAGGCCAAGGCCCTCACCGGCCCGGTCCCCGGCAGCGACCTGCCCAACCACCGCAGCGCGGTCTGGCTCGAGGGCAACGGGCACACGGCGCTGGCCCTGCTCACCCGCAAGGGCACCGGCGACCGTGGCACCGCCAAGCGGCTGCTCGCCGAGACCGTGGTGGCGCAGCGCAAGGTGGGCGCCGGGCAGACCGTCGGCCGGACCACCGATCCGCAGGACGGCAAGCTCTCCGAGGGCAACT
This sequence comes from Actinoplanes sp. NPDC051470, assembly GCF_040682035.1. Taxonomy (NCBI): domain Bacteria; kingdom Bacillati; phylum Actinomycetota; class Actinomycetes; order Micromonosporales; family Micromonosporaceae; genus Actinoplanes; species Actinoplanes sp. NPDC051470. Next base: position 42,528 of record NZ_JBFBAA010000001.1, read on the forward strand.
GGGCCGGCACCGCCCTTCCCGACAAGTCGGGCATCGTGGCGGCCAGCAGCGCGTTCGACACCGGCTTCGCCTTCGGCTACTTCCAGCGGCAGCATGTCGGGGCCACGTCGTGGTTCCTGATGGCCGCGCAGAACTTCAACCCCTACACGTGATCTTCACAAAGCTGAGGAGAGTTACCAGGTCGTAGCGGTCGCCGGATACCGTCGGCGGCATGACGATCACCAGCTCGCGGCCGCCCGCGACCGCCGGCCGGCACGGCAAGCGGGTCGGCGTGACCGTGCTGGTGTGGCTGGTCCTGCTGCCGATCGCGGTCTGGGCGGTGCTGCGGTTCGGCGGCTGGGAGAGCGGCGCGCTGGTCCAGTTGTTCGCCTTCACGCCGTACGCGGCGGCCTGGTCGTTGATCCCGGCCCTGATCGCGCTGCTCACCCGTCGCTGGCTGGGCGCGGCCGTCGCCGTGGTGGCGGCCGCGCTGCTGGCCGTCTCGATCCTGCCCCGGGTGATGGCCGATCGCGACACCGGCCCGGCCACCGGGGTCGTGCTGCACATCATGAGCAGCAACGTCGAGCTGGGCGGGGCCGACGCCGACGCGCTGGTCGCACTGGTCCGTGAGCAGGACGTGGCGGTGCTGGCCATGCAGGAGTTCACCCCCGGCATCCAGGCCCGGCTCGAGGCGGCCGGCCTGAAGACGCTGCTGCCGTATTCGTCGGTGGCGGCGCAGTGGGGCGCCTCCGGCTCGGCGGTCTACTCGCGCTTCCCGATCACGTCACCCGGGGCGCGGCGCAACGGCGGCGGCTTCATGCAGGCGTACGCCACGATCACACCGTCCGGCGCCGGTCCGATCGTGGTCGAGTCGGCCCATCCGCTCGCCCCGTCCTCGGTCGAGGCGCTCGGCTCGTGGAGCGCCGACCTGGCCGCCCAGCCGAAGAGCGACCCGGACGGCCCGCCGCGCGTTCTGCTCGGCGACTTCAACGCCACCCTCGACCACCACACGCTGCGCGAGCTGATCGCCCGGGGCGACTACCGGGACGCGGCCGCCGCCACGGGCGAGGGGCTGGTCGGCACCTGGGGGCCGTACGGCGGGGCGCCGCTGCCGCCGGTGACCATCGACCACGTGCTGGTGGACAAACGGATCGGGGTACGCGACGTGCGGGTGCACGGCGTACCCCGGACCGACCACCGTTCGGTCTACGCCTCGCTGACCGTGCCCGCCGCCTGAGGCGTCGAGCGCTGCGCCAGGCCGAAGGTGAGCGCGTCGACCAGCGCGTGCCACGACGCCTCGACGACGTTCTCGTGCACGCCGACCGTGGTCCAGTCACGCTGCCCGTCGGTGGTCTCGACCAGCACCCGGGTGATCGCGGCGGATCCGTGCGAACCCTCCAGGATGCGCACCTTGTAGTCGGCCAGCTCGAACGACTTGAGTTCCTCGTAGTGCCCGGTGAGCGCCTTGCGCAGGGCCTCGTCCAGGGCGTTGACCGGGCCGTTCCCCTCGGCGGTGGTGATCATCCGCTCGCCGCGCACCTTGACCTTGACGGTGGCCTCGGACACCACCGTGCCGTCCTCCCGGTGTTCGGTCTGCACCCGGTACGACTCCAGCGAGAACGGCCGGCTGAAGCCCTCGCCGGGTAGCGCCTCGCGGACCAGCAGCTCGAAGCTCGCGTCGGCGGCCTCGAACGACCATCCGCCGGCCTCCAGGTCCTTGACCTTGGTGGTCACGGCCGACAGGGTGTCCGGGTGGCCGGCCAGGTCCAGACCGAGCTCACGGCTCTTGAGCTCGATGCTGGCCCGGCCGGCCATCTCCGTCACCAGGATCCGCATGTCGTTGCCCACCACCGACGGGTCGACGTGGTTGTAGAGCAGCGGATCCACTTTGATCGCGCTCGCGTGCAGCCCCGCCTTGTGAGCGAATGCCGCGGCCCCGACGTAGGCCTGGTGGGTGTCGGGGGCGATGTTGGCGATCTCGGCGAGCGCGGAGGAGACCCGCGTCGCCTTCTCCAGGCACCCGTCCGGTAGGACGGTCAGCCCGAGCTTGAGTTGCAGATTCGCCACGACGGCGAAGAGGTCGGCGTTGCCGGGGCGCTCCCCGTATCCGTTGGCGGTGCACTGGAAGTGCTTGACCCCGGCCTCGACCGCGGCGATCGTGTTGGCCACCGCGCACGAGGTGTCGTTCTGGCAGTGGATGCCGAGTTGCTCCGGCGAGACGCCGGTGCGCTCGACGACCTCGTTGATGGCCTTGGTGATCATCGACGGGAGCATGCCGCCGTTGGTGTCGCACATGATGACCCGCTCGGCGCCGGCGTCGATCGCGGCACGGACCACCGAGGCGGTGTACGCCGGATCGTGCCGGAAGCCGTCGAAGAAGTGCTCGCAGTCGACGAACGCGCGGCGGCCGTTGGCGACCAGGTGCCGCACGGTGTCCTGGACCATCGCCAGGTTCTCCTCGCCGGTGGTGCGCAGGGCCCGCTCGACGTGCCGGATGTCCGACTTGGCGACCACGCAGACGACCGGCGTCTCGGCGTCCAGCAGGGCCTTGACCTGCTTGTCGGCGGCGACGTCGACGCCGGCCTTGCGGGTCGCGCCGAACGCCACCAGCACCGCGTGCTTGAGGTCGAGCTCGGTCTTGGCCCGCTCGAAGAACTCGGTGTCCTTGGGCATCGCGCCCGGCCAGCCACCCTCGATGAACCCGACGCCGAACTCGTCCAGCAGCTTCGCGACCGCGAGCTTGTCGACGACCGAGTAGCTGATGCCCTCGCGTTGCCCGCCATCGCGGAGCGTCGTGTCGAAGACCTGGTAGTCCATGGCGTGGTTCCTTTCGAGGAATTTGGTGGCCCAACAAAAAGACCCCCCGCGGATGCGGGAGGTCTGCGCGTCGGCGAGAGAAGTCAGCCGGCGCGCTGGGTGCCAATAATGAGCACGAGGTGGGTCACGCGATGAAGTGTGCCACCGTTCCCGCCCAGGGGAAGCAAAGTTCCACCTTTCGGGACTAGGTTCGAACCCGTGGCTGACCTCCCGTACCCCCGGAATGTGTCCTTCACCTCGACCTACAACTTCCGTGACGTCGGCGGTTATGCCGGGCTGGACGGGCGGACCGTGCGCTGGCGGCGGCTGTTCCGGGCGGACGCGCTGCACCGGCTGATCGACGGGCCCGACTGGGAGACCTACGCGGCCCTGGGCGTGCGCACGGTGATCGACCTGCGGCGCGAGTTCGAGGTGGAGAAGATCGGGCGGATCCGGGACTACGAGGGCCTGGTCTACCGCCATCTGCCGCTGCGGCACGTCGACTGGGACGAGGTGCCCCACCCCGATGGCACCGATCACGAGCGCTGGCTGGCCGACCGCTACCTGAACTTCATCGAGGACGGCACCGAGGCGCTGCGCGAGGCGTTGAGCGCCATCGCCGACCCGGACGCGGCCCCGGTCGTCGTGCACTGCATGGCCGGCAAGGACCGCACCGGCGTCACCCTGGCGCTGGCCCTCGCCCTGCTGGGCGTCGCCGACGACGACATCGCCGCGGACTACGCGCTGACCACCGCCTCGATGCGGAGCCTGACCGAGTACCTGCTCAAGGTCAACCCGGAGGCGGTCGAGGGCAACGAGCACATGTTCGACTCACCCGAGCGGGCGATGACGCTCTTCCTGAACGGCCTGCGCGACCGGCACGGCTCGGTCGAGGCCTATGCCAAAGAGATCGGCCTGACCGGCGAACAGGTGGCCACGATGCGCGGCCACCTGCTCGAACCGGCCGGCTAGAAGACGCGCTGGACCCAGCCGAAGGTGTCCTCGGCCCGGCCGCGCTGGATGTCGACGAGCTCCTGGCGCAGGCCCATGGTGACTTCGCCCGCCCCGCCGTCGGCCACGGTGAACTCGCCGTCGGCCGACCGCACCATGCCCAGCGGGGTGATCACCGCGGCGGTGCCACAGGCGAACGCCTCGCGGACCCGGCCCGACCGGGCGCCGTCGCGCCACTCGTCCATGCTGATCGGCCGCTCCTCGACCGCCCGGCCGGCCCGCTGGGCCAGCTTCAGGATCGAGTCGCGGGTGATGCCGGGCAGGATCGTCCCGGTCAGCGGCGGGGTGACCAGGGTGCCGTCGTCCAGCACGAGCACGACGTTCATGCCGCCCAGCTCGTCGACGTACTTCTGTTCCACCGCGTCGAGGTAGACCACCTGCTCGCAGCCGTGCTCGGCCGCCTCGGCCTGAGCCGCCAGCCCGGCCGCGTAGTTGCCGCCGCACTTGGCCGCGCCGGTGCCGCCGGGCGCGGCCCGGGTGTAGTCGGGCGTGACCCACACCGTCACCGGCTTGACCCCGCCGGAGAAGTACGCGCCCACCGGCGAGGCGATCACCAGGTGGAGGTATTCGGTCGCCGGCCGCACGCCGAGGAACGCCTCGGTGGCGAAGGCGAACGGACGCAGGTAGAGGCTGCCCTCGGGGTCCTGCGGGATCCACTGCCGGTCGATCGAGACGATCTGCCGCAACGACTCCAGGAAGATCGCCTCGGGCAGCGCCGGCATCGCCATCCGCTTGGCCGAGTCGACGAACCGGGCGGCGTTGGCATCCGGCCGGAACAGCGCCACCCCGCCGTCGGCCAGCTTGTACGCCTTCAGGCCCTCGAAGATCTCCTGGGCGTAGTGCAGCACCGCGGTGGCCGGGTCCATCGGGATCGGCGCGCGCGCCTCGACCCGCGGCTCGTACCAGCCCTTGCCCTCGGCATAGCGGATGGTGACCATGTGGTCCGTGAAGATCCGGCCGAAACCCGGATTGGCCAGTAACACCGCCCGCTCCGGGTCGCTCACCGGCGCGCTGTTTCGGCGGACATCGAAATCGAGGTTGCTGTCACCACCACTCATGGCACGTGACCTGCTTTCTAGGAAGATTTTGTGTGCACGAAGATACCCGAACGGTCGTTAAAACAGACCGTCCGCGGCAAGAAGTAGTGCGAAGGGGAAAGGGGACGGGCTCAGGCCGCGGTAGCGACCCGGTCACCCACCTCGGCGGTACGCGTCGGCGCGCCCGGCGTGCGGGACGCGACCTCGGCCGCGACCGCCCCGGTTACTCGGCGCGCGGCGTCGTCGTGCCCGAGGTGCTCGAGCAGCAGGGCCGCGGAGAGGATGGCGGCCGCCGGGTCGGCGATGCCCTGGCCGGCGATGTCCGGCGCGGAGCCGTGCACCGGCTCGAAGGTGGACGGGTAGGCCCGCTCCGGGTTCACGGAGCCGCTGGCCGCCATGCCGATGCCGCCGGTCACCGCGGCGGCGATGTCGGTGAGGATGTCACCGAAGAGGTTGTCGGTCACCACCACGTCGTAACGCTGCGGGTTGCTCACCATGAACATGGAGGCGGCGTCGATGTGCTGGTATTCCGTGGTCACCTCAGGGAATTCCTGGGCGACCGACTGGAAGGTGCGTGACCACAGGCTGCCCGCCTTGGTCAGCACGTTCGTCTTGTGGACGAGCGTGAGGTGGCGGCGCTCGCGGCGCTGGGCCCGCGAGAAGGCGTCGCGGACGACCCGCTCGACGCCGTGCCGGGTGTTCAGGCTCTCCTCGGTGGCGATCTCGGCCGGGGTGTCCTTGTGGAGCACGCCGCCGGCGCCGACGTAGAGGCCCTCGGTGCCCTCGCGCACCACGACCATGTCGATCTCGCCCGGCTTGACCCCGGCCAGCGGGCTGGTGGTGCCCGGCCAGAGCTTGCTGGGGCGCAGGTTCACGTACTGGTCGAAGTCGAACCGCAGCTTGAGCAGCAGACCGCGCTCGAGGACGCCGGGCGGGACGCTGGGGTCGCCGATCGCGCCGAGCAGGATGGCGTCGTGGCCGGAGAGCTCGTCTTCGACCGTCTGCGGGAGGACCTCGCCGGTGCGGTTGTAGAAACGGGCGCCCAGGTCGTAGTCGGACCACTCGACGCCGGGAAGCACGGCGTCGACCACCTTGCGGGCCTGCGCGGTCACCTCGGTTCCGATGCCGTCCCCGGCCACCACCGCGATCCGCGCCACGCTCACGTCTGCTCCCTACAAGTCCGCTCCGACGTCGTGAAGACTAGCGGGGTGTCCCGGTCTCCGGTCGCATGGTCCCACTGAATGGACGTTCAGGTGGCAACCCGTGCGCCAAGAACACAACCCCCGTCGATCGCGGCAATCGATCGCGGGGGTTGTGACGACGAAAACGCGTGGCTCGCGCCCGCCGGGGGTGCTAGCCGCACGAAAGCAGCGAGAACGTCACCCGAAGACGCGCCCGGCACCGTGGTACGGCGGTACCAACGCTAGCTATGCGGACTAATAACGCGCAAGACGCATCCACCGCGTGTCGGCGCAAGGATCAACGGATGCGGCAGACGGTATGGCACCATGCGCCGGTGAGTTTCGACCTCGTGGTGTGGGCCATGGACAAGACGGATATGCCGGACGCGGTGCGGGCGGCCAACGCCCGATGCGCGCGCGGTGATCATCCGCAGCGCCCCGCCGACCCGCGCGTCGTCGCCTTCTATGACGCCCTGACCTCGGAATATCCCGATCGGGGACCGCAGTCTCAGACGTCCGGCAGCCCGTGGGCGAGCGCGCCGCTGCACGCCGCGGCCGACCACATCAAGATGCGGCTGGACGAGAACTGCGCCGACGCGGTGCTGGAGCGCATCGAGAAACTGGCCGGCGAACTGAACCTCGACCTGCTCGACCTCCAGGACGGCACGGTCTATCCCCCGCCCGTGAAGACCCGCTGATGCCTATCTGCGCTCAGAGCTGCTCTGAGCGCAGATAGGCACCGCTGCTCTATTCGCCTCTGAGGTCGACGGCGCTGGCGTGGGACGCGCCGATCGCGGCCGCCGCGGCGGAGAGGATCTCGGCGTCCATGGAGGAGTCGACGGTCAGCGTCATCAGCGCCTCGCCGCCTGCCGAGCGCCGGGCCACCTGCATCGCCGCGATGTTGACGCCGTGCTCGCCCAGCAGCGTCCCGATCGCGCCGACCACGCCCGGGCGGTCGGCGTACCGGAAGAACAGCAGGACCCCGTCGGCGCCGAGCTCGACATCGAAGCCGTCCACCGCCGTGATCCGGCGGATCTCCCGGCTGCCCGCCATGGTCACCGTGCCGGTCACGCCGACCCGTCGGCCGTCCGGCAGCGCGCCGTGGACGCTGACCTCGTTGTCGTGCTCGATCGCCTCTTCCGCGGTGGTCAGCTCGACCTCGACCCCCCGGTCGGCGGCCAGCTGGAGCGCGTTGACGTAGGTGACACGCTCCTCCACCACCGAGGCGAAGATGCCCTTGGCGGCGGCCAGCCGGAGCACCGACACGTCGTGCGAGGTGATCTCGCCGCGTACCTCGACCGTGACGCCGGCCGCGACCCCACCGGCGACCGCGGTGAACACCCGGCCCAGCTTCTCGGCCAGCGCCAGCAGCGGCCGCACGTCCTCGTCGACCACGCCGGCCGCGCGCACGTTCACCGCGTCCGGCACGAACTCGCCCTGCAGCGCCAGGGCCACGCTGCGTGCCACCGACAGCCCGGCCTTGTCCTGCGCCTCCACGGTGGACGCGCCCAGGTGGGGCGTGGCCACCACGTTGTCGAACGCGAACAGCGGCGACGAGGTGGTCGGCTCCTTCTGGTACACGTCCACGCCGGCGCCCGCCACCCGGCCCTCGGCCAGCGCGTCGGCCAGCGCCTGCTCGTCGATCAGGCCGCCCCGGGCGGCGTTGATGATGCGTACGCCCGGCTTCACCGTGGCCAGCTCCCGCTCGCCGATCAGGCCGACCGTCTCGGGCGTCCGTGGCAGGTGGACCGAGATGAAATCGCTCTCCCGGAGCAGCTCGTCCAGCCCGACCAGCCGGACGCCGAGCTGGGCCGCGCGGGCCGGCTGCACGTACGGGTCGTAGGCGATCAGCCGGGTGCCGAAGGCGGCCATCCGCTGCGCGAACAGCACCCCGATCCGGCCCAGCCCGACCACGCCGACGGTCTTGCCCTGCACCTCGACGCCGGTGTACTTGGCCCGCTTCCACTCGCCGGCCTTGAGCGCGGCGCTGGCGCTCGCGGTGTGCCGGGCGACCGACAGCAGCAGCGCGACCGCCTGTTCGGCGGCCGAGACGATGTTCGAGGTGGGCGCGTTCACCACCATGACCCCGTGGGCGGTGGCCGCCGGGACGTCCACATTGTCGAGCCCGACCCCGGCCCGGGCCACGACCTTGAGACCGGGCGCGGCGGCGAGCGCCTCGGCGTCGATCTGAGTGGCGCTGCGGACGATCACCGCGTCCGCCTCGGCCAGCGCGGCCAGCAGGGCCGGCCGGTCGGTGCCCTCCACGTGCCGTACATCGAAGCCTTGGGCCAGCACGTCGAGGGCGGCCGGGGCCAGCTCCTCGGCGATCAGTACGACCGGAGTAGTCAACGCGTCTCCATCCGTAATCGCCACCATTGCCGGATGGTACGCATGACGACGGTCACATCGATGAATCGGAGTGACCGCCGTCACATGTCAGAAACGTCGTGGCAACCTTGGATTCAGACCGGGATGCGTTCCCGCAGGATCGGCGGCGACGCCGGGAACCCGGCCGACGCCAGCCCGTCCAGCTGCCGGAACGACTGCGCCTCGGCGTCCAGCGCGTCGTAGAGCAGGTCGAGCGCGAGCGTGTCGACCGGCGGATAGGTGCGCTCGCGCGGCGGCTCCTGCCCGACCTCGAGCGCGCCCTGGGCCACCATGAAGTCGAGAATGGCCTGACGCACCGCGGGCGGGGTGATCTGCGAGTGGTAGAGCACGTTCAACGCCTGCATCCGCATGACCTGGACGTGTTCCTCGCCCTTGTTGTCGTGGAAGTGCGGGTTGCGCGTCTCGATCTGCACCACCGGGACGGAACTGGCCATCACCTCGGGGTGTGCGCTCTCGAGAAGGCCGCCGAACTGCTCGAACAGGTCGACGTACTCGTTCGGCTCGACCGCGAAACCACCGGCCAGCCGCAGCTTGAGGCCCAGCTCGAGGCTCATCGCGTGTTCGCCCGCGTTGCCGGTGGCGATCACCTCGGTGCCGAAGTTGGAGAACTCGGCCAGGAACCGGTTGAGCCACTCGTTGGTGACCTCCGAGCTGCGGCCGCGGCGGTTGAAGAAGAGCCGGCCGTCGCGCAGCTTGGGCTTCGAGTGCCACGAGATGCGGACCATCGAGTACGGCGAGCCGGCCAGGTGCAGGCCCGCCGCGTACGCCTTGCAGTACTCATGGACCGAGCCGGGCACGTAGTTGTCGGCGTCGACATAGCCGATGTACTTGCGTCCGCTCATCGCCGCCAGGGCCATGCCGACCAGCATCGCCTCGCCCTTGCCGGCCCGGACCAGACCGGTGTCGTCGATCAGCTCGTCCATGCCGGCCGCCTTGAACGCGGCGGCCACGCCCGGATCGCGCTGATGCACGGTGATCGCCGACCGGCCGGCCAGCCGGCAGAACTGCTCGACCGTCTGCGCCTCGATCTCGTAGCGGTCGACCGGGCCGCGATCGCTGTTCGAGACGAGCACGATCAGGCAGTCGTGCGGGATCCCGGAGAGCACCCCCTCGATGACGCTCCGAGTCTCGTTCATGCAGGGCACGACGATCACCAATTGGGTCTCGACGGCCCGGAGAGCATCCGGTCCGACGACGCGAGAACCCGCCGAGATGCCAGGCCGACCGGCATCGGCCAGGGCGCCCGAGTCGAGCTCGATCACCCGTTGCAGCTCATGAATCCGGACCGCGCCGAAGCGCTCACTCCGGAAAGAATCAGCCAGTCGCATGTTGGCGAGGCTAACCGACGAAACCCACTCCGAAGCGCCTGTTCAGTCCACAATTTGGCAACAGCGCTGAACAGGTAAGCAGGACGTAACGCCCACGTTTCAGGTAATCGTCCGGTGACGCAAAGCGCCCGGTCGAACCGGTTCTCAGACCGTCGGCCGGGCGCTTTGTCGCGACTGGGTTCAGGCGGTTTCGCTGATCGGACGGTCGACCCACGACATCATGTCGCGGAGCTTCTTCCCGGTCACCTCGATCGGGTGCTCGGCGCCTTCCTTGCGGAACTGCTGCAGACGCGTGCCACCGGCCTCGTCGTCGGCGATCAGCGCCTTGGTGAACTCACCGGACTGGATCTCGGCGAGGATCTTCTTCATCTCCTGCTTGACGCCGGCGTTGATCACCCGCGGGCCGCTGACGTAGTCACCGAACTCGGCGGTGTCCGAGATGCTGTAGCGCATCCGGGAGATGCCGCCCTCGTACATCAGGTCGACGATCAGCTTGAGCTCGTGCAGGCACTCGAAGTACGCGATCTCCGGGGCGTAACCGGCCTCGGTCAGCACCTCGAAACCGGTCTGCACCAGCGCGGTCGTGCCACCGCAGAGCACCGCCTGCTCGCCGAACAGGTCGGTCTCCGTCTCCTCCTTGAAGGTGGTACGGATCACGCCGGCCCGGGCGCCGCCGATCGCCTTGGCGTACGACAGCGCGAGCGCGAGGCCCTCACCGGTCGGGTCCTGCTCGACCGCGACCAGGCACGGGACGCCCTTGCCGTCCACGTACTGCCGGCGCACCAGGTGACCCGGGCCCTTGGGGGCGACCATGGCCACGGTCACGTCGGCCGGGGGCTTGATCAGCTCGAACCGGATGTTCAGGCCGTGCCCGAAGAACAGCGCCTTGCCGGCCGACAGGTTCGGCGCGATCGACTCGGCGTAGATCTTGCGCTGCGCGGTGTCCGGCGCGAGCACCATGATCACGTCGGCCCACGCCGACGCCTCGGCCGGCGTCTTCACGGTCAGGCCCTGCTCCTCGGCCTTGGCCCGGCTCTTCGAGCCCTCCTTGAGGCCGACCACGACGTCGACACCCGAGTCGCGCAGCGACAGCGAGTGCGCGTGGCCCTGGCTGCCGTACCCGATCACCGCGACCTTGCGGCCCTGGATGATCGACAGGTCGGCGTCGTCGTCGTAGAAAACTTCCGCGGTCATGCTTTTCCTTCTGGACTAGGCGGCGCGAAGCGCCGGGCCGGTGGTGATGGAGCGGGAGCCTCGGCCGATCGCGACCAGGCCGGACTGGACCATCTCCTTGATGCCGTACGGCTCGAGGTCGCGCAGCAACGCGTCAAGCTTGTCGGGGTTCCCGGTGGCCTCGATCGTGAGGGTGTCCGGAGCGACGTCGATCACTTTCGCGCGGAAGAGCTCGACGGTCTCCAGCACCTGGGCCCGTTGCACGCGATCGGCGCGCACCTTGACCAGCAGGAGCTCACGCTGGACCGACTGATGCGGGTCCAGCTCCACGATCTTCAGGACGTTCACCAGCTTGTTGAGCTGCTTGGTCACCTGCTCCAACGGTGAGGAGTCGGCGTTGACCACGATCGTGATGCGGCTGACGTCCGGGTTCTCCGTCTCGCCGACCGCCAGGGAGTCGATGTTGAAGCTGCGCCGCGAGAACAGCCCGCTGACCCGGGCCAGCACACCAGGTTTGTTCTCGACGAGCACCGACAGCGTGTGCTTGGTCATCAGAGGTCGTCCTCCTCGAACGCCGGGCGCACGTCCCGGGCGAACATGATCTCGTCGTTGCTGGTGCCGGCGGCGACCATCGGCCACACCATCGCGTCCTTGCCGACCGTGAAGTCGATGACCACCGGGGCGTCGTTGATCTCCATCGCCGCCTTGATGGTCTTGTCCACGTCGTCCTTGGACTCGCAGCGCAGCCCGATGCAGCCCAGCGCCTCGGCCAGCTTCACGAAGTCGGGGATGCGGTGCTTGTGGGTGCCCAGCTCGGTGTTGGAGTAGCGGCCCTCGTAGAACAGGGTCTGCCACTGCCGGACCATGCCCAGGTTGCCGTTGTTGATGATGGCGATCTTGACCGGGATGCCCTCCAGCGCGCAGGTGGCGAGCTCCTGGTTGGTCATCTGGAAGCAGCCGTCGCCGTCGATCGCCCAGACCTCGGTGTCGGGCCGGCCGACCTTGGCGCCCATCGCCGCGGGCACGGCGTAGCCCATGGTTCCGGCGCCGCCGGAGTTGAGCCAGGTGCCCGGCTTCTCGAACGAGATGAACTGCGACGCCCACATCTGGTGCTGCCCGACGCCCGAGGTGTAGATCGCGTCCGGGCCGACCAGCTTGCCGATCCGGTCGATCACGTACTGCGGGGAGAGCGTGCCGTCGGTCGGCTCCTCGTACCCCAGGGGGTAGCGCTCCTGCAGGTCGTGCAGCGTCTTCCACCAGGTCGGGTAGGAGCCCGAGCCGCCGGCGCTGCCGGTGACCGCGGCGATCAGCTCGTCGATCACGTGCCGGGCGTCGCCCACGATCGGGACGTCGGCGTGCCGGTTCTTGCCGATCTCGGCCGGGTCGATGTCGGCGTGCACCACCTTGGCGTCCGGCGCGAACGAGTCGAGCTTGCCGGTCACCCGGTCGTCGAAGCGGGCGCCCAGCACGACCAGCAGGTCGGACTTCTGCAGGGCGTACACCGCCGGAACCGTGCCGTGCATGCCGGGCATGCCCAGGTGTTGCGGGTGCGAGTCGGGGAACGAGCCCAGCGCCATCAGCGTGGTCACCACCGGCATGCCGGTCAGCTCGGCCAGCTTGCGCAGCCCCTCGGTGGCGCCGGCCTTGATCACGCCGCCGCCGACGTACAACACCGGCCGCTTGGCCCCGGCGATCAGCCGGGCCGCCTCGCGGATCTGCTTGCCGTGCGGGTGCAGCGTCGGCCGGTAACCGGGCAGGTCGAGCGTGGGCGGCCAGGAGAACGTGGTCGGCGCCTGCTGCACGTCCTTGGGGATGTCGACCAGGACCGGGCCGGGCCGGCCGGTGGCCGCCAGGTGGAACGCCTCGGCGATGATCCGCGGGATCTCGTCCGGCGACTGGATCAGGAAGTTGTGCTTGGTGATCGGCAGGGTGATGCCCTGGATGTCGGCCTCCTGGAAGGCGTCCGTGCCGATCGCCGGGCGGGAGACCTGGCCGGTGATCGCGACGATCGGGACCGAGTCCATGTACGCGTCGGCGATCGGCGTCACCAGGTTGGTCGCGCCCGGGCCGGAGGTGGCGATGCAGACGCCGACCCGGCCGGTGGCCTGCGCGTACCCGGTGGCCGCGTGCCCCGCGCCCTGCTCGTGCCGGACCAGGATGTGCCGGACCTTCGAGTCGAAGAGCGGGTCGTACGCGGGAAGGATCGTGCCGCCCGGGATGCCGAAGGCCACCTCGACGCCGAGGGCCTCCAGCGACCGGACGAGCGAGCCGGCGCCGGTGGTCGCAACCGGGCCGGTCGCTACCCCGCTGTGACTCGCCGCGGCGGCGGCCACGGTCGCGGGGCTGGGTCGGTGGGCCATGGTCTCGGGAGTGGGTGGTCTCGTCATCGCACAGGCCTTCGATTCGACGTAGGTGATCTAGTTCCGAGCAACAAAAAAGGCCCTGTGCAGGAACTGCACGGGACCTAGCGCACTGACTACCTCAACTGGCGAGTCAGCGCGCTCAACTAAGTACTCGGATGGACCGGCACATGTGGCTAACCCTGCCCCATCTCACGCGATGAGTCAACTGATCCCACATTCTGATCACCCTCCTGGGGAGGGGCGTCCTGATCGGCCGGGAGAAGGGCTCTGAGCTGCCGCATTCCCGGCCCGAGCATGATCACCTGGCTGCGTGCGGTGGCGCCCGGCGGTGGCGCAGGGCGGGGTGCGGGGGCCGGTTTCGGCGCTATCGGCGTACGCAGATTGAGCAGTTGGGCCTCGAGGTGTTCGGCCGGCACACCCCAGCCGAACAGCGAGCCCTGACCCAGCCGGCAGCCGGCCTCCTCGACCAGCACCCGCTGGGCCGGCGTCTGGATGCCCTCGGCGAGCACCTCCAGGCCGAGCCGGTGCCCGAGCCGCACCACCACGTCGACCAGCGGCGCGGCCGTCCCGGTGCGCGACTCGGGCTCGTTCACCAGCCGCTGGTCGATCTTCAGGATGTCCACCGGCAGGGTGCGCAGCTGGCCCAGCGACGAATAGCCGGCGCCGAAGTCGTCCAGCGCGATCCGCACGCCGGTGGCCCGCAGCTCGCCCAGCCGCCGGACCAGCTCGTCCAGGTCGGTGGCGACCGCGTGCTCGGTCACCTCGAGCACCAGCCGCTGGGCCGGCACGTTCAGCTCGCTCAGCGCGTCGGCCACCTGGCCCGGGTAGTCGGCCGCGTGCAGCTCCTTGGGCGACAGGTTGACCGAGACCCAGACGTCATGCCCCTTGGCCAGCCACTCGGACAGCTGCCGGCAGGCCTGCCGCAGCACCCAGAGGCCGATCCGGTTGATCAGGCCGGACTCCTCGGCCACCGGGATGAACTCGTCCGGGCGGACGTTGCCGAGCGTCGGGTGGTGCCAGCGCAGCAGGGCCTCGGCGCCCACCGGGCGCATCGACGGCAGCGCCACCACCGGCTGGAAGACCAGCCGGAGCTGGTCCCGGTCGATGGCGTGGCGCAGCTCGTTCTCCAGGGTGCTGCGGCGGCGGAGCAGCTCGTCGTACCGGACCTCGTACCGCTCGACCCGGTTCTTGCCCCGCTGCTTGGCGTAGCGCAGCGCCAGGTCGGCGTCGCGCATCAGCTCATTGGTGTCGTCCGGCGCCGGGTGTCCCGCCACGCCCACGCTCGCCGACAGGAAGACCGAGCCGCCGTCCACCTCGTACGGCTCGCCGAGCACCGCGAGCAGCCGCTTGGCCGCGAGCATGGCCTCGTCCGGGGTGGCATGCATGAGCACCGCGAACTCGTCGCCGCCCAGCCGCGCCGGCACGTCCCCGGCCAGCAGGTTGCGCCGCAGCCGCTCGCCCACCTCGACCAGCACCGCGTCGCCGACGTCGTGGCCGCGCATGTCGTTGACGTTCTTGAAGCCGTCCAGGTCGATGCCGACCAGGAACTTGACGCGACCGTCCGGGTGGGGCTCGCGCAGCGCCCGGACCAGGCCCCGGCGGTTGGCCAGCCCGGTCAGCGGGTCGGTGTGCGCCAGCTCGCGGTAGTGCTCCTCGCTCTCGCTGAGCCGCAGCGTCCAGCGCCGGACGTCGGTGAGCGCGAGGTATTGCCGGGTGACCAGCAGCAGGATCATCACGCTGGCCGAGGTGAGGCCGGCCAGATCGATCGAGCCGCCCCGGGCCACGTGGTAGAAGCAGGCCGCCACGGTGGCCACGACCGGCACGAAGGCGAACGCGGTGCCGCGCTGGGTCACGTCGCCGACCACGTGCACCGGGCGGTTGACCAGGAGCACCGCCCGGGCCACGACGACCAGGCCGGCCGGGAGCAGCAGGGCGCCGGTCAGCATCGGGACGGTCGAGTGGCCGCAGATGCCGCTGGACAGCAGGAGCGCGGCCACCGCCACCAGGCTGACCCCGATCGAGACGCGCACCGTGCCCACCCGGGGCCGGTACGCGTGCAACGCCAGGACCGCGGTCAGCCCGACGGCCAGCGCGGCCACCGCCGCCGGCAGGAGCAGCGCCAGGCAGGCGGTCGGGGTGTGCGCGCCGAGCAGGTTCGTCGGGTGGGCCAGCAGGACCCAGCCGACGAACCACAGCGCGGCCGCGGCGATGCCGGCGTCGGCCAGGTTGCGCAGCAGGGTGCCCCGGCGCTGGGCCGAGCCCGGCAGCAGCAGGGTGCCGGCCAGCAGGGTGATCGTGCCGAGGGCCATCGCGACGGCGATCGCGGAGGCGAGCGCCACCCGGTTGCCCTGCGCCTGGTCGTGCGGGGAGCTGATCGCGGTCAGCAGGCCGGCCAGCGCGGCCGCCGAGACGATCGTCCCGCCGGCGGCCAGCACCTGGTGGGCGCGCCGGGCCCCGCCGGTGTGCTTGCGCCCGGACCGTGCCAGCAGGGCGACGGCCGGGACCGCGACCAACAGGCCCGCCAGCCCGGCCAGCTCCACGCCGGACGGTGAGTGCACGGGAACACTGTGCCGGATCTTCGACCGTTTGGGGAGTGTGACGTTTTTGCGAACGGCGTCCCGTGCTGTGGACCACAGCTCCGTCCCCGGGCCGCCGGTGGCAGACTGTAGGAATGCCTGAACTGCGCTCCCGGACCTCGACCCACGGTCGGACGATGGCCGGCGCGCGCGCCCTGTGGCGCGCCACCGGCATGACCGACGACGATTTCGGCAAGCCGATCGTGGCCATTGCCAACAGCTTCACCCAGTTCGTACCGGGGCATGTCCACCTCAAGGACCTCGGCGGCCTGGTCGCCGACTCGATCGCCGAGGCGGGCGGGGTCGGGCGCGAGTTCAACACCATCGCCGTCGACGACGGCATCGCGATGGGCCACGGCGGCATGCTCTATTCGCTGCCCAGCCGTGAGCTGATCGCCGACGCGGTGGAATACATGGTCAACGCGCATTGCGCCGACGCCCTGGTCTGCATCTCGAACTGCGACAAGATCACCCCCGGCATGCTGATCGCGGCCCTGCGGCTCAACATCCCCACGGTCTTCGTCTCCGGCGGCCCGATGGAGGCCGGCAAGACGGTGGCCATCGAGGGCGTCGTGCACGAGAAACTCGACCTGGTCGACGCGATGAGCGCCAGCGCCAACGAGAACGTGACCGACGCCCAGCTCGACACCATCGAGCGCTCGGCCTGCCCGACCTGCGGTTCCTGCTCCGGCATGTTCACCGCCAACTCGATGAACTGCCTCACCGAGGCGATCGGCCTGGCCCTGCCCGGCAACGGGTCGACGCTGGCCACGCATGCCGCCCGCAAGGCGCTGTTCGAGAAGGCCGGCGCGCTGATCGTCGACATCGCCAAGCAGTACTACGAGAACGACGACGAGTCGGTGCTGCCCCGGGCCATCGCCTCCCGCGAGGCGTTCGAGAACGCGGTTGCCCTCGACGTGGCCATGGGCGGCTCCACCAACACGGTGCTCCACCTGCTGGCCGCCGCCCGCGAGGCCGAACTCGACTTCCAGGTGTCGGACATCGACGAGATCTCCCGCCGGGTGCCGTGTTTGTCCAAGGTCGCGCCGAACAGCCCGAAGTACCACATGGAGGACGTGCACCGGGCCGGCGGCATCCCCGCGCTGCTCGGCGAACTGAACCGCGGCGGGGCACTACGCACCAATGTGCGCTCCGTGCACTCCCCCGACCTCTCGTCGTGGCTCGACGCGTGGGACATCCGCAGCGGCCACGCCTCCGACGAGGCGCTCGAACTCTTCCACGCGGCCCCCGGCGGCGTCCGCACCACCCAGCCCTTCTCCACCGAGAACCGCTGGGCCACCCTCGACACCGACGCGGTCGAGGGCTGCATCCGCTCGGTCGACCACGCCTACACCGCCGACGGCGGCCTCGCCATCCTCTTCGGCAACCTGGCCCCCGAGGGCTGCGTGGTGAAGACCGCCGGCGTCGCCGAGGAACTGTGGAAGTTCACCGGCCCCGCCCGCGTCTACGAAAGCCAGGACGACGCCGTCGCCGGCATCCTCGGCAAGCAGGTCGTCGAGGGCGACGTGGTGGTCATCCGCTACGAGGGCCCGCGCGGCGGCCCCGGCATGCAGGAAATGCTCTACCCCACCTCGTTCCTGAAGGGCCGCGGCCTCGGCAAGGCCTGCGCGTTGATCACCGACGGCCGCTTCTCCGGCGGCACGTCCGGCCTGTCGATCGGCCACGTCTCCCCCGAGGCGGCGTCCGGCGGGCTGATCGCCCTGGTCGAAACCGGCGACGAGATCACCATCGACATCCCCGGCCGCAACATCACCCTGAACGTCTCCGACGAAGACCTGGCGGCGCGGCGGACGGCACAGGAGTCGCGGCCGCGGCCGTTCTCGCCGGTCGACCGGCAGCGGCCGGTGTCGGCGGCCCTGCGCGCCTACGCGTCGATGGCGACCAGCGCCAGCGACGGGGCCTACCGCAAGGTTCCTGAGTAAGTCGTCGTCGTCTCTGGTCCGGACCCGGGTTGTCGCTCTTGGCGGCCCGGGCCCGGCTTTTTCTGGCTACGCGCCTGGGGTGGCTGCTTCGAGATGGCGGGTTGCCGCGGGGGCAGTTCGCAGTTTCCTGTGATTCCGGCCTGTGGGATGCGGGTCATGCTGGTGGCGGGGAGTGTGGCCGTCAGCTCGGCGCTGCGGCCGTTGGTGGCCAGGTGGGTCAGCTCGTTGTGGTGCAGCAGGTGTCGGTGCAGCCGGGCGCGCATCCGCATCCGTCGGCTTCGCCAT
The DNA here is from genome assembly GCF_040682035.1 of Actinoplanes sp. NPDC051470. Taxonomy (NCBI): domain Bacteria; kingdom Bacillati; phylum Actinomycetota; class Actinomycetes; order Micromonosporales; family Micromonosporaceae; genus Actinoplanes; species Actinoplanes sp. NPDC051470. Next base: position 60,588 of record NZ_JBFBAA010000001.1, read on the forward strand.
CGGTGGCAGGCGGGGCGCAGTCGTCGCATTGTTCGCCGCGCCATGCCTCGATGCCTTCGCGGACGGCGACGGCGGCGATGATCAGCGCGGCGATCGGGTCTGCCCACCACCAGCCGAGGGTGGCGTTGAGGAGCAGCCCGGCCAGCACGATCACCGAGAGGTAGGTGCACAGCATGGTCTGCATGGAGTCGGCGACCACGGTGGCCGACCCGAGTTCGCGGCCGGTGCGCCGCTTGACCCAGATCAGCAGTGGCATGACCACGACGGAGGCAGCGGCGATGCCGATGCCGACCGGTGACGTCTCGGCCCGCTCAGCGCTGAGCAGTGAGCGCGCGGCGTCGACGGTGACCCAGGCGGCCAGGGCGAAGAACGACACGGCGATCAGCCGCAGCGCCAGCCGCTCGCGGTTCTCGGGTACCCGGGAGCGGAACTGCCAGATCACGACCAGTGCGCTAGACACTTCGACGAAGGAGTCCAGGCCGAAGCCGAGCAGTGCGACCGACGACGCGGCCGCGCCGGCGGTCACGGCGATGACGCCTTCGAGCATGTTGTAGCCGGCGGTCGTGTAGGCGAGGTGCAGGCTGCGCCGGTTGAGCTGGGCCCGCCGTGCTGGGGTCGGCGCTGTGCGGGTCGGGGCGCTCACCGGGTCACCGCGGTGGTGTCGGTGCCGTAGGCCGGGCACAGGGCGACAGCGGCGCCGGTCGCGGTGAGCACGCCCTCGGCCGCAGCGAGCAGGTCCATCAGTTCCGGGCGGGTCAGCGCGTAGAACGACTGGCGGCCTTCGGTGCGGTAGTCGACCAGGCCACAGTCACGCAGGCAGGCCAGGTGCTTGGAGACGGTGGACTGTGCCAGCCCCAGCTCGCCGGTCAGGTCGACCACCCGGGCCTCACCGGCGGCGAGACGGGCTACGATCCGCAGCCTGGTCTCGTCGGCCAGCGAGCGGAACAGCGCGACTGCCGGCGTCATCCCGGCCGCGGCCGCCGCGGTCACGCACCCATCCTGATTCATCGCCATGAAGCGATGTTAGCCCGATCAGGCGATTATTCAAGTCGGTCGAGGGTCGATGACCGTTGCCCTCGGTGTTCCACTTCCTTGGAAGTGGAACGGGCGCGGTGTCGCCGTCCTGGGGCAGTCGGCTTGCCCGGTGGGGCCGGTACCGTGGTTGCCGTGACAGGCGAGCCGACGGTTGTCGCCGGGCGGGTGGCCCGGTGGGTGCTGCTGGCGTGCACGTTGTTCGGCCTGGCGGCGATGCACACTCTCGGCCACGCCGGGATGCGCATGCACGAGCACGCCAGTCACGGCCCGGCCACGCTGACGGTGGCACCGGCCGTGATGATGGGCGATACGGCTCTGGCCGCGGCGGCGGCCGGCGCGGTCGACGACTGCCCTGGTTGCCCGCATGCGGCCGGTTCTGCCGGCGGTCACGGCGGTATGGGCGGCTGGGGCGTCTGCCTGGCGGTGCTGTCCGGCCTGGCGATGCTGGTGCTGTTGGCCGTGCTGCTGCTGGCCCGCTCGCGCGCCGGCGGCGCGCGTGTCCGCTCGTCCGGATCTCGGCTTCGGGTACCGCGCGGCCCGCCTCCGCGCCGTGCCGGTCTGACGCTCGCCGCGGTGTCGGTGCTGCGCATCTAGAACCGCGTGGCGCGCACGGCCGGCTCCGTTCCGGGGCTGGGGTGTGGCGCCGAGGTTTGCCCGCGCACGTTCACCGATACCGAAAGGCTTCTTTGTTGTGTTGATACGTTTTTCTGCGCTGCGCTGCGCCCTGATTGGCGGCGCGGCGGTGTCCGCCGCCCTGGTGTTGTCGGCCTGCGGCGGCACCGACTCGTCCAGCTCCGGGATGGATCACGGGTCGGGTATGGCCACCACCGAACCGGCCGCGTCGGCCAGCGCGGACACGGTGTTCAACGACGCCGACGTGATGTTCGCCCAGATGATGATCGAGCACCACCGGCAGGCCATCGAGATGGCGTCGCTGGCCGACACCCGCGCCGCCAGCACCGACGTCAAGGCCCTCGCTACGAAGATCAAACAGGCGCAGCAGCCTGAGATCGACACCATGACCGGGTGGCTGACCGCGTGGGACAAGCCGGCTCCCATGCCGAGCATGAGTGGCGGCATGGACATGGGCAGCATGAGCCACGGCCCGATGCCGGGCGCGATGACGGACGCCGACATGAGCAAGCTCATGGATGCCAAGGGCGCCGCGTTCGACAAGCAGTTCCTGACCATGATGATCGCCCACCATCAGGGCGCGGTCACGATGGCCAAGCAGGAGTCCACGCAGGGCAGCAGCCCGGACGCCAAGGCCCTGGCCGACAAGATCGTCACCGATCAGCAGGCGGAGATCACCCAGATGCAGGACTTGCTGAAGAAGGTGTAGGAACGCGACGCGGCGGCCGCACCCCCGCTCGGGGTGCGGCCGCCGCCGCGTACCAGGTGCCGGTCAGTGGGCGTGGTGGTACTGGTGCACCACGGCGTGGCCCTTGCCCCGGCTGATCATCCACCGGTTCACCGGGGTGGTCAGCAGGAACGCCACGACCAGTGAACCCGCCAGCGACGCCCAGAACAACACGCTGGTCAGTCCCGCGTTCATCGCACCGGGCACCGCGACGATGACCGCGTTGTCCAGCAGTTCCATCACCGCGATCGACACGGTATCGGCGGCCAGGGCGACCGTCAGCGCGATGCGGAAACTGACGCCGGCGCGCAGCACACCGCGCATGGTCAGGCCGTAGCCGAAGACGAACGCCAGGGCGATCGACAGCACGACCGTGGCGGCGTTGTGCAGCCCCAGCGCGGTACCGATGACCATGCCGAGCACCTCGCCGATCGCGCAGCCGGTGAGGCAGTGCAGCGTCGCCTGCGCGGCGGCGGCCCAGGTGGTCGATGACGCGGTGGTCGGATGGTGGTGTGCGTGGTCCATGACGGCCTCCTTCTCGCCACCGAACATACCCCCCTAGGGTATATAAGGGAAGGGTGTCGGAGGCCACGGCGCCGCCCGGCTAGGCCGCGGTGCCGGCAGGCGTCCGCGCTCCGGTCGCCCACGCGGTGGTACCGCGTGGTTTGTAGATCGACAGCACCAGCGCGACGAGCAGCAGCACGATCGCGCCGGCGGCATGGACCACCGGTGACGGGTTACGCAGCTGGGCCGCCCCGGCGGCCGGGTCGCGGGCGGTGTCGGCGAGCACCGCAAGGGTCTGCGTGTACAGCAGCAGGATGCCGGTGGCGAACACGTTCATCCCCAGCTTGATCAGCACCCAGTAGTGCCGCAGCAGCCCCCAGTGCGTGCCGAGCGACTGCACCAGTCCGGTGGCCAGGCTCGCGACGCTGAACGGGATCAGTGTCCACCAGCCCAACGGCTCCAACAGCAGGTACGCGCCTCGGACCACTTGCACGTCGGAGGCAGCCAGCCCGAGCACGCCCACCGCCAACGACACGGCGACCGCGCCGAGCCATCCCACCGACGCCCCCACGTGCAGCACCAACGCGAACCGACGCGCCGCAGGGCCGATCACCTCGACCTCACCGCGTCGGCTGCCGGCGTCGGCAGCGCGTGATGCCCGTGCCGCCCCGGCCCGTGCCCGGCCAGCAGCATCACCGCCACCAGCGCGACCAGCACCAGCCCTGCGATGACGAAACCCTTCACCCACCGTGGCACCACGGCCTCCTTCACATCGGAACAACGCTCACCCACTTTTGCAATACACAATGTCTTGTTACAAGACACGATGTCTATAGCCAGGGCGTTGTGTATCGTGGGCGGAGTGCCGAGGCTGTGGAGCACGACGATCGACGAGCACCGCCGTACGGTGCACGCCGCGATCCTCGACGCCGCGGCCGCGCTGGTCACCGAGCAGGGCCTGGCCGCGGTCACGATGTCGCAGATCGCGGCGCACGCCGGGATCGGCCGGGCGACGCTCTACAAGTACTTCCCGGACGTCGAGGCCATCGTCGTGGCCTGGCACGAGCGGCTGGTCGAGCAACATCTGACCCAACTCACCCATGCCGCGGCAATCGATACCGCACCGGCCGAGCGGCTCCGGCTGGTCCTGACCACCCTCGCGGAGCTGTCCGGCGGCCGGCACCAACCCGGCACGGCCGGGCACGGCCCGGACCTCGCCGTCCCGCTGCACCGCGCCGAGCACCTCCGCCAGGCCCGGCACCACCTGCACAAGCTGCTCACTGGCGTCGTGCAGGCCGCCGTCGATGCGGGCACGGTCCGCGGCGACGTTCCCGCCGGTGAACTCGCCGCGTTCTGCCAGCATGCCCTCGGCGCCGCCGCCGCCGGGCCGCTCACCCGCCCCGCCCGCGACCGGCTCGTCGAACTCACCCTCGCTGCACTGCACCCGCCGCGACCGGCGTGACCTGCCCCCGCCTCCCCGCAACGCGTACCTGCCGCGTCAGCTGATCACCGTGGGATCGCTCAGCCGCAGCGGCCGGTAGCCGTCGGTGTGGAGCTGGGCCAGCTCCCCGTCGATGTCGACGGAGTGGGTGCCGTAGAAGTGCACGTTCTCGTCGCTCGAACACGGGAAGGTCCGTCTCGTTGCCCAGCAACCCATCGAGGACGTAGTGCGACTCCGGCGCCGTCGCGACCATGACCTTCGTGTCGAACGTGGAGTGCTGGTCCGAGACGTGGGTGTACGTGGAGACGCCCTGCCCGCGGGCGAAGTACCGCGACAGGTGCCGCGCGGTGATGGACTTGCCCTTGACCGGGAACCGCTGCCCGTCCGACGCCGACAGAGTGCCGGAGCCGAACGCCCTCGTGAGCGGGAGTCGGTGGTGGTAGTTGACCACCGCGGCGTTCGCCGCCTCCCGGGTCTCAGGCGGGAAGTACCACTCCGCGGTCCAAGCCAGCACGTCGTACGGCACACCGCGCCCGCGGCAGCATCCCGGCCAGCTCAGCACGCAACGCATCGGCCTCCGCGGGCACCCGCCGGGACCTTGCGGGTGCCGGTCGCGTACAGCCCGGTCAGCATGCTCACCGCCTGCAGCAACTGCTCGGTACTCGGCCCGCCAGCGAACTGGACCGCCGCGAGCACCGCCGGGGCGAACTGCCGCAGGTACGACATCGACGCGTCCAGCATGCTCAACTGGCCGTGATCACGCGGCAGCCGCTCACGGCGTTCCGCCCACGCCGCGCGCATCCGGTCCATGCCAATGCCGGTACGCAACACGGCACCGATCTGCTCGTCACCGATCCCGGTGTCGAGCACGATGGTCAGGATCTCGTCCAGCAACGCCTGCCGGTTCTCCCACCCTTGGCCCGCTCGGCCAAAGCCTCGGCGACCTTCTGCTTCGCCGCCGCTCCCCGGCCGCTGATCGTCTGGTCGAACAGCTCACCCATCGCAATCCCGAGCCGTTGCGACAACCGGCCCACCACGGCGTCCGGCGCCGTTGCCACCTCATCGGGTACGAACCCGAGCCACATCAGTGTGCACAGCTGGACCGCCACGCCCAGCACGTTGCGACGAGTACGGAATGACGCACGAACGCCTCGTCCGCCCCGGTCAACGTGAAGTACCGGATCAACTCCGCCCGGTTGATCTCCGGGAAACCCCGAGCCGCGCGAGTTCATCGGCCGAGAACAAATCCTGAGTCGCCACGAACCCATCACCTGAGCATCGACCGTCACCAAACGGACGGCGCGCTAAGGGCCAGGACAGAGCTTGATCAACCCTCAGTTCTTACCGTTGTTTTTTGGTCTGAAAACTACGGACTGGCCTGGTAGGCCGGGACGGTGTCGGGGTGCGGGAAAGCGCGGCGCTGGGAATGGTTGTGACCCGCCGCCGGCGCCCCGGGCGCGCCCCCAGCTCGCCCGTGCCCCCACAGGCATTGGGACGCCCGGCGGCGGATCTCTGCCCCGACAGCGAATCGGGGTGACTTACTGAACCGCGTAAGTAGGAGTGACCGTATGGGGCGACCCGGCGAGTGTCAATAGTGGAGGCGTGTCACGATTAAGCCAGGATCGCCTCGGTGCGAGTTAGGGTGTCGGCGGTTGCTTAACCGGTCAAGTGATCACTGGCTGTCGGGTAACTTGTGCAGCCGGGTAGCGTGAGTGCGTCGGGGAGGGTGAGTGAAGCGGCCGACTATTGCGGACATCGCTGAGCGCGCGGGCGTGTCCAAGGGCGCGGTGTCTTATGCGCTCAACGGTCAGCCTGGGGTCTCCGCGGCGACCCGGGAGCGGATCATCGCGATCGCCCGGGAGATCGGCTTCAATCCGAACAGCGCGGCTCGGGCCCTGTCGGGGGCGCGGGCGGCCGCGGTCGGGCTGACGCTCAGCCGGCCCGCCCGGATTCTCAGTGTCGAGCCGTTCTTCATGGGGCTGATCAGCGGGTTCGAGGCCGAGCTGGCGTCCCGGTCGTACGCGTTGACGCTCCAGCTGGTCGATTCCCCGGAGCAAGAGGTCGAGGTCTACCGCCGCTGGTGGGGCGAGCGGCGGGTCGACGGGGTCTTCGTCAGCGACCTGCGCGACGACGATCCGCGGATCCCCGTACTCCAGGAATTGCAGTTGCCCGCGGTGGTGATCGGCGGGCCGGGCGACACCGGGTCGATCAGCCAGGTGTGGTCGGACGACGCGGGGGCGGTGGCCGAGGCGGTGCGCTATCTGGCGGCGCTCGGACATCGGCGGATCGCCCGGGTCAGCGGCATGCCGGAACTGATGCACACGCGGGCGCGGGGCCGGGCGTTCGACGACATCTGCCGGTCGCTGGGCTTCGAGTCGGCGGTGACGGTGCCGGCCGACTACACCGGTGAGGAGGGCGGGCGGGCCACCCGCTCGCTGCTGATGGAGCCCGAGCGGCCGACCGCGGTGATCTACGACAACGACGTGATGGCGGTGGCGGGCCTGGCCGTGGCCCAGGAGATGGGCCTGCGCGTGCCGGCCGACCTGTCGATCGTGGCCTGGGACGACTCGCCGCTGTGCCGCCTGGTGCATCCGGCGCTGACCGCGCTGAGCCGGGACATCGCCACCTATGGCGCCCGGGCCGCCCGGCAGCTCCTCGACGCCATCTCCGGCCAGGAGGTGCACCACGTCGAAGCGGCCCAGGCGCGACTGACCCCACGCGGCAGCACCGCGCCCCCAGCCGGATAGACAAGACTCAGGGCTGAGCGGCCCGGTGCGTGTCGAGGTACGCCTCGATGCGCTCGGCCGGCGCGGGACGGGCCAGCGCGAACCCCTGGCCGTAGAGGCAGCCGGCCTCGCGGGCCCGGGTGATCTCGTCGTCGGTCTCCAGCCCCTTGGCGACGATCTCCAGCCCGAGGCGCTTGCCCAGGCTGACCACGACGCCCAGGACGGCCGCGCTGTTCGCCTCGGTCGGCGTGTTGACCAGGACCCGGTCGAGTTTCAGCACGTCGACCGGGAGGCGCCGGAGGTGGGACAGGGAGGCCTGGCCGGCGCCGAAGTCGTCCAGCGCCGCGCGTACGCCAAGCCGGCGAAGCCCGGCCAGAGCCGCCACGATCGCCGGCACGTCCTCGGCGATCCACGTCTCGGCCACCTCGACCACCAGCCTCTCCGGCGGCAGCTGATGGCGGAGGAGGATCTTCTCGACCCGCGAGGTGAAGCCGGTCAGCAGCTCCTTGGGCGAGACGTTGACCGACAGCCAGAAGTCGCTGTCCCCGCCGGCCCAGTTGACGAGCTGGTGGCAGGCGGTGTCGAGGACCCATTCGTCGAGGTCGGCGGCGATGCCCACGGCGCGGGCGATCGGCAGCAGCTCGGCCGGCATGATCGTGCCCAGCTTGGGGTGCCGCCAGCGCAGCAGCGCCTCGACGCCGACCGGCTGCCGGTCCTTCAGGCTCACCACGGGCTGGTAGACGAGGTCGAGCTCGCCGTTGTCGGCCGCGTCGAGCAGTTGCTGTTCCAGATCCATCCGCCGGTGCAGCTGGATCTCGACGTCGGTGTCGTACCACTCGACCCGGTCGCGGCCGAGCTGGCGGGCACGGCTGCGGGCCAGGTCGGCGTGGCGCATCACCTCGTCGGAGTCCTTGCCGCCGGCCAGCTCGGCCAGGCCGACGCTGGTGTGCAGCTCGACGATCACGCCGGGCAGCTGGTAGGGCTCCATCAGCAGGGTCACGATGCGGGTGGCCAGGGCGTACGCGAGCACCGCGCCGTCCGCGGTCAGCACCGCGAACTCGTCGCCGCCGAGCCGCGCGGCCATGTCCTCGTCGCCGAGCAGGCCGCGGATCCGGCGGCCGACCTCGATCAGCACCGCGTCGCCGGTCGCCCGGCCCTTGGAGTCGTTGATCTCGGCCAGCCCGTGCAGGTCGATCACCAGCAGCGTGCCCTGTTGTCCCGGGCGGCGGCGGTATTCCAGCAGGTCACGCATCAGCGCGCGGCGGTTGGCCAGGCCGGTGAGCTGGTCGGTGTACGACATCCGGTGCAGCTTGCGTTCCAGCCGGCGTCGCTCGCCGACGTCTCGCACGTGCACGACCAGCGCCGCGACCTCGGGCACCGACCGCTGGTCGGACACGGTGGACTCGGTGTCCCGCCAGACCTGCTGGCCGTCCTTGAGGCGCGCGGTGATCAGGGCGGGCGGGCCGTCCTCGTGTTCGCCCTCGAGCACCGAGCTGATCACCTGGTGGGCCTCGGCCACGTCGTCGGGGTGGATGAGCTGCCGGAAGTTGCGGCCGACGACCTCGTCCTCGGCCAGCCCGAACAGCCGGGCCGCGGCCGGCGACTGCCAGGTCACCACCAGGTCGGCGTTGAGCACCAGGGTCAGGTCGGTGGCCCCGGCGACCAGCGAGCGGAAGTGCGCTTCCTTGGTCTTGAGCCGGCCCGCGTACCGCCGGATGTCGCGGACCACGAGCAGCTCGCGGAGGCTGAGGATGCCGACCATGGTGAGGCCGAGCCCGATCGCCACCCGGTCGAACTCGCCGACCGTGACCAGGTGGATGACCGCGGCCACGACACCGATCGCGGCGGGCACGGCCAGCAGCGGGTAGCCGGTCAGGTACTGGTCGGGTTCGCGGGACTCGGCGTACTCCAGCGGGGTCAGGCTGCGCCGGGTGCCGCCGTACGCGGTCAGCGCGAGCCCGGCGACGACCGGCAGGGCGAACAGCGGCACCAGCGGCCCGAGGTGTCCGAAGCTGAGCAGGTTGGCGATGACGCACATGCCGATCTGGGCCACGACCGCCCCGCCGCCGCAGATCAGGATCGCCCGGCGGTACGGCTTCGCCCGCACCACCGACACGGCCACGATCGCCACGCCGGCCGCCGAGCACAGGGTCGATCCCAGTTCGGTCGGCGTCGAGTCGTTCATCGGGGTGATCAGCCAGGCCGCGAAGGCGAGGCTGATGCCCAGCCCGACCCCGTCGAACGCCCGCCGCAACCGCACGGCCAGGGAGGCCGACGCCCCGGGCAGCAGCATCGCGCCCAGGATGAAGAACAGCGCGCTCAGGCCCTGACCGATCGTGATGATCAGCGTCTGCCGGCCGCTGACCACCAGCGGCGTGGCCGCGGTGAGCCCGGCGCAGACCGCGCCCAGCGCGACGAACCCGGCGCCCCGGCATTCGGCGAACACGCCGCCGGAGGCGCGGTGGATGACGAAGGCCGACCAGCCCAGCACGCCGAACGCCCACAGTGCGGGGACGCCGACGCCGACGGCCAGCGCGGGCAGCGGCGGCACCAGTCCAGCGACGCCCGCCAGCAGCACGAGCGCGGCGGCGCCCGGCACGGCGTAGAAGCGGGTCGATGGCACGTCGGTGGTTCTCCACACGGTCGAAGGGGCCCGCATCGGCTAACGCGGATCCCCCGATCAGGTTACGGGTCGGTCATCACCCCTGGCATGAACGGATCGTCGGGTATGGACGGGCGACGGTCAAACGTGAGACGTCGGTCTTACCCCGTCGGGGGCAAATCCTGACCGAAACGGCCAGGTGCGAGGATGACGTCCGTGAGCAGCAAGCCTGTGGTGCGCGTCCGGAAGTCCGGCGCCCTGCTGGTCGCCGCCGTGGTCGCGCTGGTCGGCACGCTGCCGATCGCGGGCGCGCGGTGGGCCCTGGCTCCGGTCATCCTGATCCCGCTGGCCGTGCTGGTGTGGGCGCTGCGGGCGGGCACCGACGTCTGGCCCGACCGGGTCCGGGTGCGCGCGCTGCTCGGCTCGACCACGGTGAGCTGGGACGAGGTGGACGAGCTGGTCCCGGACGGGCGCGGCCGGGTGTCCGCCGTGCTGATCCACGGTTCGGTGTTGCCGTTGACCGGCGTGACGACGGCCAACCTGCCCGCGATCCTCAAGGCGGCCGGCCAGGAAGTCAGTAACCCCCAGTCACCTGATTGATCAGCTCCTGGCCCGCCAGGTGACGCCGCAACTGATCGCCGGCCAGGGCGTACCCCCGGGGCAGCATGCCGCGCACCGAGCCGCCGACATGCGGCGTGATGAACACGTTCGGTAGCCGCCACAGCGGATGGCCGGGCGGCAGCGGTTCGGGGTCGGTCACGTCCAGGGCGGCCGAGATGCGGCCGGAGGCCACCTCGGTGAGCAGCGCGGCGGTGTCCACCACCGGCCCGCGGGCGCCGTTGACCAGCAGCGCGCCGTCCGGCATGGCGGCCAGGAAGGCGGCGTCGACCAGGCCGCGGGTCTGCTCGGTGAGCGGCACGATCAGCACCACCACGTCGGCGTCCGGCAGCAGCCGGGGAAGTTCTTCGACGCCGTGCACGTCCTGTTCCGGCCGGGCCGTGCGGGCCACCCGGGTGACCGTCACGTCGAACGGGGCCAGGTGCCGTTCGATCTCGGCGCCGATCGAGCCCGCGCCGACGATCAGCACCCGGGCCCCGGTCAGCTCCCGGGTCGGCGCATGGGCGGCGTACGCCCATTCACCACGCTCCTGCGCACGGGCGAACGAGGGGAACTCACGCATCATCCCGACCGCCGCGCCCACCACCCACTCGGCCATCGGCCGGTCGTGCACGCCACGCCCGTCGCACAGGGTCACCCCGGGCGGGGTCCGGCCGATCCACACGTCGGCGCCGGCCGACAGCAGCTGGATCACCCGCAGCCCGCCGAGCTTGGCCAGCAGCGCGGCCACGTCGGCCCCGGCCAGGAACGGCGGCACCCAGAACTCGACGTCGGCCGGGTCGGACGGCAGCGACCGGGCGTCCGCGCACACCTCGACGACCACGCCGGGTGGCACGTCGCCGAGCAGGCCGCGCCCCTTCTCATGTGCGATCCACACCTTCACGGGCCCAACCCTACGGGTCACCGGCGGTGACCGCTCCGGCGCGCGGTTACGCTGGACCCCATGTCGCCCCGCGTCCGCAGCGTCTCCGTCGTGCTCGCCGCCACCATGGCCGTCACGTCGGCGTGCGCGTTCGGGCCGCCCGATCCCGATGTCGGGGGCGCACCGCCCAACCTGCCCACGCCGTCCGCACCGGCCGGTTCGGCCGCGCCCGGCGGCGACGACGAGCAAGAGGTGGCGATCACCGAGCTGGCCAAGGGCCTGGACGTGCCCTGGGGCATGGCGTTCCTGCCGGACGGCGGCGCCCTCGCCACCGAGCGTGATACCCACCGCATCCTCCAGGTCGGCCCGCAGTCGGACGCCGACGGGCTCAAGGTGACCGAGCTGCAGCGGCTGACCGAGCCGGTCAGCGCCGGCGACGGCGGCCTGCTCGGCGTCGCCGTCTCCCCGAAGTACGCCCAGGACAAGACGGTGTACGTCTACTACACGACCGCCACCGACAACCGGGTCGCCAAGCTCAAGATCGGCGGCCGGCCCGCCCCGGTGCTCACCGGCCTGCCCCGCTCCGACACCGACAACGGCGGCCAGATCGCCTTCGGCCCCGACGGCTACCTCTACGTCGGCACGGCCGACGCCACCGAGGCCGGCACGCTGGCGCAGAACCCGAAGAGCACCGGCGGCAAGATCCTCCGGATGACCACGGCGGGCAAGCCGGCGCCCGGCAACCCGGTGAAGACCTCGCTGGTCTGGTCATCCGGCCACCGCAACGTGCTCGGCCTGGCCTGGGACAGCAGCAAGCGGATGTACGCGACGGACGCCGGCCAGGCCACCACCGGTGAGCTCAACCTGATCACCAAGGGCAAGAACTACGGCTGGCCCGCGGCCGACGGCGACTCGCCCGACGCCACGTTCACCAACCCGCTGGCCAGTTGGCCGGTCAAGGACTCGTCCTGCGCCGGCGTGGCCGTGCTGGAGCGCACGATCGCCACCGCCTGCCTGCTCGGCCGGCGGATGTGGCTGGTCAGCACCACCGGCAACGGCACCCTGATCGGGCAGCCGCGGGAACTGCTCAAGGGCGAGTACGGCCGGCTCCGCGGGCTGGCCGCCGGCCCCGACGGCTCGCTCTGGGTCGCCACCTCCAACCAGGAGCCCGGCGGTGAACCCAAGGCCGGCGACGACCGCATCCTGCGGCTCGTCTTCTCCGACGGCGGCGCCGGCCGGAGCTAGGCCGGCCTCGATCTGACGATGATGCGCTCCTTCCTGACGAGATACGTGCGGCCCGCGCTGACCGGCCGCTGGGCCGGACGACTCCGCCTCGGTGCCACGATCGCCCTGGTCAGCGTGGCCGGCACGGTCGTCGGCACGCTCCTGCTGGCCCATTCCGAGGTGGCCGTCGGCCCGTTCCGCGCCGAGATGTCGGTCAGCCCGTCGTTCTCCGGCGGCACCGAGGTCGACATCCCGCCGCTCGGGTCGCTCCACCTGGACAGCCACTCCGGGCCGATCCATCTGAAGGTCAACCTGGGCTCGCTCGACCAGGAGCGCACCGCGGCGCTGATCGACGACCCGACGGCGATCAGCGCGGCCGGCCAGAGCGCGGTCGACGACGTCACCCAGGGCGTCGTCAAGCTCGCGCTGCGGGCACTCGGCGCGTCGGTGGTCACCTCGCTGCTGCTGGCGGCGCTGGTGTTCCGCAGCTCCCGCCGGATGGCCTGGTCCGGGACGCTGGCACTGGCGATCACCGCGGGCAGCATGGGCCTGGCCGCGGGCACCCTGCGGCCCGACTCGATCAGCGAGCCGCGCTACGAGGGCCTGCTGGTCAACGCGCCGGCGGTGGTCGGTGACGCGCGCCGGATCGCCGACAACTACGGCCGGTACGCCGACCAGCTCTCCCAGCTGGTCAGCAACGTGAGCCGGATCTACGCGACGGTGTCCAGCCTGCCGGTGTACGAGCCGGCCGCGAACTCCACCCGCATCCTGCACGTCTCCGACCTGCATCTGAACCCGGCCTCGTGGGACATCATCCGCACCGTGGTGAAGCAGTTCGACATCGACGCGGTGGTCGACACCGGGGACATCGTCGACTGGGGATCGAGCACCGAGGAGACCTACGTCTCGGAGATCGGCACCATCGGCGCGCCGTACATCTACGTGCGCGGCAACCACGACTCGATCGCCATCGAGGGCGCGGTCCGCCGCCAGCCGAACGCCCGCGTCCTCGACAACACGACGACCACGATCGAGGGCCTGACCGTCGCCGGCATCGGCGACCCCGAGTTCACCCCCGACAAGGGCAACCAGCCCGAGCCGGTGGTGGGCAACGCCGACGGCCCGTCCTCGTCACCGCTGGTCCGGGCGGGCGAGCAACTGGCCGGCACGATCGAGTCGCAGCCCGGCGGCGTCGACCTGGCCCTGGTCCACGACCCGGCGATGGCGCCGCCGCTGTCCGGCACGGTGCCGCTGGTGCTCTCCGGTCACCTGCACCAGCGCCGGGTGAGCATCCTGCCCAAGCCTCCCGTCCTGCCGCTGACCTCGGCCTCCGCCCCGGTTCCGCAGTCGGCTCCGCAGGAGATCATGGAGACCCGCCTGATGGTCGAGGGTTCCACGGGCGGGGCCGGACTGCGCGGTCTGGAGAAGGAGGAGCCGACCCCGATCCAGATGTCCGTCCTCTATTTCGACGAGCAGCACCAGCTCAAGGCCTACGACGACATCCAGCTCGGCGGCACCGGCAAGTCCGAGGTCACCCTGGAGCGCAAGGTCATCGGCCAGGAGCCCGAGCCCACCACCAACCCGAGCGTCAGCAGCGGCGTCACCCCCATAACCCCCCGATCAGGCCCCTAGATCAAGAACATTCGAAGGTACGCACAACGAAGAGCCGACGTGGCCCACCCGCGGGCTGAGCGGTGGGTCACCCCCGCTGCCCCACCGCCGGGTTGTCCCGGGTGGTCACCGCCCCGCTGACTCGCCTCGCCGCGCCGGAGCGGCGACGTCGGTCGCGGCGGGCAGAATGGCGGCGTGGTGGTCTACGTGCGGCACTGGCAGCGGCATCAGCTCGGTGGACTGTTTCCGTTCCATCCGGTGCGGCGCGACGATGACGGGGTGCTGCTCTGGTCGCCCGCGGGGACCGTGGGCTGGCTGTTCAACATGCCCGACGGGCGGGGGCTGGCGCAGACGCCGTTGCCGGAGTGGTCGTCGGCGCGGCGGGTGCCGGTTCCGATCACCTCGCGGCGCGGGACGCTGACGTGGCACCCGGCCGGGCGCGACTATTCGGTCCGCTGGCTGTTCGAGCCGGACGGTTCGTTCATCGCCTGGTACGGCAACATCGAGGCGCCCGCGGCGGTGAACGGTGACGTCCTCGACACCGCCGACTGGGACCTCGATGTGGTGATCGGGCCCGACCGCGCCTGGCGCTGGAAGGACGAGGAGGTCTTCACCGCCCGCCTCGCCGAGCCCGACGCCTACTGGGTTCCGGACGAGCGTCGGGTCCGCGCGGCCGGCCACGAGATCATCGCGCTGGCCGAGGCGGGCGAGTTCCCTTTCGACGGCACATGGTGCGACTTCCGCCCCGATCCATCGTGGCCGCCGCTGCCGTCGGAGCTGCCGGGCGAGCTGTAGTCACCGGACGGGCCGTCCTCGGCGTAGAAGCCCGCGATGCTCAATGCGGCCAGGGCGGCGAGCAGCAGCGCCAGGAACGCGACGAGGTGACGATGCGCACCGGGAATGTCGGGCGGCTACGCCACGAAGATGCAGAACGGGTGGCCGGCCGGGTCGGCGAAGACGTACAGCGGCTCGTCCTGGTTGTCGGTGCGGTCGAGCAGGATCGTGGCGCCCAGCGACTCGGCCCGGGCCCGCTGGCGTTGCAGCTCCTCGAAGCTCGGCACGGTGAAGTCGACGTGCAGCTGCATCGGCACGTCGGGGCGCGGCCAGGTTGTCGGCGTCAGCTCGTCGACCCGCTGGAAGGCCAGCTTGCGGACGCCGGCGTCGTCGACCAGCACCAGCCAGTCGGGGTCGTCCTCGGCGCCGGCCGGCTCATCGCCGGGGCGGTACTTGAGGTTGAGCAGGTGGCGATAGAAATCGGCCAGCTCGCGCGCGTTCAGGGTGTCGAGGACGGTGTGCAGCATCTGCGGGTAGTCGACCACGGCCCACCATTTTCCCCATCGGGAGCGGACCGGAAACCCCGCGGGACAACCCGGCGGTGGGGCACCGGCGGTGACCCATCGCGGAGCCGGCGTGTGGGCCACGCCGGCTCTCCGTGGGCGTACCCCCAGATTCTACTGCCCGAGCCGCGCCAAGATCAGCTCGCGAACGGTCTTGGCGTCGGCCTGGCCCCGCGTGGTCTTCATGACCGCGCCGACCAGCGCACCGGCCGCGGCGATCTTGCCGTCACGAACCTTGGCGGCGACGTCGGGGTTGGCCGCGATGGCCTCGTCGACCGCGGCCTGGAGCGCGCCGGTGTCGGACACCACCCCGAGCCCCCGCGCGGCCATCACCGCGGCCGGGTCGCCCTCGCCGGCCACGACGCCCTCGAGCACCGCCCGCGCCAGCTTGTCGTTGAGCTTGCCCTCGTCGACCAGGGCCTGGAGCTGGGCGACCTGGGCCGGCGTCACGCCGAGCGCGGCCAGCTCGAGGCCGGTCTCGTTGGCCCGGCGGGCCAGCTCACCCATCCACCACTTGCGCGCGCCGGCGGGCGACGAGCCGGCCGCGATCGTCTCTTCGATCAGCTCGACCGCGCCGGCGTTGGCCACCGACTGCATGTCGACCTCGCTGATGCCCCACACCTCGCGCAGCCGGGCCCGCTTCGAGCTGGGCCGTTCCGGCAGGGCCGCCTTGAGCTCCGCGACCCAGGCCGGGTCGGGCGCGATCGGCACCAGGTCGGGCTCGGGGAAGTAGCGGTAGTCGGTCGCCTCCTCCTTGGAACGACCGGTTCGCGTGTCGCCGGTGTCCTCCTGAAAGTGGCGCGTCTCCTGGATGATCCGGCCGCCGGCGTCGAGCAGGCCGGCCTGGCGGATGATCTCGGAGCGGACCGCGCGCTCGACCGACCGCAGCGAGTTCACGTTCTTGGTCTCGGTGCGGGTGCCCCACTCGGCGCCCGGCCGGTTGAGCGAGGTGTTCACGTCGCAGCGGAGCGAACCCTGCTCCATGCGGACGTCGGAGACGCCGAGCGAGCGGATGATGTCGCGCAGCTCGGTGACGTAGGCCCGGGCCACCTCGGGCGCCCGCGCGCCGATGCCCGGCACCGGCTTGGTGACGATCTCGACCAGCGGGATGCCGGCGCGGTTGTAGTCGACCAGCGACTCGGTGGCGCCGTGAATGCGGCCGGTGGCCCCGCCGACGTGCAGCGTCTTGCCGGTGTCTTCCTCGAGGTGGACCCGCTCGATGCCGATCCGCACGGTTTCGCCGTCGATCTCGACGTCCACGTAGCCGTCGGTGCACAGCGGCTCGTCGTACTGCGAGATCTGGAAGTTCTTGGGCATGTCCGGGTAGAAGTAGTTCTTCCGGGCCATGCGGCACCAGGCGGCGATGTCACAGTTGAGCGCCAGGCCGATGCGGATGGTCGCCTCGATGCCGGCCCGGTTGGCCACCGGCAGCGACCCCGGCAGGGCCAGGCAGACCGGGCACACCTGGGTGTTCGGCTCGGCGCCGAACTCGGTCGGGCAGCCGCAGAACATCTTCGTCCTGGTCCCGAGCTCGACATGCGTCTCGAGGCCGATCACGGGCTCGTATCGGCTGATCGCATCGTCGTAGGACGGCAGGGTCGTGACGGTCATGGGACAAGCGTAGTAGGCGCTTTGTTCGGCCTGCCCCCATGGGTCAAGATCATTTGGGTACGGTCTCCGCCATGCGCCGCGCCCTCCTCGTCCTCGCCGTCCCGCTTCTCGTCGCGGGCTGCACCTCCGCACCGGCGGCCCCCGCCCCACCCGCGCCCGTGGCCTCGGCGTCCGCGGCGCCGGCGGTCGACTACGCCGCCTGGGCCGGTGGGAAGTCGGCGCCGGTGGCCGACAAGCTCTACCCGCGGCGGGGCAACCCCGGCCTGGACGTGCTGCACTACGACCTGAAGCTCGACTGGGCCCCGGCGTCGAAGACGCTGACCGGCACGGCGACCCTGCGCATCCGCCCCACCAAGGACGCGGCCGGCCTGTCGCTCGACTTCACCGCCCTGACCGTCGACAAGGTGACCGTCGACGGCGTCCCGGCGACCGGCGCCGTGGCCAAGGAGAAGCTGACCGTCCCGGTGGCGGTGACCGCCGACCGGCCGGTCACGCTCGTCGTCGACTACCACGGGACGCCGAAGACCGTGCCGATGCCGTCCCGCCGCGGCGACGCCGACGAGGGCTTGGGCCTGCACGTCACCAAGGACGGCTCGCTGTGGGCCATGCAGGAGCCGTGGGGCGCCCTCACCTGGTACCCGGCCAACGAGCACCCGTCCGACGAGGCGCTCTACGACATCGCGGTGACCGTGCCGAAGGGCTGGTCCGCGGTGGCGAGCGGCACGCCGGCGGCCGGCTTCCGTTACTCGAGCAAGGATCCGGTCGCGACCTACCTGGTGACATTGGCCGTGGGCAAGTTCAAGAAGACCACCGCCACCGGCCCGCACGGTCTGCCGCTCACCTACTGGACCCGGCCCAAAGTCGACGACAACCTGCTCACCGTGCTCAAGAAGTCCCCGGCCGCGATCACCTGGCTGGAGAAGAAGTTCGGCCCCTACCCGTTCCCGACCGCCGGCGTGGTGACCGTCGACTCGATCTCCGGCATGGAGACCCAGCAGATGATCACGCTGGGCGGCAAGGTCACCGGCAAGTGGAACAAGGAGCAGGCCGGAAACTACGAGAGCGTGCTGGTCCACGAGTACGCGCACCACTGGTTCGGCGACTCGGTCACCACCCGGACGTGGACCGACCTGTGGCTCAACGAGGGCTGGACGACGTACGTGGAATATCTCTGGCAGCAGGAACGCGACGGCTTCAGCGACGCCGACCTGGAACGCTACCTCCGCCAGAACGACGCCAAGCTGCGCAAGAAGGCCGGCCCGCCCGGCAAGCCGAACCCGGCGTACTTCGCCGAGAGCAACGTCTACCTCTGCCCCGCCGCCATGCTCAAGGAACTGCACGACAAGCTGGGCGACAAGGCGTTCTTCGCCCTGGCCCGCGACTGGGTCCAGACCCAGCGGAACACCCACCAGGACCGCGCGTCGTTCATCGCCTTCGTGAACAAGAAAACCGGCAAGGAGTATGGGCCGCTCATCAACAAGTGGCTCGACTCGAAGACCACGCCGGCCTGAAGTCGGAAGATCAAAGGCTTGAGGTCGTAGCCGGGTGGGTGGTGCAGACCGTCGCTCCCGCCGAGGGTCGCTCCGCTCCACGTGCGTGCTGGGTCACCCTCCAAAACCCACGATCAGGGCCACCACGACGGTGGCGCCGGCGGCGATCAGAAGGCCGTCGTGGGAACCGCCGCGGTCGATGGCCCAGCCGGCGGCGGAGACGGCCGCCGCCGACCCGGTCGCGGCGGCTGTGTTGAGCCACGTGTAGGCCTGGGTCAGCGCCGCCCGGTCGACGATCCGGACGACGAGCACGTTGCCGAGCACGAGGATCACCGGGATCACCGCACCGGTCAGCACCAGCCCGGCCGCCAGCAGCAGCGGGCCGCCGGCCAGGACCAGCGGGACAGATCCGGCACACAGGGCAACGGCCGCCGTCGTGAGGCGGCCGCGCGGCCATCGTCCGTACAGCCACCCACCCAGCAGGCCGGCGCCGCTGGACACGGCGAACAGCGCAGCTGCCGCGTATTCGATGTGCCGCTCGGCGGTGAACGCGGTGACCGCCACCGGAACCGCCCCGAAGAACACCCCGAGGGCCGCGTTGACTCCGGCCATCGCCAGGAAAGCCCGGCTCAGCAACGCCGAGCGTCCCGGCCCGCCGCGCATCCCCGCCGGCGCTGTCTTCCGCTGGGCGGCCAGCCACAGTCCCCCGGCCACGATCAGCCCGCCGGCCAGCACCGGGCACAGAACGGGCCGCCCGGCCGCCGCGACGGCGCTGACCATCACCGGCCCGACCAGAAACGCCACCGCGTTGGCCTGTGACTCCAGGGCGAACGCCACCGCCCGGTCCGGCGGTTCGAGCAATGCCACCCACCGCGCGCCCGACAGCGCCCCCAGCTGCGGAACCGTGGCGCCGAGCAGCAACCCGGCCATCCATCGTGGACCTCCGGGCGCCACCAGAAACGCCACCGCGGTCGCATGCGCCAGCAACAGGGCCGGAAGCACCCGCGTCTGTCCGTGCCGATCGATCAGCCGCGCCGTCTGTGGCCCGGCCACCGCTTCGGCCGCCGCGAAGCAGCCGGCCACCACCCCCGCCGTCGCATAGGAGCCGGTGCCGTACCGCACCGCCAGCACGACCGCGAGACCACTCGATGCGATGCCCACCCGGCCGATGCTCGCCGCCGCAAAGAACGCCGCCGCCCCCGGAAGACGCAACAACTCGACATAACGCATGGCGTGTCCCCTCCACCGACCGGAGGGGCGGATCACCGGGTCGTTCAACCGACCCGTGACCTCGCCGGGGACCTGCTCATGCCGGGCCTGCGGCGGGACACGCGCCGCAGGCCGGCCCCCATCGCCGGAGACCTACGTGAGCTTCGAGACTAACCGCACCATCCCGGCAACGGGCAGATGCGGTGAGGCGGTGAGGCGGCGACCTCGTCCGAGACAACCACCGAGCCGTCGGTCAGCAGGGCGAGCCGGGCAGATTCGGGTGGGACGCGACCGCCCCACGGACGGCGGCATCATCGTCGGCAGCGCGCACGACTCGGACGGCAGATCCGGGTCGCACGGCGCCAGGCACCGCCTCCGCGGATCGTCGTCGGTCGCGAAGCGTCGTCGGTCGCGAAGCGTCGCAGGAATTCGACCGGGAACGTGTAATCGTCGGCCAGGCGCCACCCGGACCTTCCGATTCGGCCCGAAGGCCCGATCAATGCGTTCCGCCGTGGCCGGGTCCATCCGGTCGCCGAACGTGCGGAACATCGCCGTCCGGACCACATTGCGCTCGTCGTCCAGGAGGCGTCGCTGCACGTCGTGCGGCAAGGTGGTGCTGCGCGCGGCCGAGGCACGGAAGCAGGGGTAGGGAGAGCCGAATCCGCGGTCACCCAGGAAAGATCCAGCGGGCAGATGCCGGATCATCCCGGCGCGCGTCACCGGGTCGGCCACCAGCGCCGGCACCAGATCGGCGGGCGGCACGGGATTCGGCAGCCGCGCGTAGTAGGTGTTACACGCGTACTCGCACGCGATCGACCGGGTCGGTGAGCAGCTTCCGCCTGACCTCGTCGGGGGCTCCCACCCACCACCGCCCGAGCAGGGCGCGCACCTCGGTGTCCGGATCATCGGTCAGGCGGGCGCGCAGATCGGCGGGAATATCGTCGTTCTGGGCGAGCCACTCGCGGGCGTATCGGAACGGGTCCTCGACCAGCGCGGCATACACCTCGCGCGGACGCCCCGAACGCGCCACGAGGGCAGCCCGAACAATCTCGTCGGAAGACATCGACAGCCGCACGGCCACGGATTGCGGCACGCTCGTGTTGAGCGCCAACGTGTGCAGAAACCGATGTTTACCAGCCTCGATGATCGCCGCGATCATGTCCTCGGTCAGGTCGGGTCGCTCCGCCACTTTGGCGGTGGCCCGCGCGGCGATCATCCGCCGGATCAACGCCGGCGGGAGCCCCGGATTCCGCGCCAGACCGTCGATCGCAGCAGCGACACCATCCTCTTGCGCTCAGCCATCTTGCGTTGGGCCGCTCCCGTTCGGCCGCTTCCGTTCGGCCGGCTTCCCCCGGCCCCCTTGCGTTCGGGCCCTCTTGCGCTCGGGCCTCTTGCGCTCGACCATTTTCCGCTCGGCCTCGTCGCTCGGCCCTATCGCTTTGCCCGCTCCCGCTCGGCCCTATCGCTCGGCCCACTCCCGCTAGACCGTCATCGCCCGGCCCACTCCCGCTCGACCGTCATCGCCCGGCCCACTTCCCCTCGACCCTGTTCCCATTGGCCACAGGCCGATGCAGCGACGCGGCGGCCTCGCAGAACAACCATCGTCGGTCAGCAGCAAGACGGCGGGCAAGTAGGGACGGAATGACAGTGCCCGGCGGCGCCATTCTCGCCTTCGCGGCTCGGGCCAAGGCATTGTCGACCCACTCCGCTGTGGCCGAATCCGCTCGGTCGACCATCGAGCGGAAACATCGCCGCACGGCCCCAAGGATCGTCGGCGATCGCTAACCCTCCACAGTAGAGTCTTTGGTAGAGCCGACGCCTGCGCCGCCGACGTTTGGAGGCATTCGCGGGGCGGGTCAACGTGCGGAGGGGAGCCGGCTGGCCGTCAGGGAAGAGTCAGATCACGCAGAGCTCGAGGGCGGTCATGTTCTCGACCCTGCGGAGCAGCGCCGTGCCGCTCGCGCCCGCCAAAGCGACACCGGCGACGCGGCGGCGTAGAGCGATGCACCGCCCACGGTTAAGCGCCGTCTCGACCCCACCCACCGGCACCGCCGCCTCCCCACAACGCACTGCACCGCCACACCGCACCGCCACCCCGCACCGCCGCCACCCCGCACCGCTGTCACGCCCCCACGGCCGCCCGCGCCGCACCGCGCCACCCGCCCTCAACGCACCGCCGCCCCGCACCGCGCACCGCCCCGCACCGCCGCACCGCGCACCGCCGCCCCGCCACCTCCCCCACCCCCGCTGGGTGGGAAGGAATGTAGCTCGCTCGACTGACGAACTTCCGTAGCTGTCCACAGGAGACAGATGCTGTGGATTGCCACCGCCAGTCAGAGCCGAAAATCAACACACGAGGACACCGGGCTGCCGGTGAGACCTGCCGTTCCGGCCGTCAGGCCGCCCACTCCGCAGACCTGCCTCGCGGTCGGGTCAGCACCTTCACCGGAGGGAGGGAGGGAGGGAGGGAGGGAGGGAGGGAGGGAGCCAGGCGGGCGCCCAGGCTTCGACTCCCCGTTGCTCCACGGCGATCGGGAGCGGTTCCGATCAAACCCGGGGCACTGCGACGGCTTCCAATGGTGGGGCGCAGCGCTATTCGCAGTGCCGCTGAGGGCCGGGGCCCGGGGGCAAGCCAATCACCCCCACTGCCCAGCGGCCCGGCCGTCGTCAGTCACCGCCCTCGCGGAGGATGTGCGAGGGCGGCGCTGGGATGGTCGTCGGCCGGGCGACAGAACACCACGGCGTCCGGCACGGGAGTGGAGCAATCAGCGGCAGCCGAAGTTGATGGCGCGGTCGTCGGGCCGTCGACCATGCGGGACAACCCGGCTCGGGGGCAACGGCATTGACCAAGCACGAAGCCGGCGTGTCTGCCACGCCGGCTTCGCTGTGCGCGTACCCCTGAGGGTCTTAAAGAGCCGGCGGCGTCAGTGTGCCGACGGCCGATTCGAGGGCGGCGGCCACGCGGTACATGCGGTCGTCGGCCATGGTCGGCGCCATCACCTGGAAGCCGACCGGCAGGCCTTCGGACAGGCCGCACGGCACGGAGATCGCGGGGCCGCCGTAGAGGTTGGTCGGGATGGTGAAGAGGTCGGCCAGGTACATCTGGTACGGGTCGGACGTGCGCGAGCCGAACGGGAAGGCCACGAAGGGGGTGGTTGGCGAGACCAGGACGTCGACGCGCTCGAAGGCGGACTCGAAGTCGCGGGTGATCAGGGTGCGGACCTTCTGGGCCTGGCCGTAGTAGGCGTCGTAGTAGCCGCTGGACAGGGCGTACGCGCCGAGGATGATGCGCCGCTTGACCTCGGGGCCGAAGCCGGCCTCGCGGGTCAGTGACATGACCTCTTCGAGTGAGCGGTTGCCGTCGTCGCCGACGCGGAGGCCGTAGCGGACGCCGTCGAAGCGGGCCAGGTTGGACGAGCACTCGCTGGGGGCGATCAGGTAGTAGGCCGGCAGCGCGTACTCGAAGTGGGGGCAGGACACCTCGATGACCTCGGCGCCCAGCTTGACCAGGGCGTCGAGAGACTCGCGGAAGGAGGTCAGCACGCCGGGCTCGGCGCCTTCGCCGGCGAACTCCTTGACCACGCCCAGCTTGACGCCGGTCAGGTCACCGTCGGCGCCGCGCCGGGCCGCGCCGATCACGTCGGGGACGGGCTGCGGGATGGAGGTCGAGTCGCGCGGGTCGTGGCCGGCGATCACCGAGTGGAGCAGGGCGGCGTCGGCCACGTTGCGGGCGCAGGGGCCGGGGGTGTCCAGCGAGGACGAGAAGGCGATCAGCCCGTAGCGGGAGGTGCCGCCGTAGGTGGGCTTGGCGCCGACGGTGCCGGTTACCGCGCCGGGCTGGCGGATCGAGCCGCCGGTGTCGGTGCCGATGGCGAGCGGCGCCTCGTACGCGGCCAGCGACGCCGCGCTGCCACCACCCGAGCCGCCGGGGATGCGCCCGAGGTCCCACGGGTTGTTCGTGGCCCCGTACGCGGAGTATTCGGTGGAGGAGCCCATCGCGAACTCGTCCATGTTCGTCTTGCCGAGCATCACCGTGCCGGCCGTGCGCAGCCGCTCGACGATGGTGGCGTCGTAGGGCGGCCGCCACCCCTCCAGGATCTTGGAGGCGGCGGTGGTCGGCACGCCCTTGGTGGCCATCACGTCCTTGACGGCGACCGGCACACCGGCCAGCGGCGCCGACTTGTCGCCGCGGTCGACCTCGGCGGCGGCGGCCAGCGCGCCTTCGCGGTCGACGTGCAGGAACGCGTGCACCTGCGGGTCGACCGCTTCGATCCGGTCGAGGTGGGCGGTCGCCACCTCGACGGCGGAGACGTCCCCGCCCTTGATCAGGCCCGCGAGCTCGGTCGCGGTCATCCGGGTGAGATCACTCACGGCGGTCAGACCTCCTCGTCCAGGATCCGGGGCACCCGGAAGCGGCCCTCGGCCTGATCGGGCGCGCCGGACAGCACCTCGGCCTGGGTGAGGCTGGGCTGCACGACATCGTCGCGGTACACGTTCGTCAGCGGCACGCTGTGTGACGTCGGCGGGATGTCGTCGGCGGCCACCTCACCCACGCGCGCCACCGACTGCAGGATGACGTCGAGCTGACCCGCGAACCGGTCGAGCTCCTCCTCCGTCACCGCAAGCCGCGACAGGCGCGCGAGATGCGCGACCTCATCGCGCGAGATGGCAGCCATGTGAGTCCTCCGTCGCCGTTCGTCCGTCCCGCGAAGTCTATTTCGCGCCGCCGAAGGCTCTCCCTCCGGGGCAGTTCACCATCTTGATGTCGTAGCCGGGTGGGTGGTACAGACCGTTGCTCCCGCCGAGGGTCGCTCCGCTCCACGTGCGTGCTGGGTCACTCTTCTAAAGATCAACCGATCCCAGCAGCTCGAGCAGGACGTCGGTGTTGTCGACGGCGGCCTGGAGGGCGTTGCGGGCCTCCCGCAGCCGGGCGGTCTGCGCCGCCAGCCGCCGCACGTCGCCGCTCTCGACCGCGCCGCGGGTGACCGCCCCGACCCCGAGCAGCGTCTGCAAGCCTTCCGCGGCCTGAGCCGCGGCCAGCGGGATCGGGTCGGCCCGGCTCTCCTGGGCGATGCCCGGCAGCTGAGCACAGGCCCGCCGCACCTGCCACCGGATCAGCTCGTCCCGCCGGGCGCCGTCCCCCGCCCCGGCGGCCTCGAGCTGCCGCTGCCACACCGCGTACCGCGAGTCGCGGCTGAGCGGTAGCCGGTCGGCCACCATGGCCTCGGCCTGAGCCGCCCCGAGCAGGGCGGACGCCAGCCAGGCCCGGTAGGCGTCGGGCCCGCCGAGCTCGTCCACGGCGGCGAGATGGTCGTCCTCGCCGCGAGCGACATCGTCGACACCCAGCGCCGCGAGCGCCTCCGCCAGCCGGAGCACCATTCGCCGTACATCGTCCGCCTCGTCCACGACGGAGGAACCTATCAACAGGCCGGGTGGATCGGTCGATATCGTGCCCACCACACCCCGAGTTCCTCGACCGGCATCGGCCGGGCGTGGAACCAGCCCTGCGCCGCGTGACACCCCACCTCGGCCAGCGCCCGCCAGGTCCGCTCGTCCTCGACGCCCTCGGCCACCACCCGCAGCCCCAGCGCCGCGGCCAGCCCGATCACCGACCGCACGATCGCGGCGTCGCTGTGATCGCCGACCATGCCGAGCACGAACGACCGGTCGATCTTCACCTCGGACAGCGGCAACCTCCGCAGATGTTGCAGCGACGAGTACCCGGTCCCGAAGTCGTCCAGGCTGATCGCCACCCCCATGCGGTCGAGCCGGGTGATCGTCTCGACCACCCGGTGGGGATCGGCCATCAACGCGCTCTCGGTTATCTCCAGCTGCAACATCCCGGCCGGCACCCCGGCCGCGGCCAGCAGCGCCGAGATCTGATCGGCGATGTCACCGGCGTGCAGGTCGCGCACGCTGACGTTGACCGAGGCGCGGATGTCCCGCCCGGCCGCACGCCACACCCCGAGCTGGGCGATGACTTCCCGCAGCACCCGGGCGGTGAGCATCCGCATGACCGGCGTCTGTTCGGCCACCCGCAACAGCTCTTCCGGCCCGACCAGCCCGCGTGTCGGATGCCGCCACCGCAGCAACGCTTCGACCCCGACCACCTCGCCGGTGGCGATGGCGATCTGCGGCTGGTAGAAGAGCGTGATCCCGTCCGACCCGCGGTCCTCCAGCAACGCCCGCCGCAGGTCGGCGAGCAGGGTCAGCCGGTCCGGCGAGCAGTGGGCGGCGTCCGGCCCGTAGACCGCGACCTGGTCGCCCCGCTGCTTGGCGTCGTACATGGCGGCCTCGGCCTGCCGGAGCAGCGCCGCGCCGTCGGATCCGCGTTCGTTCTGCACGGCGATGCCGATCGACGCGCTGACGTCGACCGTGGTGCCGCCCAGCAGGAACGGCCGGCCCAGCGCCTCGCCGAGATGCCCGGCGATGCGGCAGGCCGCGGCCGGACCGTCGACCCGGGTGGCCAGCACCGCGAACTCGTCCCCGCCGAGGCGGACGACCAGGTCGTGGGGCGGGACGGCGGCGGCGAGGCGGCGGGCCACCTCGATCAGGAGGCGGTCGCCGAGGGCGTGGCCGAGGGCGTCGTTGACCGTACGGAAGCGGTCGATGTCCAGCAGCAGCAACGCGAGCTGGCGTTCGGGGCGGTGCAGGCCGCGCCCGAGCCCACGCTCCACGACCGACGCCTGCAGGGCCCGGCGGTTCGGCAGGCCGGTCAGCGCGTCGACCCGGCCGGCCCGCTCGGACTCGCCGGTCGACCGCACCATGCGATGGACGGCGAGCAGGGCCAGAAGCACCAGGGGTACGAGAGCCGGCCCGCCCGTGGCGGCCGCCAGCACCACCGGCCCGAGCAGCAGCAGCGCCGCCGTGGCGAACAGCTCGACGTGCCGGACGCGGCGCGGGCCGGGCGCGGACCGCCAGCGGGCGACGAACGCGGCCAGCCCGAGCCGGGCAGCCATCCAGGCGGCCGCCGCGCCGACCGTGACCAGCGCGTCGTCCCAGCCGGGGTCGCCGCCGGGGTGCAGGCCGGTGACCCTCGCGACGACGGCCACCGCGGCCAGGGCGACGCCGTGCTGGACGATCAGGTGGACGGTCCGCCGGAGCGGGCGGCGCATCCGGCTCGCCGCGACGGTGACCGCGGCGATCTCGGCGGCCAGCGCCGGGACGATGCCCCAGGCCAGGGTGATCGCGAAGGTGAAGCAGATGGACGGCAGGATGATCGAGCTGGAGCGGCGATCGGCGACCAGGTAGGGCCGCACGTTCACGGCGACCGCGAGCACGGCCATCACCCAGTACGCGGAGGGCAGCCCGGCCGGCCCGGAGACCGCCCACAGCAGGAACTCGGCGCCGGCCACCAGAACGTAGAGCACCGCCCGGGAGGAGGGCCGCCGCCGACGCCGTGAAGTCGTACCCGTCACCAGGGCGGCGGGCACCGCGCGGCGTAGCTGTGCGGTCTCCATGCGACCTCCACGGTGGCGTCGACCGGCCGATGCTCCTCACGATAGGCGTGGGCCGACATATCTACGCGAAACAGACTCGCCAGATATCAAATCGAGAAGGGCCGCCGAACGCGCTACGGCCGGAGAATCACTCGTCCGTGGCGATCTCGGCGACCGCCCGGGCCGCCTCCGGCCCCTCGGACAGCAGCACCGCGAAGGCGTCGTCGTCGAGCACCGGCACCTTCAGCTGGAGCGCCTTGTCGTACTTGCTGCCGGGGTTGTCGCCGACCACCACGAAGGACGTCTTCTTCGACACCGAGCCACTCACCTTGCCGCCGCGTGAGGTGACCGCCTCGGTGGCGGCGTCGCGCGAGAAGGACGCCAGCGTGCCGGTCACCACGAGGGTCAGGCCGGCCAACGGTTTCGGGCCGTCGTCGCTCTGCTCGTCGCGCATCCGCACGCCGGCCTCGCGCCACTTGCGGACGATGTCGCGGTGCCAGTCGACGGTGAACCACTCGCGCAGGCTGACCCCGATCGTCGGGCCCACGCCGTCGACCTCGGACAGCTTCTCGGCGCCCTCGTCGGACGAGACGGCCGCCTCGATCGCTTCCATCGACCCGAATTCCCGGGCCAGGGCCTGCGCCGCGGTCGGGCCGACGTGTCGGATGGACAGCGCGACCAGCACCCGCCACAGCGGCCGGCCCTTGACCTCCTCGAGGTTCTCCAGCAGCTTCGTCGCGTTGCTGCCCAGGCTGCCGTCCTTGTTGACGAAGAACGGCGAGCGCATCAGGTCGTCGGCGGTCAGCGCGAACAGGTCGCCCTCGTCGGTGATGATGTGCTCGTCGAGCAGCGCCTGGGCCGCCTTGTAGCCGAGCACCTCGATGTCGAACGCGCCCCGGCCGGCCAGGTGGAACACCCGCTCGCGCAACTGGGCCGGGCAGGACCGGCTGTTGGGGCAGCGGATGTCGATGTCGCTCTCCTTGGCCGGAGCGAGCGTCGTGCCGCAGGCCGGGCACTCGGTCGGCATCACGAACTGGCGCGCGTCGTCGGGCCGCAGGTCGATGACCGGCCCGAGCACCTCGGGGATCACGTCACCGGCCTTGCGCAGCACCACGGTGTCGCCGATCCAGACGCCCTTGCGCTCGACCTCGCGCGCGTTGTGCAGCGTGGCCAGGCCGACCGTGGAACCGGCCACCTTCACCGGCTCGAGCACCGCGAACGGGGTGACCCGGCCGGTGCGTCCGACGTTGACCTGGATGTCGAGCAGCTTGGTGGTGACCTCTTCGGGCGGGTACTTGAAGGCGATCGCCCAGCGCGGCGCCCGGCTGGTCGAGCCGAGCCGGCCCTGGATCGAGACCGGGTCGACCTTGATCACCACGCCGTCGATCTCGTGTTCGACGTCGTGCCGGTGTTCGCGGTAGTAGTCGATGTAGTCGCGGACCCCGGGCATGCCGTCGACCAGCTTCCACCGCTCGCTGGTCGGCAGCCCCCACGACTTCAGTGCTTCGTACCCATGGGACTGGGAATCGGGGGTGAAGCCCTTACGCGCGCCGATGCCGTGCACCACCATGCGCAACCCGCGGGAGGCGGTGACCCGCGGGTCTTTCTGGCGGAGGCTGCCCGCCGCCGCGTTGCGCGGGTTGGCGAACGGCGCCTTGCCCTGCTCGACCAGGAGTGCGTTGAGGTCGGCGAAGGCGGACGCCGGGAAGTAGATCTCGCCGCGCACCTCGAGCAGCTCGGGCGGGTCGTCGTCGGTCAGCCGCTCGGGGATCTCGCGGATCGTGCGGACGTTGGAGGTCACGTCTTCCCCGGTGCGCCCGTCGCCGCGGGTGGCCCCGCGGACCAGCTTGCCCTTCTCGTAGGTCAGGTTGATGGCCAGCCCGTCAACCTTGAGCTCGCAGATGAACGGCACCGGGCCGCCCGCGTCACGGACGGTGCGGTCGGACCACGCCTGGAGCTCGTCGATGTCGAAGACGTTGTCCAGCGACATCATCCGCTCGGCGTGCTCGACCGGGGTGAAGAGCGTGGAGAACGTGCCGCCGACCCGTTGCGTCGGCGACTCGGGCGTACGCAACGAGGGGTATTTCTGCTCGATCGCCTCGAGCTCTTTCAGCTTCCGGTCGAACTCGGCGTCGGCGATGGTCGGCGAGTCAAGCACGTAATAGCGGTACTGATGACCGAGCAACTCCTCGGCCAGCTCGGCGTGGGCCGTGCTCACCTCGGCCGACGGTTCCGCGATCTCGTTGGGCACCCTGACCTCCGTGTTTCGTGCTTGGAGGCCAATTTAGTACCCACCCCTGACAGTTTCGGGGAGCTACGCCTCGACCAGACGGCGGCCGGCCTCACGACAGGCTTTCAGGGCGGCGCGGACAAAATCGGGGGACGCTCCGGCCAGGCCGCAGGCCGGGGTGACCACCACCTGGGCCGGCAGCGTGGCCGCCGGGAAGCCGAGCCGCTTCCACAGCCTGGCCACCCGATCGGCGACCTGCTTGCCGGTCGGCGGGGCGTCGCTCAGCCCGAAGGCCCCGGCGAACAGGCCCAGCCCGGCCTCCAGAGCCTCGCCCAGCGGGTCGAGATCTTTCAGCAGCGACAGATCGAGGCTCACGGCCGCCGCACCGGAGTCGCGCACCACCTGAAGAGGAACGTCCGGCCCGCACGAGTGCACCACCACGGGCACACCCACGGCCTCGATCACGCCGCGCAGCGCCGTGGCCGCGTCGGCGGGATCGACCGCCCGGTAGGCGCTCAGCCCGCTCTCGGTCGGCACCTGCCCGGCCAGCACCGCGGTCAGCGACGGCTCGTCCAGCTGCAACAGCACCCGCGCCCGGGGCAGCCGCTTGCGCACCTCGTCGACATGCCGGCGCAGGCCCTCGGCGAGCGACGCGCCGAGATCGCGCACCGCGCCCGGGTCGCGCAGCAGCCGCCCGCCGATCGGCAGGTCGACGCTCGCGGCCAGGGTCCACGGGCCGGCCGCCTGGAGCTTGACCGTCCCGGCGTACCCCGCGCCCTGCTCGGTCAACTGGTCGAGGTCGCGTTCCCGCAGGTCGGCGGTGGTGCGAAGGTCGCGCCCGGGACGGGGAGCCACCTGCCAGCGCCCGACGTAGACCTGCACCGGCAGATCGGCGAGCAGGCCCGCGCTCCGGCCGATCATGTCCGCGCCCGGCCCGCGCGCCGGCAACTCGGCCAGGTGGGGCAGGTCGGGCAGCTCACCGAAGATCAGGCGCTGGGCCTCGGCGATGTCGGTGCCGGGCAGCGAGCCGATCCCGGTGGCGGCGCCGACCGGCCACGGGAACTCCGGCCGGTCAGGCACCGGCGTCGGCCGACTCGATGGTGGCCGACCCGAGGACGATGTCGCCCGCCGGGTCCTTCCGGTAGGCCACCAGGGCCTGGCCCGGGGCGATGCCGCGGGCGGGAGTGCGCAGTTCGGCGGTCAGCATGGTGTCCTCGATCGTCACGACGCCCGGCACGACCTCGCCGTGCGCACGCATCTGGATGTCACATTCGACCGGCGAGGACGCGGCGCCGTGCCAGATCGGCCTGGTCGCCATGACCCGCGAGACCTCCAGCGCCGACCGCGGCCCGACCGTCACGGTGTTGGTGACCGGGGTGATCGACAACACGTAGCGCGGCTGCCCGTCCGCCGCCGGCACGCGCAGGTCGAGACCCTTGCGCTGACCGATGGTGTACGCGTAAGCGCCCTGGTGCTGCCCGAGCGTCGCCCCGGTGGCCGCGTCGACGATGTCGCCCGGCGCCTCGCCCAGCCGGTCGCGCAGGAAGCCCCGGGTGTCGCCGTCCGCGATGAAACAGATGTCGTGCGAATCCGGTTTCTCGGCCACGGCCAGCCCGCGCTCGGCCGCCTCGGCGCGCACCTGCTCCTTGGTCGAGTCGCCGAGCGGGAAGACCGACCGCGACAACTGCTCGCCGGTCAGCACGGCCAGCACGTACGACTGGTCCTTGGCCTGGTCGACGCTGCGCCGCAGCCGGCCGTCGGCGCCCAGCCGCGCGTGGTGGCCGGTCACCACCGCGTCGAAGCCCAGCGCGACGGCCCGGTCGAGCACCGCCTCGAACTTGATCTTCTCGTTGCAGCGCAGGCAGGGATTGGGGGTACGCCCGGCCGCGTATTCCGCCACGAAGTCGTCGACCACGCTGTCGTGGAACTGCTCGGCCATGTCCCACACGTAGAACGGGATGCCGATCACGTCGGCGGCCCGGCGCGCGTCGCGGGAGTCTTCCAGCGTGCAGCAGCCGCGGGCGCCGGTGCGGTAGGTCTGTGGGTTACGGGACAACGCCAGATGGACGCCCGTGACATCGTGGCCCGCATCGGCCGCGCGCGCGGCCGCGACCGCGGAGTCCACCCCGCCCGACATCGCCGCAAGAACCCGCATGATGACAAGCGTAACCGTGTCAACGGAACGGACCACTCACCGCCTCGGAGAGACGTGACGCAGGCGATGACGGCCGAGGAAGCCCCTCCGGCCACCTTCGAGGAGTACGCGGCGGCTCGGGGCGCCGCGCTGCTCCGGTTCGCCACGCTGCTCACCGGGGACCGGCACCGCGCCGAGGACCTGGTGCAGGAAGCGCTGGCCAAGGCCTATCTGAAGTGGGACCGGATCCGCCGGACCGACCAACCCGACGTGTACGTGCGCCGCGTGCTGGTCAACGCCTCGCGCGCGTGGTGGCGCCGGCGCAGCAGCCACGAGGTGCCGACCGACATCCGGCCGGACCGGCCCGGGCCGCAGGACACGGCCGGCGCGGTGGTGGAACGGGACCACATGCGGCGCCTGATCGCCCGGCTGCCTCCGAAGCAACGGACCGTGCTGGTCCTGCGCTACTACGAGGATCTCGACGACGGCACGATCGCGGCGATCCTGGGCTGCCGCGAGGTGACCGTACGCACGCACGCCATGCGCGGCCTCCAGGCGCTGCGCGACCGCTACCCCATCGCCGACGGGAGGGACCGACCGTGACCGACATCGAGAACAAGCTCCGCGACACGTTGCACGCCGACGCCGGGGAGGTGCCGGTTCCGGGCGACCTGACCGGGCGGGCGGTGCTCCGGGCCGGCCGGATCCGCCGCAACCGCCGGATCGCCGCCGCCGCCGGAACCGCGGTGATGGTGCTGGGCGCGCTGCTGGCGGTCCCGCTGCTCCGGCCGCCGGCCGCGCCGCCACACCAGGCGGCCGGCCCGCTCGGAGGCGACGTGCACTTCGACATCGACGAGAAGGCGGCCGGGGCCGAGGTCGACTACGTGTACACCGGCCAGGGCGTGGAGCTGCTCTCGATGAGCCTGAGTCGGGCCGAGACGACCCTCAGCGTCTACCTCTCCGACAATCAGGCCGCCCTGGAGAAGGCGCTGGCCGGCGATGAGATCGGCCGCTCGAAGTACGTCACCCCGGTCCCGGGCACGAGCGATCAGCCGGCCACCGTCGGCGGGCGCCCGGCCACCCTGCGACGCTGGACCGATCCGGCCGAGAGCGGCGGCTACCTGCTCCGCTGGCGGCTGAAGGACGGCCGGTACGGCCTCGTGCTGTCAGCCGGCACCGACATCGGCGCCCCGATCGCCGCGGCCGAGGCGGTGATCCCGGACGGCACGCGGGAGTGCCGGGTCGCGTTCCGCGCGTCCTACATCCCGGCCGGCTACGAGTACGTCAGCTGCAACTTCTCGTTCACCGGGAACCCGCCACGGACGGTCCGCTCCAAGGTGATCTGGCGCAAGGACGGGAAGGACCTCGTGGTGGTCGCCGACGCGGGCATGCCCGCCCGGCGGGAGGAGCCGAACATCACAGTCGCCGGTGGGCCGGCGTACTGGGCGTCGGTGGCGAAACCCAGCCCGCCGCGGCAGCCCGGCGATCCAGGCCTCCGCCGGCTGTCCCAGGACCTGCTCATGGTCCCCGACCTGGCGGGATACTCGGTGTCG
Source organism: Actinoplanes sp. NPDC051470 (assembly GCF_040682035.1). Lineage (NCBI taxonomy): Bacteria > Bacillati > Actinomycetota > Actinomycetes > Micromonosporales > Micromonosporaceae > Actinoplanes > Actinoplanes sp. NPDC051470. The sequence continues at coordinate 93,574 of NZ_JBFBAA010000001.1, forward strand.
GTGGTGGGCGCGGCCCAGCCGGACGCGATCGGCATCGTCGAGGGGCTGACCTTCGGCGGCAAGCCGCTCGAGCCCGGGACCTGGCCCCGGTGAAAGCGTGCGGGCGTCGTCGCGAGGCGTAGGCATAAGCTGTCTTGTTGATGGCCTACCTGGATCACGCGGCGACCACACCGATGCTTCCCGAGGCGCTCGACGCGTATGTCGCAGCGGCCCGGCAGGTCGGTAATGCGTCGTCCCTGCACGCCGCCGGCCGGGGCGCCCGCCGGCTGGTCGAGGAGTCCCGCGAGCGGATCGCCGCGGTGCTCGGCGCCCGCCCCTCCGAGGTGGTCTTCACCAGCGGCGGGACCGAGAGCGACAACCTGGCGACCAAGGGCCTGTTCTGGGCCCGCCGCGACGCCGACCCCGGCCTGGGCCGGGTGGTCGCCTCCGCGGTCGAGCACCACGCGGTGATGGACGCGGTCGACTGGCTGGGCGCCCACGAGGACGCCGACCCGACCTGGCTGCCGGTCGACGCGGCCGGCCGGGTCGACCCGGCGGCGCTGGCCGCGCTGGTCGACGAGCACGACGACATCGCCGTGATCAGCGTCCAGTGGGCCAACAACGAGGTCGGCACCATCCAGCCGATCGCCGAGCTGGCCGCGGTCGCGGCGCGGGCCGGCGTCCCGTTCCACACCGACGCGGTGCAGGCGGTCGGCCAGATCCCGGTCGACTTCGCGGCCAGCGGCGCGGCCGCCCTCACCCTGACCGGCCACAAGCTGGGCGGCCCGGTCGGGGTCGGCGCCCTGTTGCTGGGCCGTGATGTCGCCTGCACCCCGATCCTGCACGGCGGTGGCCAGGAACGCGACGTGCGTTCCGGCACCCTCGACACGGCCGGCGTGGCCGCCTTCGCGGTGGCGGTGGAGACCGCGGTGAAGGGCCAGGCCGAGTACGCCGCCCGCGTCGGCGCCCTCCGCGACGATCTGGTCACCCGCATCGTCGAGGCCTTGCCCGACGCCATCTACAACGGCGACCCGGCCGACCGCCTGGCCGGCAACGCCCACTTCTCGTTCCCCGGCTGCGAGGGCGACGCCCTCCTGCTGCTGCTCGACGCCCAGGGCATCGCCTGCTCGACCGGCTCGGCCTGCTCGGCCGGCGTCGCCCAGCCCTCCCACGTCCTGCTGGCCATGGGCGCCGACGACGACCGCGCCCGTTCGTCCCTCCGCTTCACCCTCGGCCACACCTCCACCCGCGACGACGTCGACGCCCTGCTCGCCGCCCTCCCCGGCGCCGTCGAACGCTCCCGCCGCGCCACCGCCTGGAAGAGCCGCTGACGCGGTGGTAGCTCTGAGCGGTATCCGGGGCCCGGATACCGCTCAGAGCTACCACTGCGGACACGGACGGCCCGGCGGAATTCCGCCGGGCCGTCCTGCGAACGTGGTTCTACTTGCGCTTGCGGATCTCTTCGTCGGCCTGCGGGACCACCTTGAAGAGGTCGCCGACCACGCCGAAGTCGGCCAGCTCGAAGATCGGCGCCTCGGGGTCCTTGTTGACCGCGACGATCGTCTTCGAGGTCTGCATGCCGGCCCGGTGCTGGATCGCGCCGGAGATGCCCAGCGCCACGTAGAGCTGCGGGGACACCGTTTTGCCGGTCTGGCCGACCTGGAACTGGTGTGGGTAGTAGCCGGAGTCGACGGCCGCGCGGGAGGCGCCGACCGCGGCGCCGAGCAGGTCGGCCATCTCTTCGACGAGCTTGAAGTTGTCGGCGTTGCCGACGCCGCGGCCGCCGGAGACCACGATGGACGCCTCGGAGAGGTCGGGGCGGGAGCCCTTCTGCTCGGCGACCCGCTCGACCACCTTGGTCAGCTTGTCCTTCTCGCCGACCTCGACGGTGAGCTGCTCGACCGTGGCCGGGGCGGGCTGGGGCGCCGGGGTGACCGAGTTGGGCCGGATGGTGACAATCGGGAGACCCCGCTTCACCTTGGCCTGCACGATCGTCGAGCCGGCGAACACCACCTGGGTCGCGGTGCCGTCCGCGGCCAGCTCGACCGCGTCGGTGAGCAGCCCGTTGTCCAGCTTGACGGCAAGCCGGGCGGCGATCTCCTTGCCCTCCTGGGTCGAGCCGAGCAGCACCGCGGCCGGCGAGACCCGCTTCACCAGGTCGGCCAGCACGGTGGCCTTGGGCGCGACCAGGTAGCCGTCGATGTCGTCGCCCTCGGCGGCGTAGACCTTGGCCGCCCCGTACTCACCGAGCTTCTCGGCGAAGGACGAAGCCGCGCCGGCTCCGCCGAACACGACGGCCGACACCTCGCCCAGGGTTCGGGCGATGGTGAGCATCTCGAGCGTGACCTTCTTGACGCCGGCGGCCTGCGAGGCCTCGACGACGACCAGTACTTCAGCCATTACGACAGCCTCTCTCAGACGAACTTCTCGGACGCGAGGTACTCGACCAGCTGCCGGCCGCCCGTACCCTCGTCGGTGATCGTGGTTCCGGAGGACCGCGGCGGGCGCTTGGCCGCCGAGACCACCTCGGAGGTCGCCCCGGCGAAGCCGACCTCGTCGGCCGCGACGCCCAGGTCGCTCAGCGACAGCGTCTGCACCGGCTTCTTCTTCGCGGCCATGATGCCCTTGAAGGACGGGTACCGCGGCTCGTTGATGGTGTCCCAGACGCTGACGATGGCCGGCGTGGCGGCCGAGACGACCTCGTAGCCCTCGTCGGTCTGCCGCTCGGCGGTCAGGGTGTCGCCGTCCACGGTGAGCTTGCGGGCGCCGGTCAGCGCGGCCAGGCCGAGGCGCTCGGCCAGCATGTGGGGCATGACCTGGACGCGGCCGTCGGTCGACTCGGCGCCACAGATGATCAGGTCGGCCGAGAGCGTGCCGAGGGCGGCGGCGAGGACCTTGGAGGTGGCGACCGCGCAGGAGCCGTGCAGCGCGTCGTCCTGGACGTGCACCGCCTTGTCCGGGCCCATGGACAGCGCTTTGCGGATCGACTCGGTGGCGGTGTCCGGACCCATGGTCAGGATGGTCACCTCGCCACCGTGCGCCTCCTTGATCTTCAGCGCCTCCTCGATGGCGTACTCGTCCATCTCGTTGATGACGTTCCCGGAGCCGCGCTCGACCGTGTTGTCGGTGGCGCTCAGCGAACGTTCGGCGCCGGAGTCGGGCACCTGCTTGACCAGTACGACGATGTTCATCGCGCTTCGACAACCCTCCTGTAGTAAATGCCCAGTCCCACATTCGCCTCGCGAGGTCCCGCCCCACAAGCGAATGTGGGGGCAGGCATCAGCCACTCGAAGGTTACCCGCCAGTAGCATGTGCGGGACGGGGACCGGGAGTGAAAAAACTCTCGACCCATCCTCTACCACGTCCCGGCAACGCCCGGGGCGGGCCTGGTTCACCTCGGGGGTCGATAATCAGCCGGTGATCGGCGACCTGCGACAGTGGTTCGACCCCGACCGGGCGGAAGGGGTGGGCGAGCCGCCCGACTACCGCTTCTCGCTGGCCAACGAACGCACCTTCCTGGCCTGGATCCGGACCGGCCTGGCGCTGATCGCCGGCGGCCTGGCCTGCGCGCAGTTCCTGCCGCCGCTGGCCATCGCCCACCTGCGCGAGGCCATCGCGGTGCTGCTGCTGGTGCTCGGCGGCCTGGTCGCGTTGCGCGCGGTCGACCACTGGGCCCGCACCGAACGGGCCATGCGGCTCAAGCAGGATCTGCCGCGTACGCGGTTCCCGGCGATCCTGGCCATCGTCGTCGCGTTCGGCGCCGCGATCCTGGTGATCACCGTGCTGATGCGCGGCTTCTGATGCTGGACGACGTCGGGGCCTCGGCCGCCCGCACCCGGCTGGCCTGGCGGCGGACGGCGATGACCGGCACCGTCGCGGCCCTGCTGGCGCTGCGGCCCGCCTTCGCCGACCCCGGGCCGTGGCAGCTGCTGGCGGCGAGCGCGGCGATGGCCGGTTGCGCGGGGCTGATCGCTCTCGCGTACCGCCGCAAAAGGGGTCTGATCCGGCACCCACCACAACCGGGCCGCCGGACCGTGGTGGCCTGCGCGCTGCTGACGGTGGGGCTCGCGGTCATCGGTGGACTGGTTGTCACCCTCTGACCCATGCCGTTCCCAGGTTGGCGCGTCATCATTGCGTCATGGTCCGGTTGTTCGTCTTTCTCGCGGCCGCGCAGCTCGTGCTGCTGGTGCTCGCGCTGATCAGCTGCCTCGCGGCCGACCGCGTTCGTAACCTGCCCCGCGCGCTGTGGGTCCTGGTGGTCCTGTTCGTGCCCCTGATCGGGCCGATGGCCTACTACCTGTGGGGCCGGCCGGTCGCCGCGCACGGCGTGAACCCGTACCGGCCGCGGCCGGCCTCCCCCGACGACGACCCCGAGTTCCTGCGCTCGATGAACTCCGAGCAGGCCCGGCGCGATCGCGAGCTGCTCTCCCAGTGGGAACGCGACCTGCACGAGCCCGAGCCGGAACGCCCTCGCGACGAGGAACGCGAGCCCGACGGTCACCGCAACGCGAACGGCGACGACGCCCCCAAGGCGTAGGGCTCAGGCCAGGTTGGACGACCGGGGGTAGGCGTCGGCCGGGTCGGTCAGCACGTTGACCAGGTACGGAACATGTGCCGCGAACGCGCGGTCGAGAGCGGCGCCGATCTCGCCCGGCTTCTCGACGGTCTCGCCGGCGCCGCCCAGGGCCCGGACCACGTCGTCGTAGCGCAGGCCCGGCTGCAGGTCGGCGGCCACGTCGTAGCCGTACATCGCCTGCATGGGGTGTTTCTCGAGGCCCCAGATGCCGTTGTTGCCGACCACGATCACCACCGGGAGCTGCTGGCGGACCAGCGACTCGACGTCCATCAGGGAGAAGCCGGCCGCGCCGTCGCCCATCAGCACGCAGACCTGCTGGTCGGGGTAGGTGACCCGCGCCCCCATGGCGTAGCCCATGCCGGTGCCGAGGCAGCCGTACGGGCCCGGGTCGAGCCAGGTGCCGGGGCGGGCGGGCTCGAGGTAGCGGCCGGCGTACGAGACGAAGTCGCCACCGTCGCCGATGGTCACCGCGTCCTCGGCCAGCACCTTGCGCAGCTCGCCGTAGATGCGGGCGGGCTTGATCGGGTCGGTCTCGGCCGCCATCGCCTCGGCGTCCCGGGCCTTGCCGGCGTCCTCGGCCGTCCGCAGACCGGCGATCCACTCGGCGTGGTCGGCGTTTTTCTGAGCCAGGGCCGTGAGGATCTGAACCAGGTCACCGGCCGGGGAGACGGCGGTCGACACGTGCGACGCGCGCTGCGACGGGGCATCCACGATGTGGACGACCTGGGCGTCGAACTCGCCGAAGCCGAGCCGGAAGTCGAGCGGCGTGCCGATCACGACCACCACGTCGGCCTCGCTCAGGGCCGGGCGCCGGGCCTTGGCGAAGGCCAGCGGGTGGCCGGGCGGCAGCGCGCCGCGGCCCATGCCGTTGGTGAAGACCGGCACCCCCAGGGCCTCGGCCGCCGCGCGCAGGGCGTCGACCGCGCCGCCGGCCCAGACGTCGGAGCCGGCGATGATCACCGGACGCTCGGCCCCGGCGATCAGCGCGGCCGCCTTGGCCACGTCGTCGGGGTCGGCCTCGAGCGGGGCGATCGCGTTGGCCACCGGGGCCGCCGCGTCGTCCGAGGAGAAGAGCACTTCGAGGGGTACGTCGAGGAAGGCCGGCCCGCGGTGCGGTGTGAGGGCGGCGGTCAGGGCGGCGGACACCTCGCCCGGGATCGAGGCGGTGTCGGCGGCCGTGGCGGCGTACTTGGTGACCGGCGTGACCAGCGGCAGGTGGTCGATCTCCTGGAGGCTGCCCGAGCCCCAGCGGAAGGCGGGCGCCCGCCCGCCCATCACCAGCACCGGGGACGCGTTGAAGAAGGCGCTCGTCAGGCCGGAGATGCCGTTCGTGACGCCGGGGCCGGCGGTGAGCACGGCCAGGCCGGGCCGGCGCTGGAGCTTGGCCACCGCCTCGGCGGCGAACACCGCGGACTGCTCGTGGCGCACGTCGAAGATCGGGAAGCCGGCCTTGTGGGCGGCGTCGTACAGCGGGAAGACGTGGCCGCCGGAGAGCGTGAACATCTCCGTGACCCCGTACGCCCGCAGCATGGCCAGCGCCAGCTCGCCGCCGTGGCCCTCGATCGAATCCGCCATGCCGCACCCCTCAAGAAACGTCAGTCGTGAATCTCATTCACCTTATCCGCCGCGGATCAATCGCGCGATGTCGTAGAAGACCTGTTCGACGTCGTCGATGAACGGATCGCCGTTGCCGTAGCCGTAGGCCAGCGCCATCGCCAGCACCGGTGCGGTGATCAGCACGGCGATGCTCAGCAGGACCTGGAGGAACCGGACGAACTTCCGCAGGCCCCGCTTCTTCCGGACCGGCGGCCGCGGCGCCGGCGGCCGCTGACTCACCGGCGGCCGCTGACTCACCGGCGGGCGGGCCACCGTGCGCGGCGGCCGCGAATCGGAGAAGGGCTTCGTCGGCATCGGCGCCGGCGAGGACGGCCGGGAGACCGGCGGGACCGGCCGGGTGGCGGGCGGGACCGACGGCGGCGACGAGGTCGGAGTGATCAGCCCGAACGGCTCCTTGACCACGGTCGCGGCCGGGTCGGGGATCCACGGCATCGGCGCCGCGTCGGCCCACGGGTCGACCGCCGGCCTCAGCTCGCGGTTCGACTCGCCGCCGGACGGGCCGAAGTCGTACTGGCTGTAGTCGAAGGTGTCCGGCACCACGTCCGGGGGCGGGGGCGGGGGCCCGGGCGACGGCGACGGCCGCACGCCGTACCTGGGCATCTCCTCGGTCGGCCCCGGCGCCGCCGGCTCGCCGGCCAGCAGCGCCTCGTCGGCGAGCAGGCTGCCCTCGGCCACCACCATCTCGGGCTGCTCGATCGCCACCGGAGCCACCCCGATGGCCCGGTGCAGCAGCGTGGCCACCAGCGGGATCCGGCTCGCGCCGCCGACCAGGAACACCCCGGCCAGCCGCCCCTCGGCCAGCTGGGCCCAGTCGAGCAGCTCCTTGGTGACCCGCACGGTCTGGTCGATCAGCGGCCGGGCCAGCTTCTCGAGCTCGTCCCGGGTGATGTGCACCTCGTGGTTGAGCAGCGGCACCACCAGGTCGGCGGACTGGGCCCGGGACAGCCGTTCCTTGGCGATCCGCACGTCGTCCCAGAGCTGCCGCTGGGCCCGCCGCTCGGCCAGCGTCTCGGGCATCAGCAGCGGTCGCCAGCCGTCGTCCCCGGCGGCCAGGTGGTCGATCAGGGCGGCGTCGATGTCCAGGCCACCGACGTCGTCCCGCCCGTCCACGGCCAGCACCTCGAAACCCTCGGCGGTACGCGCGACGACGCTGGCGTCGAACGTTCCCGCCCCGAAGTCGTGCACCACCACGACCGACCCGATCGGCACGTCCCGCCCGAGCACGCCGGCGAAGTAGGTGGCCGCCGCCACCGGCTCGGCGACCAGCCGCGCGTCGTTCAGCCCGGCCATCGTGGCCGCCTCGGCCAGCAGCGTGCGCCGGGTCGCGCCCCACGACGCGGGGCAGGTCAGCGTGACCGAGGGCGGCACCGGACCGGCCGCGTTCCGCCACTCCTCGGCCACCCGGGAGAGCACCGCGGCGAACATCTCGACGGTGCGTACCTCACGGTCGCCGAGCAGCACCCGGTCTTCGTCGATGCGGCGTTTCGGGTTGGGCTCGAAGCGCGACGGGTCGATCCGGGCGCTGTAGACGGCGTCACGGCCGACCGAGAGCGGGCCGTCGGTCTCGGCGTAGACGGCCGAGGGCAGCAGCGGGGAGCCGTCGATCAGGAGCGGGCGGGCGCGGCCGTCCGGCCATTGCGCCACCGCGACCGTGTTGGACGTGCCGAAGTCCACGCCGAGGGCATGGCGGGGCCGACCCTGGTCGATGGACATGAAGGCGATTCTAGGGGGTTCGGTGTGATCAGGCGGTCTGCCAGCTCAGGGCGCCGTCCTCGCCCTTCGCGCAGCGCACCGCGTCGCCGCCCAGAGTGCGGCCCCGGTCGCCCTCGGTCTCGCACTCGTCGCCCTTCTTCACCGGGAGCTGGAACTCGTTCCCCGGCGTAGCGGTCGGCGCGACGCCGATGTCCGGGGGCTTCGAGGCGGCCGGCTTCGTGGTGGTCGGCGCGCTGATCGGCTTCGGCGGGGCGGCGGCCCGCCTGGTCGTGCGTTTCGGGCTCGGCTCCGCCTTCGCGTGGCCGACCCGGCTGGGCTTCACCTGCGGCTTCGGCGGCGGTGCGGTCGACTTCCCGGGTACGGGCGGCAGCGGCGCGGCGGGCAGCCCGATGTTCGCGGTCGGCATCACCACCGGGGCGCGCGCCTCGGCGCCGGCCTGACCGGCGGACGTGGAACCGGGCCCGGGCCCGAACGTGACGAACCCGATCACCGCGCACAGGGCCGCCTGCCCGGCCACGAGGGCGACGGCCACGCGCACCGTGCGTCGCGGCGACGTCGCGCTCGGGACCGGTTCCGTCACGGGCCGAACACTAAGCCAAACTATCGACGGATGCGAGTAGCTACCGCCCCTGGAACTTGGGTTTTCTCTTCTCCACGAAGGCATTGGTGCCCTCGACGCGGTCCTCGGTGGCGAACAGGCCGGCGAACAACTGGCTCTCCCAGGCCAGTCCGGAGGCGAGATCGCGGTCCAGGCCGCCGTCGATGGCCAGCTTGGCGGCGCGCAGGGCCAGGGCCGGGCCGGTCACGTACGGCTTGAGCAGGGCGACCGCCGTCGCGTAGACGTCGGCGGCCGGCGCCACCCGGTCGGCCAGCCCGATCCGCAGGGCCTCCTCGGCGTCCACCATCCGGCCCGAGAAGATCAGGTCCTTGGCCCGGGCCGGTCCGATCAGCCGGGCCAGCCGCTGGGTGCCGCCGGCGCCGGGGATGATGCCGAGCCGGATCTCGGGCTGGCCCAGCTTGGCGTCCTCGGCCACCACCCGCCAGTCACAGGCCAGGGCCAGTTCGCAGCCGCCGCCGAGGGCGTAGCCGGTGATCGCGGCGACGGTCGGCTTGGCGATCTCGGCGACCGTGGTGAAGGCGCCGGTCAGCGCGGACGCCCGTACCGTCATGTCCTGGAAGGTCCGGGTGGTGAACTCGTTGATGTCGGCGCCGGCCGCGAACACCTTCTCGCCACCCCAGACGATCACCGCGCGGACCTCCGGGTCGGTGGCGGCCTGCTGCGCGGCGACCCGCAACTCTTCCTGCACCTGCGTGTTCAGCGGGTTCATCGGCGGCCGGTCCAGCCGGATCGTGCCGATCCCGTCCGCCGTCTCCAGGTTCACGAACTCGCCCACAAGCGTCTCCTCATCGATGAAGTCACGCCCAGCCTACGTAGAGTGGTAGCCCAGGACGCCATCTGCGGCCTGGATACCGGCTTGGCCTACCACTTCGCCGTCCCGCCGAGGGTGTGATGATCACGTACTACAAGGACGCCGAGGTTGTGGTCACCTCGGCCGGCGTGCGGATGTCCGGCCGCCAGTTCGCGCTGGCCGACTTCGCCGCCGTCTGGCACCGCCGCGGGCGCCGGTCCTGGGGCGTGGTGGCCGGCCGGGGCGCGATCGGGCTGGCCATCCTGATCCCGATCCTGGTGGGCGTCCTCGGCATTCTGATCGCGCTGCTCATCGGCGCGTCGACCAGCGTGACGGTGGCCCTGGTGGGCGGGGGCATCCTGGCCGGCCTGCTGGCCCTGCCACTGGCCGACGTGCTGCTGGAACGCATCGACCGCTCCTACGACCGGGGCAGCCGCAACCTGGAGATCTGGGGCCTGGTCCGCGGGGCCGACGTGCTGCTGCTGCGAACCGACAACCGGCAGCGCTTCGGTCAGATCTATCGGGCCCTGCAACGCGCCCTGGACAGCGGCCCGATCCGGCGCTGAGCTTTTCCGCCAAACCGCCGCCCGGAAACGTCGCGGCCAGGGACGATCAGGGAACCATGAGAGCGACCCAGGTACGTCCCACGGGCATCCGGCACCCGGACATGCCCCGGGCCGTCTTCAAGCTGCTGTGGGACACGCTCAAGGAGCGCAAGGAGCTGTTCGCGTACGTCGTGAATCTCGCCTCCGACGGCGCCCACTACTGGGTCCTGGCGCATGTCACGCCGTCCTTCGACGCGCACGGCAAGGTGGTCGGCTACCACTCGAACCGGCGCAAGCCCGAACCGGCGGCGATCAGCGCGGCCCGCGAGCTCTTCGGCCGCCTCCGACGCCGACACCGGCCACGCGCTCAAGCTGATCGCCGAGGTGTGCCGCAAGGCATCGCTGCGCAACGCCTCCGACCAGATCCGGCACGCGGTCGACCTGATCAACCAGGTCGCCTCGCAGACCCGGCTGCTCGCCCTGAACGCCACCATCGAGGCGGCCCGGGCCGGCGAGGCGGGCCGCGGCTTCAGCGTGGTCGCCGGCGAGGTGAAGACGCTGGCCAACGAGACGTCCAGCTCCAGCGAGGAGATCATGGGCCAGGTCAACACCGTGCAGCAGGCCGCGGCCGACGCGGTCGGCGTGCTGGAGGCGGTGACCGGCAGCATCCGTGAGATGGGCAACCTGGTGAACGGCATCGCCACCGCGGTGGACGGCGGCCACGAATCGGGCACGGCGGGCCTGTCCCAGCTGACCGAGGTGCTCCGCTCCGAGGTCCACCGCTTCGTCAACTCCGCTCGCAGCGCCTGAAGAACTCCAGCAGCGCCGTCGCCAGTTCCTCGGGCGCCTCCATCGCGGCGTAGTGCCCGCCACCGATCCGCACCGAGCTGATCTCGGTCGCGGCGGCCCGGGCCATGGTGTCGGCCGTGAACGACCCGGCGCCCGCGCCGACCGCGAGCACCGGCACGCTCACCCGGCGGTCTTTCAGCTCGTCACCCTCCCGCAGCAACGACCGGTAGAGCCCGGCCGCGCCGCGCCAGCCGCCGGGCCGCGAGTAGGCGCGCACGAACTCGTCGAGGTCCTCGCCGGCGATCGGCGCCGCGGTCAGCGACGGGAACAGGTACTCCGCGATGAACTCCCGCTCGCGACCGGCGAGCAGCATCTCGGGGATGCCCGGCGCGGCGAGCACGCCGATGTGCCACGCCCCGCCGTGGGCGACGTCGGCCAGCATCTCGGCCCCGAACCCGGCCAGCCCGGTCTCGATGGCGGTCAGGCTGAGCACGTCCCCGGGGTGGTCGGTGGCCAGCCGGAACACCGTCCCGCCGCTGATGTCCTGGCCGGTGACGTGCACCGGGCCGACGCCCAGGTGCTCGATCAGTTCGTGCAGATCCTGGGCCGCCATCGCGCTGTCGAAGTCGTCCGGCGCGACCTCGGAGTCGCCGAACCCGCGCAGGTCGACGGCGAAGACCCGGTGTTCGGCGGCGAGCAGCGGCATCAGCTTCCGGAACGCCCGTGAGGTCTCGGGGAACCCGTGGACCAGCAGGACCGGGGATCCGTCGGCGCCGGCGGAGACGTGGTTCAGGGTCATGATCGCTTCTTTCGTCCGGCCGGATCGACAACCCGGCTGTCTAAATAATAGACACCCTGACTGTCTTTCGTCCACCTGTCGTAGCCTCTTCCCATGTCCTCCCGCTCCGGCGCCGATCTCGCGCTGCTCCTGCTCGGCGGCTTCCGCTCGCTCGTGGACGACGCGGTCACCGAGCTGGCTTCGCGGGGCTATGACGACGTGCGTCCCGTCCATGACTTCGCCATGCGGGCCATCGTCGCGGGCGCCGACAACGCCTCGGAGCTGGGCCGCCGCCTGTCGGTCACCAAGCAGTCGGCGGCGAAGACGATCGCGGTGCTGCAGGAGCGCGGGTACGTGTCGGTCGAGCCGGATCCGGCCGACGCCCGCCGCAAGAGGCTTCAGGTGACCGAGCTCGGCTTCGCGGTGATGCGTACCGGTGAGGAGATCTTCAACGGCCTGCGCGACCGATGGGCCCGGCAGATCGGCGCGACCGAGCTGGCGAACCTGGAGCGGCACCTGGCCGTGCTGGTGGGCGCGAAGCCGGTCCGCTTCGACACGCCCGGCGGCTCAGCCGTGGTAGATCTCGTCGATGTCCGCCCGGCTGGGCAGTGAGGGATAGGCCCCCACCTTCCGTACGCACGCGGCACCCGCCGCCGAGGCCCAGCGCACCGCGTCGACCAGGTCGCGTTCCTCACCCCAGGCCACCGAGAGCGCCCCGCAGAACGCGTCACCGGCCGCTGTGGTGTCGACCACCTCGACCCGGAACGACGGCACCTTGACCGACGTGCCGTCCCGGTCGGCGTACCAGGCGCCCGCCCCGCCCATGGTGAGCACGACCCGGGGCACCACCCGAAGCAGCGTGGCCACGTCGGGTTCGGCCGCGCCGCTGATCGCCCGGGCCTCGACCTCGTTGACCACGAGCAGGTCGACCGCGGCGAGCAGGTCGGGCGGCAGCTCACGGGCGGGCGCCGCGTTGAGCAGCACCCGGGTGCCGCCGGCCTGGGCCGCGCGGGCCGCCTCGGTCACCGTCGCCACCGGGATCTCCTGCTGGCAGACCAGCACGTCGGCCCCGGCGATCAGCGACTTCTCGGCGTCGGAGAGGTTCACGAACGTGCGGTTGGCGCCCGGGCTGACCAGGATCGAGTTCTCCCCGGCCCGGTCCACCATGATCACCGCGACGCCGGACGAGCCGTAGCTGGTGCGTACGGCGGTGACATCGACCCCGGCCGCGGCGAGCCGGGCGTTGATCGTGACGCCGAACGAGTCGGAGCCGATCGCGCCCAGGAACGTGCAGTCGCCGCCGGCCCGGGCCGCCGCGATCGCCTGGTTGGCGCCCTTGCCGCCGGGCGTCATCACGAAGTCGTCGCCGAGGACCGTCTCACCCGGGCCGGGCAGGCGCTGCGCCAGACCGACAAGGTCCATGTTGGCGCTGCCGACCACCGCGACCCGGGGTCTCATCACGCCGCCCGGGCCGTATACCGGGCGCCGCGCCGCTCCACCACGAGTGGCAGCCCGAAGGTCTTGGACAGGTTGTCGGCGGTGATCGTCTCGCCGAGCAGGCCGGCCGCCACGACCGCGCCCTCGCGCAGCAGCAGCGCATGGGTGAAGCCCGGCGGAATCTCTTCGACGTGGTGCGTGACCAGCACCATGGCCGGCGCGTCGGGATCTTCGGCCAGCTCGGTCAGCCGGCCCAGCAGGTCTTCCCGCCCGCCCAGGTCGAGACCCGCGGTGGGCTCGTCGAGCAGCATCATCTCGGGGTCGGTCATCAGGGCGCGGGCGATCTGGGTCCGCTTGCGCTCCCCCTCGGACAGGGTGCCGAACGTACGGTCGAGCAGCCCGCCCATGCCCAGCTGGCCGAGCAGCGCCCGGGCCCGGGCCACGTCCTGCGGGTCGTACTCCTCGTTCCAGCGACCGACCACCGACCAGGCGGCGGTGACGACCACGTCGAGCACCTGCTCGTCGGCCGGGATGCGCTCGGCGAACTGACCGGTGGTCAGGCCGATCCGGGTCCGCAGCTCGTTGATGTCCGTGCGACCGAGGCGCTCGCCCAGCACGTAGGCGACGCCGCGGGTCGGGTGCATTCGGCCGACCGCGAGGTTGAGCAGGGTGGTCTTGCCCGCCCCGTTCGGGCCGAGGACCACCCACCGCTCGTCCAGCTCGACCTGCCAGCTCAGGTTGCGCAGCAGGTGGTTTCCGCCGCGGACCACGCTCACGTTCTCGAACGCGATCACGGTGTCTTCGTGGGGCGGGATCGCGACAGCAGCCTCAGGCACGGCACCATCCAATCACGGCCGCGGTGGTCACCCCGTCGTCGACCCGAAGACCTCATCCCGTACGGCGTCGAGCGCCGTCCGCAGCGCGCCGTGCAGGACCGGCTCGACGGCCACCTGACCGGGCACCACCTTCGGGGCGACCAGCGTGATCGCCGCCACTTCGCGCTCGACCCGGCTCGCCAGCTCGATCCCGCCGGCCTGGCCGATCTCGCCGGCCAGCACGACCAGCGGCGGGTCCAGGACCACACAGATGGACGCCACGCCGAGCGCCAGCCGACCGGCCAGCTCGTCGAGCACCGGCTCGCCGGCCTCGCCCGCGGCCACCGCCGCCCGCACCACGTCGGCCCCTTCGGCGCCACGGAAGCCGTGCTGCTTGCCGATCGCCTTGGCCGCGTCCGCCCCGACCAGCGCCTGGAACGCGCCCCGCACGCCGCGCCGGGCCACGTTGCGCGGGACCTCGGCGCCGGGCACCGGCAGCCAGCCGATCTCGCCCGCGGCGCCGGTCGCGCCCTGGTGCAGCTTGCCGTTGATCATGGTGGCCAGACCGACGCCGCGGCCGGCCCAGATGAGCACGAAGTCGCGTACGCCCTCGGCCGCGCCGCCGGCGGTCGCCTCGGCCACCGCGGCCATGTTCACGTCGTTGCCGAACACGACCGTGGTGCTGAGGTCGCGACGGAGGTCGTCGAGCAGGCCGCGGTGCCAGCGCGGCAGGTCGTACGCGAACGAGATCTCGCCGGAACGCGGGTCGACCAGACCCGGCGTGCCCAGCACGACCCGGCGTACCGACGACATGTCGGCGCCGGCCCGCCCGGCCGCCTGCACCACCGCGCTGTGCACCACGCCGACCGGGTCGTCGGTGTCCTTGGTGGACTGTTCGACCCGGCCGCTGATCGAGCCGGTGATGTCGGCGCAGGCCGCGATCACCTGGTCGGGACCGACCTCGACGCCGATCACGTGGGCGCTGCCCGGCGTGACCGCGTACAGCTGCGCGTTCGGGCCGCGGCCACCGGCCTGCTCACCCACCCGCCGGACCAGCCCGCGCTCCTCCAGCCGTTCCACCAACTGGGACGCGGTGACCTTGCTGAGGCCGGTCATCTCACCGAGCTGGGCCCTGGTCAGCGGCCCGCGGGTCAGCAGCAGCTCCAGCGCCGCGCGGTCGTTGAGTGCCCGCAACAACCGGGGCGTACCCGGGAGACGCGTAGCGGCCATAATGGTATCCCCTGCCATTTAGGTTTCTTTCCTATCATATTGAACGGATGACCATCCGGAGCCGCGGCCGGTCACCCAGGCGAGGATATGCAGCGAGGATGCGAATGGGCATCGAGCAATCGCGTGAACCGGGGATTCCCCGGTCTGTTCGCGGAAGGGGACAGCATGTCGATCGACTCCGGGCTCCGTCGTCTCGCCCTTCGGACGCTGCTGGCCGCTTTTCCCGGCCCGGCCGCGCCCGGATGGTCACTGCGGCTCCTCAGCGATGGCCTGGCGGGGCAAACGCTGTTCGCGAGTAACATAACCAAACCGGTTCAGTTGTCCAGTCTCACCGCGGAATTGCGGTCCGTACGACCCGATGTCCTGGTAGCGATAGACGAGGAAGCCGGCGACGTGACCCGCCTCGCCGCCGCGACCGGCAGTCCATATCCCGGGAACACCGCCCTAGGCGCAATCGACGACACCCGGCTGACCCACGACATCTACCAATCAGTAGGCACCGATCTGACCACCGTCGGCGTCAACCTCAACCTCGCCCCTACCGCCGACGTCAACACCACCACCCACAACCCCGCGATCGGCACCCGAGCCTTCAGCGCCGACCCCCACCTGACAGCCCGCCACACCGCCGCCGCGGTCAGGGGTCTCCAATCCACCGGCGTAGCCGCGTGCGCCAAACACTTCCCCGGCCACGGCTCCACCACAGCCGACTCGCACACCTCACTGCCGACAATCGCCGCTGACCGCGCGACCCTGGCCACGAGGGACCTGCCGCCCTTCCGCGCAGCCATCGAGGCCGGAACCCAGGCCGTCATGACCGCCCACATCCGCATCCCTTCGCTGACCGGCGACGCCCCCGCCACGTTCAGTCCGGCAATCCTCCAAATCCTGCTCCGCCAGGAACTGGCCTTCCAAGGCGCGATCATCACCGACGCCTTGGAGATGGCCGCCGCCGTCCTGGCCGCCGGCAGCGTAGGCGCCGCAGCGGTAAGAGCCCTCACGGCCGGCGCCGACCTTCTGTGCCTGGGCGCCCGCGTCTCGCCCGAGCTGATCGACCACGTCCTGGAAGAGATAGCTCAGGCAGTAGCTGACGGCACCTTGCCAACAGCCCGCCTGGAAGACGCCGCCACCCGCACAGCAGCCCTGGCCAACTGGGCCAACCGACCGCCACTCCCCGCACCGCACAACCCCACCATCGGCCTGGAAGCGGCCCGCCAAGCCATCCACATCGAGGGCGACACGACACGCCTGGCCAACGCCACCGTGATCCAACTGGACGCCCCGCATTCCATAGCCGAGGGCAACGTCCCCTGGGGCCTGGCCCCCCTGGCCCATCACCGGCTGCTCTTCGTTGCGCCCCCTTCAGAGATCGACCCTTCCTGGGCTCCCGAGGATCGCCCGGTGATAGTCGCCGGCCGCCGAATCCACCAGAGCCCCGAGGCCAGATCCCTGATCGAGACCCTGATCAAAACGCACCGCGTAGCCGTGGTCGAAATGGGCTGGCCTTCCCCCTGGCGCCCGCAGGGCGCCTCAGCTTTCATCACCACCCACGGCGCCTCCCAGGCCAACAGCCAGGCCGCAGCCGAGGCTCTGGGCCTGCGCTAACCCACCAAAGCGTGCCCACCGCGGGTTCGTGACCACCCCCACACTTGAACACGTTCAACAATGGGTCCAGGATGTAGTTGAACACGTTCAAGGGAGAAGAAGAGCATGGACCACAAGGTCTGGATGTACCTCGCCTACCTGGCGATCAGCGTCGGCCTGACCGTCTGGGTAGCCACCACGCTGTCCAGAAACGGCATGGTCTTCCTGGAAGACGTCTTCCAGGACAGCAAACTGGCCCGGGCGGTGAATCAGCTCCTGGTGATGGGCTTCTACCTGCTCAACCTGGGTTACGTGGCCGTGGCGATGACCTCCACCTCGACCATCCCCAACGCCGCCAAGGCACTCGAGACCCTGAGCTGGAAGATCGGCCTGGTGCTGCTCGTCCTGGGCGTCCTGCACTTCTTCAACGTCTTCTTCCTCAACCGCTACCGCCGGGGCCGCCTGCGCCAGCAACAGCAGCAGCCGCCCCTGCCGCCGATCGGCCGCCTCCCCGGTCACCCGCAGCAGCCGCCGAATCCGGCCGCCGGCGGAACCTGGCCGAGCCACCCCGCCGTCCCTCCCCCGGCCCCCGCATGACGGTGTCGCCCGATCCGGCCGGTCACGGGGCCGGCCGGATCGGTTTCTTCACGGTGCTGTACGACGAGGGCTGCCCGATCTGCCGTACCGCCCATCGGTGGCTCGAGAGCCGTGCTCAGCTCGTACCCCTCGTGTTTGTCGCCGCCGGCTCCGCCGAGGCCCGGGCCCGCTTTCCCGGCCTGGACCACACCGCGACCCTGCGCGATCTGACCGTGATCAGCGACCAGGGTGAGGTGTACGCCGATGACGGCGCGTGGCTGGCCTGCCTGTGGGCGCTGGCCGACTACCGCGGGATGGCCGAGCGGCTGGGCACGCCGGCGCTGCTGCCCGCGGCGCGCAAGTTCATCCGGGCGGCGAGCGCCGTCCGACGCCAGACTCGTGGGGCGGACTACGGTGACGTGTGTGACGACACCTGCCGATGACGCACCGCCCCGCCGGAGTCGTGCGCGGGGCGAGCAGACTCGGCAACTGATCCTGGAGACGGCGCTCAGGCTGTTCCGCGAGCGTGGGTACGCCGAGACGACGATGCGTGCCATCGCCAAGGAGGCCGGCGTCGCGGTCGGCAACGCGTACTACTACTTCGACTCCAAGGAACACCTGATCCAGGGGTTCTACGACCGCAGCCAGTCGTCGATCCGGGCGGCCGTGGCGCCGGTCCTGTCGTCGGAGCGCGATTTCGCCGCCCGGCTGCGCGCGACGATGCACGCCGGCATCGACGTGAACGCGCCGTACCACTCGTTCGCCGCCACGTTCTTCAAGACGGCGGCCGAGCCCACGTCCCCGCTGAGCCCGTTCTCACGGGAGTCGTCGCCGGCCCGGGAGGCGGCGATCGACGTGTTCCGTGACGTGGTCGAGGGTTCGTCGGCCAAGCTCGACCCCGAGCTGCGGCGGGAGCTGCCCGAGCTGCTCTGGCTGGGGTGGATGGGCGTGGTGCTGTTCTGGGTCTACGACCAGTCCCCCGGCCAGCGCCGCACCCGCCGCCTGATCGACGGCGCGGTGCCCCTGATCGACCGCCTGGTGGCCCTGTCCCGCCTGCGCGTCCTGCGCCCGGCCCTGCGCCAGATCCTGGCCCTGATCGATTCCCTCCGTCGCGACTGATCACTCTCGGTCATCGCTCTGCAATTACTGAGAGCTACCCTCTTGGGGGATTCGGCCTGGCCGAACGGATGGTTTGCGCAGATGGATCTTCCGCCGCGTAGTTACCGCCACGTAGCGTCATGTCGGCAGGTGGATCTGGGGACGTCGCAGCCGGATTCGAACTTCGGGACCAGTTCGAATCGGGCTGTGACAACAGGGCGAGCCGGGCACACGGTCGATCTCGGGAGCGATCGCTGAGTGCCCGGCTCGTCGCTTTTCTTCCCCGGCCCTGTGGATAGTTCTCGGTCCCGTCACAAGTCCGCGCTACCTTTCCGGCCCACCCAGTGCCGGGGTGGGGGAGGTGGCGGCGCGGCGACCCCATTTTTCCTTTTTGAGGCTTTGTTGGGGATGCTCGGTCACCCAGCCTGGCGCACTCGCCAGCCGTCCGCGGACCCTTGGATGGGGGCACTACTCCGGATGCCGCTGAACCGCCTCGGGCGCGGCGGCGCCGCAGGGGTCAGGCGGCTTTGAACGTTCGTAGCCGGAGGCTGTTGAGGACCACGAAGATCGAGCTCAGGGCCATCGCGGCGCCGGCGATCATGGGGTTGAGCAGCCCGGCGGCGGCCAGCGGGATGGCGGCCACGTTGTAGGCGAAGGCCCAGAAGAGGTTGCCTCGGATGGTGTTCAGGGTGCGGCGGGAGAGGCGGACCGCGTCGACCGCCGCGGTCAGGTCGCCTCGGACCAGGGTCAGGTCGGACGCCTCGATCGCCACGTCGGTGCCGGCGCCCATGGCCAGGCCCAGGTCGGCCTGGGCCAGGGCGGCCGCGTCGTTCACGCCGTCGCCGACCATGGCCACCGAGCGGCCCCGCGCCTGCAGTTCGCTGACCGCCTCGACCTTGCCCGCCGGCATGACTCCGGCGATCACCCGCTCGATGCCTACCTCGGCGGCGACCGCCTTCGCCACCGGCTCGGCGTCGCCGGTCAGCAGGATCGGGTCCAGTCCGAGGTCGCGCAGACCGCGGATGGCGGCGGCGCTGGTCGGCCGCACCGCGTCGGCGAGCGCGATCCGACCCTCGACGCGGCCGTCCACCACCACGTCGACCCAGGTCGCCACGCGCGCCGGCGGCTCGTCCGTGCCGTCGCGTCCGGCGGAGGCGGCTCGGCGGACCTCGACGGTCCGGCCTTCGACCGTGCCGCGGACTCCTACCCCGGCCGTCGCCTGGAAGTCTTTCACCGGCGGGAGCGGACCCTCGGCCTCCGCGGCGGCGGCAATCGCCCGGCCGAGCGGATGCTCCGACGCCGCCTCGACCGCCCCGGCCAGCCGAAGCAGCTCCGCCGCCGAAAGCGCCTCCGCCGGCGAGGGCACGTCAGCCGCGGGAAGAGCCGCCGGAAGCGCCGCGGGAAGTGCCCCCGGAAGCCCTGGGGGAAGTGCCGCCGGAAGCGCTGGCGGAACAGCCGCGGGCAGTACCTCGACCACCGACATCACGCCGGTCGTGACCGTGCCGGTCTTGTCGAGCAGGATCGTGTCGACGTGGCGGGTCGACTCGAGGGCCGTCACGCCGCGGATCAGGATGCCCAGCTGGGCGCCGCGGCCCGTCCCCACGAGCAGGGCCGTCGGCGTGGCCAGGCCGAGAGCACAAGGGCAGGCGATGATCAGTACGGCCACCGCCGCGGTGAAGGCGCCGGTGACGCCCCGGCCCGTGCCCAGCCAGTAGCCGAGCGTCCCGGCCGCCAGCGCCAGCACCACCGGCACGAATACCGCCGCGATCCGGTCGGCCAGGCGCTGCACGGCCGCCTTGCCGTCTTGGGCCGCCTCGACCAGGCGGGCCATCTGGGCCAGCTGGGTGTCCGCCCCGACCCGGGTCGCCCGCACCAGGAGGCGCCCGCCGGCGTTCACGGTGGCGCCGATCACCGGGTCGCCGGCGCGCACCTCGACCGGCACCGACTCGCCGGTGATCAGGCTGAGGTCGAGGGCGGAGGCGCCGTCCACCACCACGCCGTCGGTGGCGACCTTCTCGCCCGGCCGCACCACGAACGTGTCACCGACCAACAGCTGGTCGATCGGGATCTCGGTGGACACCGAGGCGCGCACCACCGTCACCGTCTTGGCGCCGAGGGACAGCAGCGACCGCAGCGCGTCGCCCGCCCGCCGCTTCGCCCGCGCCTCCAGGTAGCGGCCGGCCAGCAGGAACGTGGTCACGCCGGCGGCCGCCTCCAGGTAGATGGCGTCGCCGCCGCGGGCGGTCAGCGAGAACGGGTGGGTCATCCCGGGCATCCCGGCGTCGCCGACGAACAGCGCCCACACCGACCAGCCGAAGGCGGCCAGCGTCCCGAGCGACACCAGCGTGTCCATGGTCGCCGCGCCGTGCCGCAGGTTCACCGCCATGGCCCGGTGGAAGGGCCAGCCGCCGTACGCGACGACCGGCGCGGCGAGGGTCAGCGACAGCCACTGCCAGTAGTCGAACTGCCAGGCCGGGACCATGGCCAGCACGATCACCGGCACGCTGAGCAGGACCGACAGGATCAGCCGGGTACGCAGCGGGTCAGCCGCGGCCGGCGGGGCAGCCGGAGAGTCGATGAAGGCGGTATATCCGGTCTTCTCCACCACCGCGATCAGGTCGTCTTCCGAGATGGACTCCGGGACGCGCGCCCGCGCCTTCTCGGTGGCGTAGTTCACCGTCGCGGTGACCCCGTCCAGCCGGTTGAGCTTCTTCTCGATGCGATTGGCGCACGCCGCGCACGTCATCCCACCCACGTTGAGCTCGATGAGCCGCTCCATGCGACCCACCATACCCCAAGGGGGTACCCGTACCTACCTACAAGCTCACCGCGCCGCCGAGGTCTTGACCAAGGTGCGGATCTGGCGCAGCAGCACGGACAGCGCCGCCAGGTCGGCCGGCGTGTCCTCGACGTTGCCCATCGCATTGCCGGCCCGGGCGATCGACGCCGCGTTCTCGTGTTCCCACTCGGAGACCCGATCTTCCGGCGTCGCCTCGCCCGACGTCGACTGCAGCACCTCGGCGGTCAGCCCGGCCAGCGCGGCGTACAGGTCGTAACGCAGCGCCATTCGGGCCAGCGTCTGCCAGCGGTCGTTGCGCGGCAGCTTGGAGATGTGCGACAGCAGCGCGTCGATCTGGAACCGCTCGGAGATCACGAAGTACACCTTCGCCACCTCGATCAGGTCACGCTCGGTGCCCTTCGCCGTCTCCAGGATGTCGAAGAACCCGAAGCCGTAGACCACGTGCGCGACCCGCTCGGCGAGATCGGCCGGGACGCCCAGGCCGGTGATGCGGGCGACGTGGTTGTCCAGCGACTCGCGCTCGTTGCCGACCAGGACGTCGGACAGCGCCCCGAGCAGGACACCGACGCCCGGGCCGAGCCGCTCGATCTCGCCCGACACGTCGATCGGCGAGCGCCGGTTGCTGACCAGCCAGCGGGTGGCGCGGTCGAGCAGCCGCCGCGACTCCAGATAGACCTTGACCTGGGCCGTCGTCGGCACCTGGTGGTCGAGCTGCTCGGTCGCGTGCCAAATGTCGTTCAGGCCGTACACCTCGCGGACCACCATGTAGGCGCGGACCACGTCGGCCGCGGACGCCCCGCTCTCTTCCATCGCACGGAACACGAACGACGTCCCGCCGCGGTTGACCACCTCGTTGACCAGGACGGTCGCGATGATCTCGCGGCGCAGCCGGTGTCCGGCCATGCGGCCGGCGAACCGCTCCCGCAGCGGCGTCGGGAAGTAGTGGGCCAGGACCTGGTTCGTCCACGGCTCGTCGACCAGGCTGTCGGCCAGGACCTCACGTTCAAGACCGATCTTCACGTACGCCAGGAGCACGGCGAATTCCGGTGCGGTGAGGCCGTCGCCCGCCTCGTGCCGTACGGCGAGCTCGTCGTCGGTGGGCAGTGCCTCCAGCTCGCGGTTGAGGTGACCGGAGCGTTCCATGTCGGTGAGCATCCGCCGGTGCACCGGCAGCAGCGAGTGGGCCTGCGAGGTGGCATTGCTGAGCGCCATCGCCTGCTCGTAGTTGTCCCGCAGGACCAGCGCGGCGACCTCGTCGGTCATCGTGGCCAGCAGCTCGTCGCGCTCGGGCAGCGTCATCTCGCCGTCGGCGACCGCGCCGCCGAGCAGGATCTTGATGTTCACCTCGTGGTCGGAGCAGTCGACCCCGGCCGTGTTGTCGATGAAGTCGGTGAAGATCCGGCCGCCGTTACGGGCGAACTCGATCCGGCCCCGCTGGGTGAGTCCCAGGTTGCCGCCCTCACCGACCACCCGGGCCCGCAGGTCGCGGCCGTTGACCCGGATCGGGTCGTTGGCCTTGTCGCCGACGTCGGCGTGCGTCTCGGCGGCCGCCTTCACGTACGTGCCGATGCCGCCGTTCCACAGCAGGTCGACCGGGGCCAGCAGGATCGCGCGCATCAGCTCGGCCGGGCTCATCGCGGTCACCTCGCCCAGGTCGAGCGCGGCCCGCACCTGCGGCGAGATCGGGATCGACTTGGCCGTACGCGGATAGACCCCACCGCCCTCGCTGACCGTCGAGGTGTCGTAGTCGGACCAGCTCGACCGGGGCAGGTCGAACAGCCGCTGCCGCTCGGCGAACGAGGTGGCGGCGTCCGGGTCGGGGTCGAGGAAGATGTGCCGGTGGTCGAAGGCGGCCACCAGCCGGATGTGCTCGGACAGCAACATCCCGTTGCCGAACACGTCACCGGACATGTCGCCCACGCCGACCACGGTGAAGTCTTGCGTCTGCGTGTCCGTACCCATGTCGCGGAAGTGTTTCTTGACCGACTCCCACGCGCCGCGGGCGGTGATGCCCATCTTCTTGTGGTCGTAGCCGGCCGAGCCGCCGGAGGCGAACGCGTCGCCCATCCAGAAGTCCTTGCCGACCGAGATCTCGTTGGCGATGTCGGAGAACGTGGCCGTGCCCTTGTCGGCCGCCACGACCAGGTAGGGGTCGTCGGCGTCGTGCCGGACCACCTCACGCGGCGGCACGATCTTGCCGGACTGGATGTTGTCGGTGACGTCGAGCAGGGCGGTGATGAACCGGCGGTAGCAGGCCACCGCCTCGTCTCGATCGCCCGGCTTCTGCTTCAGCACGAAGCCGCCCTTGGCGCCGACCGGCACGATCACCGCGTTCTTGACCATCTGGGCCTTGACCAGGCCGAGGATCTCGGTGCGGAAGTCTTCCCGGCGGTCGGACCAGCGCAGGCCGCCCCGGGCCACCGCACCGAACCGCAGGTGGACGCCCTCGAACCGAGGCGAGTAGACGAAGATCTCGTACTTCGGGCGGGGCTGTGGCAGGCCCGGGATCGCCTGGGGATCGAGCTTGAACGCGATGTAGGACTTGGGTCGCTGATCGGGGCCGCGCTGGAAGAAGCTGGTGCGCAGGGTCGCCTGGATCATCGTCAGGTACGACCGCAGGATGCGATCTTGATCGAGGCTCTCGACCCCGTCGAGCAGCTCGGTGACCTGCTCGGCCAGCTCGCCGGAGAGCCGGGTTCGTTCCTGCTCGCCGACCACCAGCTGCGGCGAGAACCGGGTCTCGAAAAGCCGCACCAGCAGGCGCGCGATCTCGGGATAGGCCACGAAGGTCGACTCGACGTAACGCTGGGAGAAGAGGGTTCCGGTCTGCCGCTGATATTTCGCGTACGCCCGGAGCACGACCGCCTGCCGCCAGGTCAGACCGCAGCGCAGCACCAGCTCGTTGAACCCGTCCACCTCGGCCTCGCCACGCCAGGTGGCGGCGAACGCGTTCTCGACCTGGGGACGCACCTCGGAGAGGTCACGGTGTTCGGTCGGCGGCTGCAGCCCGAAGTCGTACAGGTACACCGTGCCGTCTGGCCGGCGCACCTCGTACGGCCGCTCGTCGACCACCTCGACGCCGAGCGAGTGCAGCACCGGCAGCACGGCCGACAGCATCATCGGCTCGCCGTACCGATAGACCTTGAACCGCACGTCGTGGTCGTCGGGCTCGGGCTCGCCGGTCGTGCCCAGCCGCCGCTTGCGGTAGAGGTGCATCTCGAGCTGGCCGGGCTCCTCGAGCAGCTCCAGCTTGGCCAGGTCCTGCACCGCCTCGTACGGCGTGTGACCGTCCTTGTAGCTGTCCGGGAACGCTGTCGCGTACCGCGCGAACAGGTCTTTGGCCGGCTCCTCGCCGAGCTTGCGCTCGAGCACCAGGGAGAAGTCGTCGTCCCAGATGCGGGTGGCGTCGGCCAGCAGCTCGGCCAGCGCGTTCGGGTCGACCTGCCCGGGCGGGTCGGCCGGGTCGGTGCGGACGACAAAATGCACCCGGGCGAGCATCCGCTCGGTCACCCGGGTGGTGTAGTCGACCCCGATGCCGTTCAGCTCGCGCAGCAGGATCTCTTGCATGCAGAGCCGGTTCTGGGTGGTGAACCGGTCGCGGGGCAGGTAGACCAGGCACGAGATGAACCGGCCGTAGCCGTCCCGGCGCAGGAACAGCCGCAGCTGGCGGCGGCCGGCCATCCGCAGGACGCCGATCACCGCCTCGTACAAATCGTCGGTCTTGATCTGGAAGAGCTCGTCGCGCGGGTAGGTCTCGAGGATCTGGAGCAGGTCTTTCCCGCTGTGCCCGCGCGGCGACAGGCCGGAGCGGTCGAGCACCTCGCCCACCTTGCGGCGGACCACCGGCAGCTCACGGACGCTGGTGCGGTAGGCCGAGCTGGAGAACAGGCCGAGGAAGCGACGCTCGCCGACCACCACACCGTTCTCGTCGAAGACCTTGACGCCGATGTAGTCGAGGTAGGACGACCGGTGCACGGTGGCCCGGGAGTTCGCCTTGGTGATCACCAGCAGGCGGCGCTCGAGCGCGCGCTGGTAGGCCTCGGGGGTCATCGACGACAACGCCCGCGGCGTGCCCGGGCCGCGCAGAATGCCCAGGCCGCTGCCCTCGACGGTGTGCAGGACGTCGTCGCGCAGGACGTATTCGCGGTAGCCGAGGAACGTGAAGTGGTCGGCGGCCAGCCACTTGAGCAGCTCGACCGAGTCGGTGACGTCCTTGTCGGGCACCGGCAGCTTGTGCTCGGAACCACGCGCGGCGGCCAGCTCGTCGGCGATCACCAGGGCCCGCTGGCGCATCTTCGGCCAGTCTTCGACCGCGTCCCGGACGTCGGTGAGCACCCGCCGCACCTCGTTGTGCAGCTGCTCGCGGGCGGCCGGGTCGCGCACCGGGTCGATCTCGATCCGGATCCAGCTCTCGACCAGGTCGCCGTCGATCGCGTCGTCGGGCTCGACCTCGGCCTCCACCTGGGACAACGCGCCCAGCGGCTCGCGGCGCACCACGATCAGCGGGTGAACCAGCAGGTGCACCTCGAGCTGGTGGGCGGTGAGCAGCGCGATGACCGAGTCGACCAGGAACGGCATGTCGTCGGTGACGATCGACACCACCGTCCGCGGCTCCTCGCGGCCGGGCGGGCTGATGTCGAGCTTCAGCTCGCCGGGCAGCCGGGAGGCGGCCAGTTCGCGGTGTTGCAGCGCGGCGGCATGCATCTCGTCGGCGGTGAACCCGACCAGTTCCTCGTCGGGCGCGAACCGCCAGAAGCGATCGACCAGGGACGCCGACACGTGGTCGGCGCCGGACAGCGCCACCGCCTCGGCCACCAGCCGCTCGGCATTCGGCAACGGTTCCTCGAGCTCGCTGTCCTCGGATGTGCCGAGCCGGCCCGTCACAGCCAGCCCGGGACCCGGTACGAAGTCGATCTCAGGGTCGGAATCGGTTGCTGCCTCGTCGGCGACGGCCATGCCTGGCACTCCCCTCAGCCCACGGCTCTGTGGGCTAAACACGTCCCGCACAGCCTACGACGTGGCTCCGACCGGAGTCCGGGGCGTCGGTCACGCCAAGGTCGCGAAAGTGCCGATCCGGGAAGGAATTTGATACAGATCACCCACCGCAGGACAGTCTTGCGGCCGAGATGTGATTACCGTTCGCTAAGTTTCTCGACGTCTTGTACCCCTCGGAAGGAAAAACGATGCGGCGTGGCCTCGCGGCCCTCATCGGCCTCGTGATGCTCGGTGGCGGCGCCGCTGCCTGCGGATCCGACGGCCCGGGCGACACGCTCGACGACTTCCTGGCCGGCTGGAGATCGGGCGACATGTCAAAGGTGGGCTTTGTCACGGCGGCCGGGGCGCCGATGAAGGCGGCCGACGTCACCACCGAGCTCACCGGGCTGGCCGGTGAGCTGCCGGTCAACTCGTTGGTGGTCAGCCGGTCGGGCGACACCAAGGAGACCGGCGAGATCGCGACCAGCGCGATCAAGATCGACTGGACGCTCCCCGGGGGCGTGCTCTGGTCGTACCCGAGCACAGTCCGGTTGACCAAGCGCAACAGCGACGGCTGGCGGGTCATCTGGGAGCCCTCGATCGTGCAGAAAGACCTGGTCGGCGGGGACAAGCTCGCGTTGCGCCGGGTCGCCGCCGAGCGGGCCACCATCCTCGACGGGGCCGGCAAGCCGATCGTGACACCGCGGCCGGTGGTCACCATCGCCCTCGACCCGGTCAAGGTCACCGACGTGCGCGCGCTGACCGCCGGGCTCACCGCGGCCCTGAAGAAGATCAACGTCACGCTGACCCTCAAGGACCTCCCCGCCCGCATCAAGAAGGCGCCGGAGAACAGCCGCGTCGACATCATCACGGTCCGGCGCGAGGACTACCTCAAGATCAGGTCCCAGGTACGCTCGCTGCCCGGCACCACGTTCCCCGAGGAGCAGCGCGAGCTGGCGCCGAGCCGCATGTTCGCCCGCGCGCTGCTCGGCACCGTCGACCTGGCCACCGCCGAGGACATCGACCGCAGTCAGAACACCCTCACCCAGGGTGAGAAGGTGGGACACGGCGGGCTCCAGCAGAGGTACGACGTGAAGCTGCGCGGCACCGCCGGCCTGTCCGTGGTGATCCGGCGCGGCGGCGAAGACCCGGCCCAGGTCTACAGCACGAAACCGGTGCCCGGCACGCCGGTCAAGACCACCATCGACGTACGCACCCAGACCGCCGCCGACCAGGCCACCGCGGCCGAGAAGCAGCCCAGCGCCCTGGTCGCCGTACGCATCAGCGACTCGGCGGTCCTCGCGGTCAGCAACGGCCCCGACGGCGGCAGCGACAACGTGGCGCTCACCGGCAAGGTGCCGCCCGGCTCGACGTTCAAGATGGTCTCGGCGCTCGGCCTGCTCCAGAAGAAGGCGGTCACCCCCGACGCCACCGCCGACTGCCCGAAGAGCATCGCGGTCGGCGGCAAGACGTTCAAGAACGCGAACGACATGGCGCTGGGCAAGGTCCCGTTCCACACCGACTTCGCCAAGTCGTGCAACACCGCGTTCGTGAACCTCGCGCCCAAACTCGGCGCGGACGGTCTCAAGACCGCGGCGGCCTCCCTCGGCCTGGGCGCCGAATGGGACCTGGGCGTGCCCGCGTCCAGCGGCAAGCCGTCCCCCGCCGACAGTCCGGCCGAGCTCGCCCAGGCCAGCTTCGGCCAGGGTCAGACCGCGGTCAGCCCGCTCGCCATGGCCGGCGCCACGGCGTCGGTCGCGCGCGGCAAGTTCGTGCAGCCCAAGCTGGTGCTCGACCCCGCTCCGCCCAAGCCCGCGGCCGAGGGTCCCGCGCTCGACAAGGCCGCCGTCGACCCGCTGCGGGCGATGATGCGCGAGGTGGTGACGTCCGGCACCGGCAAGGCGCTGAAGAGCATCAAGGGCAAGCCGGTGTACGGCAAGACGGGCTCGGCCGAGTTCGCGGCCGGCTCGACCGACACGCACTCCTGGTTCGTCGGCTGGCAGGGCGACATCGCGTTCGCGGTGATGGTCCAGAAGGGCGGCGCCGGCGCCGAGGCCGCCGTGCCGGTCGCGTCCCGCTTCCTGACCGCCCTGAACGCCTGACCGCCCTGAACGCTCGCTCCCTGTTGCCTATATGCGCTCAGAGCTGCTCTGAGCGCATATAGGCACCGCGGCGGCGCTAGGGGCGCACCGCGGCGGCGCTAGGGGCACACCGCGGCGGCGCTAGGCGATGTCGGCCGGTTCCCCGGAGCCGAGATCGAAGGCCGGGCGCTGGACGGGCAGGCTGAAGCCGCTGTCCTCCGGCGGCCGCGGACGCAGCATCCCGGGGCGGGTGGCCGGCAACGGCTCGGAGTCGAGCAGCGGCGCGGACCCCAACGGGCGCGGCACGATCGGCCGGCCCGGCGCGGCGTCGCCCCGGCCCCTGCCGTTGAGCTTGGCGGCGGGCTCCAGCTCAGGCTCGTCCTCCTGCGACTCGTCCTCGGCGCGGGGCTCGTCCTCGGCTGCGGGGTCTGTGTCCGGCTCGGCGGCACCGGCCTCAGCCTCGATAGTGTCTTCCGGCTCAGCTGCGAGGGTGTCGTCCGTATCAGCCGCGACGGTGTCGTCCGTCTCGGTCTTGATCGGCTCGTTCGGTGAGTCGGTTTTGACGGTGTTGTCGGTTGTCTCGGCCTTGACCTCGTCGCCCCACTGGTCGGCCAGGTCTGCGAGCTCGGCCGCCGTGGCGGGCCCCGCAGGGACGGCCTCGTCGGCCGCCTCGATCAGCTCGGAGTCCGCGCCAGCCTCGATGGGTTCGGCCTCGGCCGCAGGCTCACTCAGCTCGGCCTCGTCGGTCGGTTCGGCCTCGTCGGTGGACTCGACCGGCGTCGGCTCCTCCGAAGTCTCGAGCGGATCCTCGTCTCCGAGGTCCTGGTCGGCGTCGTCCTGGTCGGCGTCGTCCTCGTCGTTCTCCCCCTGGCCGGGGTCGGTCGAGGGCTCCACGGAAGCGGTCCGACCGGCGAAATCGGACACAGCCGACCCGTCGACGAGGTCGGCCACACTCGAGTCGTCGGCCAGATCGGTCGACACCGAGTCGTCGACCAGGTCGGTCGTCACCGGGTCGTCGACCACGTCCGCCGTCACCGGGTCGGCGGCCAGGTCGGTCGTCACCGGGTCGGCGGCCAGGTCGGTCGTCACCGGGTCGGCGCTCACGTCTGCCGCAACGGCGTCGTTGGCCAGGCGGGACGAGAGCGGGTCGCGGTCTACGTCTGTCGCGACCGGGTCGGCGACCACGTTCGTCGTAGCCGGGCCGGTGGCGACGTCGGCGACCACCAGGTCCGTGGTGCGGTTGGCGGGCGCCACGGTGGTGGCCGGGTTGGTGGCGGAGCGTTCGGCGGCCCAGGCGGCGGACTCGGTCACCGGGTCGGTTGCGGGAGGCTCGGCCAGGTCTTGGCGGGCGGCGTCGAGGTCGGGGCGGGCCGGGGCCGTCCGCAGGGGCGACAAGCCGGCGACGAGGGTCGAGACGATCTCCGCGGCGTACGAGCCGTCGTGGTCGTAGTCGGGGTCGAAGACGGTGATCTCCACGCCGAGGCAGTCGGGCGTGTCGACCAGGCCGGCCAGCAGCAGCTCGAGCTCGGGAAAGGCGATGCCGCCGGGTGACGGCGCGTCGACCGCGGGCATCACGGCCGGGTCGAGGACGTCCATGTCCACGTGGACCCAGTAGCCGGCGCAGTCGACCAGTTGGTCGCGGGCCCACTGGGCGCTGCGGGCGGCGCCCTCGGCCCGCAGGGCGGGGACCGGGCGGGTGACGATGCCGGCGGCCTGGAGGTCGAGGCGGTACTCGTCCTGTGCGCGGATGCCCATGACCACCACGTCGATGTCGCGGTAGTAGGGGCGCCGGCCCTCGATGGCCGCCAGGTCGGGCTGGCCGCGGCCGGTGACCAGGGCCAGGTCTTCGCCGGCGGCCGCGCCCACGTAGGACGCGTTGCCGGGGTGACGGAAGTCGGAGTGGCCGTCGACGAAGACCAGGCCGATGCGCCCGCCGATCTCGGCGCCGAGCCGGTGCATGGCCAGACCGGAACCGATCACGATCGAGCAGTCGCCCCCGAGGACCACCGGGAACTCGCCGGCATCGAGGATGTCGGCGATCCGGTCGGCCAGGCGGCGGGAGTATGCATTGATCTGCTCGGCGTGGCACACCCCGTCACCAGGGCGCCAGTCGCCCGGGTCGTAGCGCGGCGGCGTGAGGCAGCCGGCGTCCCGGGCGTGCAGCCGATCGAGCAGGCCGTGGTCACGCAGGGCCCCGGGCGCCTTGGCGCACCCCGGCACCGACGTCACGGTCGGCGGGCGCAGACCGAGATTGGACGGTGCGTCGAGGATGGCGATACGGCGCATGCGGGGCCCTCCCCTTCCTAGGCCTTCTTCAGAACAGGGCGCGGGCCAGGGCGCGGCGAGCCTCGGACACCGCCGGGTCGTCCGGTCCGGCCACCGTGAACAGCGACAGCAGATGTTTGCGGACCTCGTCGCGCTCGTCGCCGCTGGTGCGCTTGACCAGGGCGATCAGGCGCTGGTAGGCCTCCGGCGCCTGCCCGCTGAGCACCTCGATGTCGGCGGCCAGCTGTTGCGCCGCGAGGTCGTCGGGGTCGGCCTCGGCCTTGGCCATCGCCGTGGCGGCGTCCACGCCCTGGATCCGGCGGTACAGCTCGACCTGGGCCAGGCCGGACTCGGCGGCGTGATCTTGCGGGGTCTCGGCCAGGATCTTCTTGTACGCCGCCTCGGCCTCATCGAGGTCGCCGGTCATCAGCGCGTCGTCGGCGGCGTCGAGACGCGGGTCTTCGGCCGGGGCCACGGCCACGCCACCGGCCTTGAGGACCGCGTCGACGTACTGCCGGACCTGGGCCTCGGGCAGCACCCCGGTGAAGCCCTCGACGAGCTGGCCGCCGACCACCGCCACCACCATCGGGATGCCCTGCACACGCAGCGCCTGGGCCAGCCGCGGGTTGGCGTCGACGTCGACCTTGCCGAGCACCCAGGCGCCGCCGCCCTCGGCCGCCAGCTTCTCGAGCACCGGCGACAGCTGCTTGCACGGCTCGCACCAGTCGGCCCAGAAGTCGAGCAGCACCGGGGTGCCTAGGGAACGCTCGAGCACCTCGGTCTGGAAGTTGGCCTCGGTCACCTCGATGACGGCGCCGCCGATCGCGGCGGGCGGGGCCTGGGGTGCGCCGTCGGCCGCCGGCGGGGCGGCGGCGGGCGGACCGGACGGGGCCGGGCGGGCCGGAGCGGGGCGCAGCGCGCTGAGATCGACCGCGCCGCGGGTGAAGATCGACGGAGTGCTCCGTGGGTCGCTCATGGTTCCCTAGTCTCGCACGCAGAGCAGTTTGTCGGCCGCGCCGCCGGGCAGGTGATATCCGACGTCACATCGGCGACCCTGGCCGGTGGTGCCCATAGGTGCGCAGAGCAGCTCTGCGCACCTATAGGCAACACCTCTGGGCGGTCAGAAGCGGGCGGGCTCGCGATAGATGCCCCATTCGTCCTTGAGGGCGCCGCAGATCTCGCCGAGGGTGGCTTCGGCCCGGGCCGCCTCCAGCATCGGCGGGATCATGTTCTCGTCGGAACGGCTGGCCTCGACCAGGCGATCGAGCGCCTGACGGAGGCGTACCCCATCGCGGTTGTTCTTGCGATCGGCCAGCTCGCGCCGTTGCACCACCTCGACCTCGTGTGAGACCCGCAGGATCTCCAGCTCGCTGGCGACGGTGCTGGTGTGGGCGTTGACCCCGACGATCCGCTTGTCACCCTTCTCCAGCGCCTGCTGGTAGACGAACGCCGCCTCGGCGATGTTGGCGGTGAACCAGCCGTCCTCGATGCCGCGCAGGATGCCCGCGGTCATGCTGCCGTCGTCGCCCAGCTCGCGGATGCGGGTGAAGATCTCCTCCGCCTCGGCCTCGATCCGGTCGGTCAGCTCCTCGAGGTACCAGCTGCCGCCGAGGGGGTCGGCGACGTTGACCACGCCGGTCTCCTCCAAAAGCACCTGTTGGGTACGCAGCGCGATCTCGGCCGACTCGTCGGTGGGCAGTGCGAGCGTTTCATCGAGCGCGTTGGTGTGCAGCGAGTTGGTGCCGCCGAGGATCGCGGCCAGCGCCTCGACCGCGGTGCGCACCACGTTGTTGACCGGCTGCTGGGCGGTGAGGCTGACCCCCGCCGTCTGGGTGTGGAACTTCAGCCACAGCGCCTTCTCGCTGGTCGCGCCGTAGTCGTCACGCAGGTGGCGGGCCCAGATCCGCCGGGCCGCCCGGAACTTGGCGATCTCCTCGAAGAAGTCGATGTGCGCGTCGAAGAAGAACGACAGGCCGGGCGCGAACGTGTTGACGTCCAGCCCGCGGCTGAGGCCCAGTTCGACGTACCCGAAACCGTCGGCGAGGGTGTAGGCGAGCTCTTGCGCGGCGGTCGAGCCGGCCTCGCGGATGTGGTAGCCGCTCACCGACAGCGGCTTGTAGCGCGGGATCTCGGCCGCGCAGTATTCCATCAGGTCGCCGATCAGGCGCAGGTGTGGCTCGGGCGGGAACAGCCACTCCTTCTGCGCGATGTACTCCTTGAAGATGTCGGTCTGCAGGGTGCCGTCGAGGTTCCGCAGCGTGGCGCCCTGCCGCTCGGCGGCCACCAGGTACATCACGAAGACCGGGACGGCCGGCCCCGAGATCGTCATGCTCGTGGTGACGTCCTCCAGCTTGATGCCGTCGAAGAGGACGTCCATGTCGGCGGCCGAGTCGATCGCCACGCCGCAGTGCCCGACCTCGCCCAGCGACTGCGGCTCGTCGGAGTCGCGGCCCATCAGCGTCGGCATGTCGAAGGCCACGCTCAGCCCGCCGCCGCCCGCGGCCAGGATCATCTTGTAGCGCTCGTTGGTCTGGCGCGCGTTGCCGAAGCCCGCGAACTGGCGGATGGTCCAGGTCCGGCCGCGATAGCCGGTGGGATAGAGACCCCGGGTGTACGGGAACTCGCCCGGCCAGCCGATCCGGTCGAAGCCCGGGTGATCACCACGCGGGCCGTACACCGGGTCGACATTCAGACCGGAAAGCGTGGTGAAGTCGGCGTCCCGTTTCCGAGCCGCGTCGTAGCGCCGCTGCCAGCGCTCCCGACCGGCGACGATGTCCGCTGCGTCCATGAGCCACATCCTAAGGGCAGGAACTGAACGATCGGTTAGGGTCTGTCCTGTCGATCAGCCGAGAGCGAGGCGGGGTCCAGAGTGTGGCTGGCGTCGGCCGCGAAGCGCCCTCATACCGGTGTTGTATGTGGGCGTTTTGCGGCCGCCGTCAGGCGCGCTCTGGGCCCTTCCGCAGCCCCGGTTGATCGGCAGGACAGACCCTAGGTGATTTGATGCGGGTATGACATTTCAGCTGTCGGCGCAGGGGCCGTTCTCGCTGGCCGAGGCCGCGCGCTTCCAGGAGTCGTTCCCGGCCTTCGACGGCGCGCCCCGGGTGGAGCTGGTGTTCCCCGCCGACGGTACGTGGTCGACGGTCGGCGTGTGGATCGGCGACGACCTGACCGGGCACGTGGTGTCCAACCCGGGCGGTCTCGCACCGGCCGACATCGCCGGCCAGGTGAGCCGGATCCTCTCGCTGGACGTGGACGGCCGCGGCTTCGGCGCCGTCGGCGAACGCGACGAGGTGGTCGGCGACCTGCAGCGCCAGTTCCCCGGGCTGCGGCCGGTGCTGTTCGGCAGCGCGTACGAAGCGGCGGCCTGGGCCCTGCTGACCCACCGCATCTCGCGCAGCCAGGGCGCGACCCTGCGCCGCCGCCTGGCCGAGGACCTGGGCGACCGGGTCGACTTCGGCGACCACGTGTCCTTCTCGTTCCCGACGCCCGAGCGGCTGGCCACGCTCGAGCCGATGCCGGGCATGACGATCCGCAAGGTGGAGAACCTGCGCGCCCTGGGCGAGGCGGCCGCGGCCGGCGACCTCGACGTGGACCTGCTCCGCTCGATGACCGTCGACGAGGCGCTCGCGCATCTCAAGAAACTCCCCGGCATCGGCCCGTTCTCGGCCGAACTGACCCTGATCCGCGGCGCCGGCACCGTCGACCTGTTCCCCCGCGAGACGCCCCAGCTGCACCACATCATGGGCGACCTCTACGACCTCGGCCCCGAGCCGCCGCTGGCCCGCCTCGAGTCGATCGCCGGCGGGTGGCGCCCGTACGTCGGCTGGGTGACCTTCCTCGTCAGGAACGCGGGATGACCTCGACGTCGTCACGGTCGGCGGCGGCCGCCAGCGCGGCGTGGCGCAGCGCGTCCCGCACGACGACGACGGCCGGGCCCTCCACCGAGGACGCGCGGGCGGCCGAGAAGATGGTGCGCTGGAGACGTTCCTCGGTCAGGTGATGGGTGGCGACCTGAGGCAACGCCGCGGTCAGCAGCGCCGGCAGCAGGGCCACGGCCCGGCGCGACCGGAAGCCTTACGGCGCGGTGACGCGATAAATGGCGCCGGCCAGGTCGTCGCTCACGTAAAGAGCCCGGTCAGGCCCCTGCACAGCCATCACCGGCCGCCCCCAGCGCGACCCGTCCGCCACCTGAAACCC
Source organism: Actinoplanes sp. NPDC051470 (assembly GCF_040682035.1). NCBI lineage: Bacteria > Bacillati > Actinomycetota > Actinomycetes > Micromonosporales > Micromonosporaceae > Actinoplanes > Actinoplanes sp. NPDC051470. Next base: position 128,037 of record NZ_JBFBAA010000001.1, read on the forward strand.
GGTCAGCAACGTCTGCTGAGGCCCCAGCGTTCCATCACGCCAGGCGAAGAACGAGACCTCAGGCGGGCGAGGCGGGTTGCGGTTCCACGAGCCGTGTACGCCAACCAGCGCGCCAGCCCCGTACGCGCCGCCCAGCCCGGGCGACACCGCGAAACTCAGACCCAGCGGAGCCGAATGCGCCCCCATGCCCTGCTCGACCGGAGGCAACGTCGCACAGTCGAGTTTGGCGCCATCCGCATTGGTCTGAATGTCCCGCACAAAGGGTCGGGCCGTGTAGCTGAGCGGCGAGTTCTCCTGGCCCGGCTTCACGTCGGGGTCGGGGTTGCAGTACGGCCAGCCGAGATCACGTCCCTGCTGGAGCCGGGCCAGGGGCTCGAGCGGGTGGTCGTTGACGTACGCGGGGATGACCTTGCCCTGGTTGTCGCCCTGGTGCGGGTAGCCGATGTTGTCCCGGTTGTTGACCGCGGTCCACACCGCGCCGTCGGGGTCGACGGCCAGGCCGGTGCCGTTGCGGACGCCCCGGGCGAACACGGTGGGCCGGCCCCCGCCGGCGGGGGCCCGGAGGATGGTGGCGCGTTCGGGGGTGGCGTCGCGGTCCTCGGCCGAGATGTTGCCGGTCGAGCCGACCGAGACGTAGAGCGCGCCGTCCTGGCCGACGGTGACGCTCTTCAGCGCGTGCGCGTACCGGCCGCCGAGTTCGGGGCTCTTGGCGTCGGGCAGGCCGTCGATGACGACGCGGCGGCCGGACACCTTTCCGGCCGCGTAGGTGTAGGCGTCGACCTGGTCGCTCTCGGCCAGGTAGAGCGTGTCGCCGTGGAAGGCCAGGCCGTGGGGCTGGTTCAGGCCGGTGACCAGGGTGCTGGCGGTTGGTGCGGCGTCGCCGTTCCCGGGTGCCAGGGCGACCACGTCGCCGAGTTTGGGTCGTGAGACGAGCAGCCGCTGGTCGGGGGTCCAGGCCAGCAGGCGCGCGCCCTCGACCCGCGCCCAGACGGTCACCGTCCAGCCGGGCGGGGCCTGGAGCCGGCGGGCCTGGTCGAACGGCGCGGCATCGGTGCCCGCAGGAGCGCGAACGGTGGTTTCGGCCAGCGAGGTCCCGGCGGAAGGCACAACTGAGGAAGATGACGAGGATGACGGTGACGAACACGCGGTGAGCGCCAGTCCACCGGCTAACAGCGCGAGCGCGATCCTCTTCACCGGAGCATCAGTACCCCCTGAACCGGGGACATGCAACCGGCCCGGTCGCACGAGGCGACCGGGCCGGGGCGGATCAGGGGCCGGAGACCAGGGGTTCCTCGGTGTGACCGGCCCGGGCCGCGGCGCCCAGGTTGTTGATCACGTGGGAGATCGTGCCGGTGCCACCCAGGGACACCGTGATCATGTTGCGGAAGCGGATGCCGGGCTTGGCCGGGGTCTCGAAGGCCCGGGCGTTGACGACCGACGAGTTGACGTTGAAGAAGCAGTAGCTGCCCAGGCCCCACGCCTCGTGGGTGGTGACCGAGTCGGCGACCTTGTACGCCGCCCAGCCCTGCGTGCTGCCGTTCATGTAGGCGGCCTGGTTCGGCGGGTCGTACGGCATCTCGTTCTGGTAGAAGTACGTGCGGCCGCGGTCACCGTTCCAGATGGTCTGGTACTGCTGGAAGTGCTCGACGAACAGGCCGTAGAAGGTCACGTCGTTGCCGTTGACGATCAGGCCGTTACGGCCGGGGTTGACGTTCCAGCCGACCACGTTGTTGTTGATGCCGTGGTCGGCCCGCCAGATCCAGGCGTGGTCGCCGATCACGTTGTTGCTGTTGATCTGCATGCTGATCGTGGCCTTGCCGGCCACCGCGCCGCCGACCCGGATGAACACGTCCGAGAGAACGGTCGGGTTGGTGGCGTGCGAAAGAGTGGAGCCGGGCGGGCCGACCTGGAGCAGGATGTTCGAGTTGGTGGTGTTGGCGTCGAACAGCACCCCGGCCAGCCGGACCCCGTCGACGTCGGCGATGTGCATGGCGTCGACGCCGTTGTCGGGCATGAAGGTGGCCAGGCCGAGGCCGAGGATGACGGTGTTGGGGCGGGTCACGTTGAGCGTCTGGTTGAGGTGGTAGACGCCGGGCGTGACGAGCAGGTTCTGGCCGGCCGCGAGGGCCGCGTTGATCGTCGCCGCGGTGTCGCCGGGCTTGACGATGGAGAACGACGAGATCGGCAGCGAGGAGCCCGCCGGGTTGCCGTTCGCCCAGCTGGTGCCGACCTCGTTGGTGCGGAGCGAGGGCACGAAGACCTGGTACGCCCCGGCGCTGTCGATGTAGAGGTACGGCTTCTCGGCGATGACCGGCGACTGGGCCACGTTGGTGTACTTGGGGTCGGGGAAGGTGTTGCCGGGGGCGCCCTGGTCACCGACGAAGACCGCGTTCCAGTTCTTGTTCACGTAGCCCGCCATCGACGAGTTGCGGAAGATGAACTGCTGCTGCGAGCCGTTGTCGATCTGACCGTCCACCTTGGTGTCGGCCATGAAGCCACCGGACGACCAGCCGCCGTCGGACAGCGCCAGCCGGCCCCGCAGGTGCATCCGGCGGTACGGCGCGGCCTGCGAGACGGCCCAGCGGTCCTGCCCGTCGGCGGGGGTCACGGCCAGGCCCTCGGCCGAGCGCCAGAAGTTCTGGGTGGCGTTCTGCGAGCCGTCGTGCCACCAGTCGGCCTCGACGTGCACGTGGCCGTTGATGTTGGTCTGGTCGGGGGTGAGGCCGAGGCCGGCGACCTGGGTGAAGAAGCCGACGTTGGCGTCGACGTTGTAGCTGCCCGGCTTGAACAGCAGCGCGTACCGCTGGGTGCCGAACTGGTTCTCCACCTGCTGGTTGAAGACCTGGGTGAGCTTGTACTGGATGGTCGACGAGGACATCGACGGGTCGAAGATGGTGACGTTGGGCCCGAGGTCCGGGGCGGTGGGGTCGGTCGGCGGCGGGGTGCCGGCGCCGGCGAAGGTCCACTTCTGGTTGGCGCCGCCGCCGCAGTCCCACAGCTGCACCTTGGCTCCGTTGGCGAGGTTGTTGTCCTTGATGTCGAGGCACTTGTTCGCGGCGACGTTGACCAGGTCGTGGCTCGCGGTCAGCGTCCACTTCTGGGTGGCGACGGTGTCGAAACAGTCCCAGAGGTGTACGACGGCGCCGTTCACGGTCGAGTTGTTCGCGACGTCCAGGCACTTGCCCCGGGCCTGCACGGATCCGTTGTCGGCGAAGGTCCAGGTCTGGTTGGCGCTCCCACTGACGCAGTCCCACATCTGGGGCTGGTTGCCGTTGGCGGTGGAGCCGCCGGTGACGTCGAGGCACTTGTTGTTGGCCGTGCTGACCAGGGTTCCGGAGGAGGCGGCGAGCGCCCCGGTGGTGCCGGCCACCACACCGAGGCCGGCCACGACGACGCTGAGCAGGGCGCCGGCGAGGAGTCTGCGAGGGGACACGAGGGGGTCCTTTCGAGCGGGGAAAAGGGGAACCGAAAGGTTGGTTAACAGTTCCCTCGCCCCGCCCGAACGGTCAATGAGGTATCGACCGACTTAAGCTTCCCCTAAGGTGCGGAACCGGTTCCGCCATGTGGGACGGTCACACTCGGTGATCGAGGATCCAGGCTTGCGGGTTGCCCTTGCGGTAGAGCATCCGCATCATCGCCGGCATCATCGCGTCGCGGATGGCCGCGCCCACCGGCCCCGCCGCCTTGCCGCTGCCGTTGCGCCGGCCTGCTTGAACGACCTTCTGCACCCGGGGCCGCCGGATCTCCTCGTAGCACGCCAGCCCGGCCGGCACGGAAGGCGAGGACGCCAGCGCCTGCCCCAGCACCACCGCGTCCTCGAAGGCCATCGACGCGCCCTGCCCCGACGACGGTGACGCGGCGTGTGCGGCGTCGCCGACCAGCACGACGTTGTCCGAGCGCCAGGTCCGCACCTTCGGCAGGTCGTACGTGTTCCACGGCCCGAGCGCCTCCGGCGTGGCCCGGACGATCGCCGCGGCGGGACCGGAATCGGCCGAGAGCAGGTCGATCAGATGCTCCCGCCAGCCGGGGAAAGAGCCATGGTGAGGCGTACGCGAACCGGGGTTGGCGAACCACCACACCGACCCGTCCGGCGCCACGCTCCAGCCGAAGAAGCACCGCCGCCCGAAGGTCATGTGCACCAGGCCGGGCGTGGGGTCGAAGTCCGCGCCGACCGGCCCCTCGGTGAAGCCACCGGCGTTGAGCAGGCCGAGATAGTGCGGCTGGGCGGGATCGAGGTTGCGGCGTACCTGGGAGTTGATGCCGTCCGCCCCGACGAGCAGGTCGGCGTCGTGCGCCACCTCGGTCACCCGGCTCGAGTAGTGGATCGGGACGCCCGCGTCGAGCACCGCCCGGCGCAGCGTGAGGTAGAGGTCGGCCCGCCGGATCGTGGTGGTGACCAGCCCGTCGGCGGTCGGTCCGCCGAGCGGCGCCTGGGCCAGCCGGCGACCGGCCCCGTTCCAGAGCACACAGGTCGGGGTGGGAAAACCGCCGGCCAGGGCCACGGATGGGTCGATACCGAGCGTACGCAGGGCCGCGATGCCGTTGACGGCGACCGTGACAAACGCTCCGAGCTCGGCCGCGCCCTCGGCCCGGGCCTCGTGGATCTCGACTTCCCAGCCGAGGCGGTGCAGCGCCAGGGCGGTGGCGGTCCCCGCGTAGCCGGCGCCGGCAACAATCGCTCTAGTCATGGATTAACTATGCACGCCATGACTATGGCAGACAACCCTGAATCAACCCCTAGGCTCTGTCGCATGGCTGATCGAGCGATAAGGCACTCGCCCCTGGCGATCGTGCTGCTGGCGCTGCTGCTCGAGGAGTCGATGCACCCCTACCGGATGCAGCAGATGATCAAGGAGCGCGGGCAGGACCAGCTGGTCAACGTGGCCCAGCGCAACAGCGTCTACCAGGCGCTCGACCGGCTGGTCCGGGACGGCCTGGCCCGGCCGGCGGGCACCGCGCGGGACGGCGGGCGGCCGGAACGCACCACCTACGAGATCACCACCGCCGGGCGGGACGAGCTGCACCGCTGGGTGGCCGGCCGGCTGCCGGCGCCGGCCCGGGAGTTCCCGGAGTTCCCGGTCGCGCTGGCCCTCCTGGCCATCCTCGGGCCGGAGAAGGTCCGCGAGCTCCTGGCCGCCCGGGCCGCGGCCCAGGCGGCGAAGCTGGCCACGATCGAGGAGCAGGCGCCGCCGGGGCTGCCGCGGCTCTTCCTGATCGAGGACGAATACCGCGCGGCGATGTTGCGGGCGGAGATCGGCTGGCTGCGCGGGCTGATCGACGATCTGGCCGACGGCACGCTGACCTGGGACCGGACGATGATCCAGGAGACGTTAGAGCGCTTTCAGTAGTTCCTCGGCGGCCGCGTACGGATCGAGGGAGCCCGCCGCCACCCGGGCCGCCAGCGCGCTCAGCGGCGTACCCACCCGAAGTGAGCCCATCCGCGCACGCAGCGTGCCCAGCGCGATCGCCTCGACCTCGACGGCGGCCCGCCGCTCCCGCCGCTCGCCGAGCGTGCCCGAGTCGGTGAGCCACTGGCGGTGCTTGTCGATCGCGGCCACCACGTCGTCGATGCCGTCGCGCTTGATCGCCACCGCGCGCACCACCTGGGGCCGCCAGTCGCCCGCGGCCCGCTCGCCGAGAGCCAGCATCCCCTGGATGTCGCGGTAGGTGTTGTCGGCGCCCGGCCGGTCGGCCTTGTTGATCACGAAGACGTCGGCGATCTCCAGGATGCCGGCCTTGACCGCCTGGATCGCGTCGCCCATCCCGGGCGCCAGCAGCACCAGCGTGGTGTCGGCGAGCTGGGCGATCTCGACCTCGGCCTGGCCCACGCCGACCGTCTCGACCAGGATCACCTCGCAGCCGGCGCCCTCCAGCACCCGCACCGCCTGGGGCGTGGCCGCGGCGAGGCCGCCGAGCTGGCCGCGGGTCGACATCGAGCGGATGTAGACGCCGGGGTCGGACGTGTGTTCCTGCATGCGGATCCGGTCGCCGAGGATCGCGCCGCCGGAGAACGGGCTGGCCGGGTCGACGGCCAGCACCGCGACCCGCTTGCCCGCGGCCCGCAAGGACCGGACCAGCTCGTTCGTGGTCGTCGACTTGCCCACCCCGGGCGAGCCGGTGAGCCCGACGACCTGAGCCTTCCCCGTGTCAGCGGCGAAGGCCGCCGCGACGGCCGGCAACTGAGGCGAACCGTTCTCGACGAGACTGATCAGGCGGGCGACGGACCGAGCGTCGCCGTCGCGGGCTCGCGCGACCAGTTCCGGTAGAGAAAGGCTCACGGAACGGAAATTATCAGCGCGTCGCCCTGGCCGCCGCCACCGCACAGGGCCGCCGCGCCCCGGCCGCCGCCGCGTCGCCGCAGCTCGTAGGCCAGCGTGAGGACCAGCCGGGCCCCGGACATGCCGATCGGGTGGCCCAGCGCGATCGCGCCGCCGTTCACGTTGACCCGGTCCTCGTCGACCTTGAGCTCGCGCATCGACTGGAGGACGACCTGGGCGAACGCCTCGTTCATCTCGATCAGGTCGAGGTCGGCCACGGTCAGCCCGGCCTTGCCCAGGGCGTGCCGGATGGCGTTGGCCGGCTGGGACTGCAGTGACGAGTCGGGCCCGGCCACGTTGCCGTGCGCCTCGATCTCGGCCAGCCAGGTCAGGCCCAGCTCCTCGGCCTTGGCCCGGCTCATCACCACGACCGCGGCGGCGCCGTCGGAGATCGGGGACGCGCTGCCGGCCGTGATCGTGCCGTCCTTGGCGAAGGCGGGCCGGAGCTGGCCCAGGGTCTCGGCGGTGGCGTCCGGGCGTACGCCCTCATCGGTGTCGACGACCTTGTCGGTCTCGCGCAGCCCGACCTTGATCGGCACGATCTCTTCGCCCAGCCGGCCCTCGCGTTGCGCCGCGGCCGCGCGCTGGTGGCTGAGGGCGGCGAACGCGTCCTGCTCGGCCCGGGTGATGCCCAGCTCGGAGCCGCTGCGCTCGGTCGACTCGCCCATCGAGACGCCGTCCCAGGGGTCCATCAGCCCGTCGACCGCCATGTGGTCGCGGACCAGCACGTCGCCGTACTTGCTGCCCTGGCGGTGGTTCATCAGCAGGTGGGGCGCGCCGGTCATCGACTCCATGCCGCCGGCCACCACGATGTCGAACTCGCCGGCCCGGATCAGCTGGTCGGCCAGCGCGATCGCGTCGAGCCCGGAGAGGCACACCTTGTTGACGGTCACGGCCGGGGTGGTCATCGGGATGCCCGCCGCCACGGCCGCCTGCCGCGCCGCGATCTGCCCGGCGCCGGCCTGCAGCACCTGGCCCATGATCACGTACTGCACCTGGTCGGGCCGCACGCCGCCCCGCTCCAGCGCGCCCGCGATGGCGTGGCCGCCGAGCACGGTGGCCGGCACGTTCTTGAGGTTGCCGAGAAGACGACCCATGGGTGTACGAGCGCCGCTGACGATTACCGAGGTGCCCACTGATCCTCCGCCGACTGAACGATGGTTAGGGTGACACACTATCCGGTATGACGGATCTTCCCCTCGTCGGATTGTTGCGCATCGACCACGTCGGCGTGGCCGTGCCCGACTTGGACGAGGCTGTGGCCTTCTACGCCGAGACGTTCGGTCTGCGCTGCGTCCATCAGGAGACCAACGAGGAACAGGGCGTACGCGAGGCGATGCTGGCCGTCGGCGACGATCCGGCCGCGCCACGCCTGCAACTGCTGGCGCCCGCCCGGCCCGACTCGGCGATCGCCAAGTTCCTCGATCGCGGCGGCCCCGGGCTCCAGCAGCTGGCGTACACCGTGCGCGACGTGCGGGCGAGCAGCGAGGCTCTGCGAGCGCGCGGCCTGCGGTTGCTCTACGACAACCCCCGGCGGGGCACCGGCGGCTCGCTGATCAACTTCGTGCACCCCAAGGACGCCGGCGGCGTGCTGGTGGAATTGGTGCAACCTCCCTGATTTGTACGCCGACCGAGTGAAACGTCCCCGCCGCACCCGCCTGGCCTGGCAGGATCGTCCACATCGTCGGCCGCAACGATGGGATGATCCACGGTCAAACCGTGACACAGCAGGTGAGGGGCTGCACGCGCGGCCGGACCCCGCCCGGCCGAACGGCGGGCGGACACCCTCGACCGGTGGACGAAGCTGATCTTAGGGGGCTATTTCTTAGGGCCCCTCCCCCTTGCATGCCTCAGGGGGGTTCGCAAGGATGGCGCAATGCCCCAGCAGCAGGACCAAAATCTCGCGTTCTTCGAGACCGCCAATTCTCAGCACGACTTCACGGTTGTCCTGCGTGGATACGACCGTGGCCAGGTCGACGCCCACCTCGGCCGCCTGGTCGCCGCGCTGAACCAGTCCGAGCAGGCCCGCGCCGAGGCCGAGCAGCGGATGAACGACGCGCAGCGCCGGTTGCGCCAGGCCGAGCAGCGGCTGAACGCGCTCGAGCAGAAGCTCGCCGACAGCAACAAACAGCTGGAGGAGAACAACAGACCGACGCTGTCCGGGCTGGGCACCCGGGTCGAGCAGATCCTGCGGCTGGCCGAGGAACAGGCCAACGACCACCGGAGCGAGGCGAAGCGGGAGTCCGAGGGCATTCTCTCCGCCGCCCGCCTGGAGGCCCGCGAGATCACCGACAAGGCGCGGGCCGAGGCCGCCGCGATGAAGGCGTCCGCCGAGCGCGAGGCCGGTCAGATGCGCACCCACGCCGAGCGTGAGGCGGCCGAGACCCGGGTGCAGGCCCGGCGTGAGGCCGACACGCTGCGGGGCGACGCCGACCGCGAGACCAAGCAGCTGCGTACGGTCACCGCGCACGAGGTCGCCGAACTGAAGTCCACCGTCGAGCGCGAGGTCAACGCGCTCCGGGCGACCGCCGAGCGCGAGATCACCCAGCAGCGGGCCAAGGCCGGCCGCGAGGCCGAAGAGAAGCGGGCCGAGGCGACCAAGATGCTCTCCGACGCCCGTGACAAGCGCGACAAAGACCTGCAGGCCCTGGCCCTCGAGATCGCCGAGCGCCGCGAGAAGGCCGAGCGGGAAGAGGCCCAGCGGCACGCGGCCCAGGTCAGCGCCACCCAGAAGATGGTGGCCGAGGCCGAGGAGCGGGCCCGGGCGGCCGAGGACCGGTCCAAGGAGATCGAGCAGCGCGCCGAGCACCGCCGGGTCGAGGCCGACCGGAACGCCAACGAGACGGTCGAGAAGGCCCGCGCCCTGTCCGACAAGACGGTCACCGAGGCCCGCTCCGAGGCCAACCGGCTGCTCAGCGAGGCCCGCACCGAGGCCGAGCTGACCACCCAGGCGGCCCGCCGCGAGGTCGACGATCTCACCCGTCAGAAGGACCAGGTCACCAACCAGCTCGGTCAGATGCTCTCCGGGCTCTCCGGCCTGGTGCCCTCGGTGGGCGCCGCGGCCAAGGCGGCGGTCGAGAACGCCACCAAGCCGGCCGCGGAGAAGTCCGACAAGCCCGCCGAGGCCGCTCCGGCCCAGCGTGACGGCGAGAAGGAGGACGCCGGCGACAAGCCGGTGGCCGCCAAGACGAACTCCTGAGACGTTGCCGACGGCGTACAGCGGTTGCACATTTCGGGGTTAGTGCGCGACGGTAGTTCGGTGGCATGAATCGATGCGGGCCGTACTGGAGAACACTCCGGTGCGGCCCGATCGCTTGCGTGCCCGGCGCACCTGACAAAATCACAACCAGACGCACCTTCCGTCCAAGCCGGTGTGTATCGGCACATCAGCGGACGATGCGTATGTGAGGATGGACAGCATGTCGCACGGCGGTGAAATCTTCGGCCTCGGTGGGGACGCGGCCTCCGAGCCCAGCTTCGAGACCGCCCTGCGGGGTTACGAGAAGAAGCAGGTCGAGCGCTACGTCGCCCGGGCCGAGAACGAGATCTCGGCGTTGTCGACCGAGCGGGAACAGGCCTATCAGCAGATCCAGGCGATGGCCTCGCAGGTCGACCGGCTCCAGCAGGAGCTCACCCAGGCCCGCCGGCAGGGCGGGGTGGGCGGCGAGGTGTCCTTCCGGCACCTCGGCCCCAAGGTCGAACAGATCCTGGCCGCCGCCGAAGAGGTCGCGGCCGACATCAAGAACTCGGCGACCGACGACATCGCCGCCCGGCTGGCCGAGGCCGAGCGGATCCGGGCCGAGTCCGAGGCGCACGCCCACGACGGCATCCGCGACTTCGAGATCGCGCTGGCCGCCCGGCGCGCCGAGGAGGAGAAGGCCGACGCCGCCCGGCGCGCCGCCGCCGAGAAGGCGCTGGCCGCGAGCCGGCAGGCCGCCGAGCAGATGCGCGCCGAGGCCGAGTCCACGCTGAGCCGGGCCCGGGCCGAGGCGGCGCAGTTCAACGAGACGGCGACGGCCGAGGCGCAGCGCGCCCGCAGCGAGGCCGAGGGGTACGCCAAGTCCACCCGCCTGCAGGCCGACCAAGAGGTCAAGGCTCTGCGCGAGAAGGCCGCGATGGAGGTCGCCAGCCAGCGCACCGCGGCCGAACGCGAGCGCGGCGAGCTCAAGGCCGGCCTCGAGCACGAGCTGGTGCAGCGCCGGCAGACCGTGGTGCAAGAGCTGGGCCAGCTCCGCACCGGCGTCGAGAAGCAGTGCGCCGACCTTCGCAGCGAGGCCGACAAGTACGCCGAGGACGTGCTCCGCAAGTCCGACGAGCAGGCCACCAAGGTGCGCAAGGAGATCGAGGCGCAGCAGGCGAAACTGGCCAAGGCGTCGGAAGAGCTGGCCGCCGCGCAGGCCAAGGTGACCGAGGCCGAGACCCGGGCCAGGACCGCGGCCGAGCGGGCTCAGGGCGCCGAGCGCGAGACCGAGCGGGTGCAGCAGCGGCTGGCCGAGGTGCAGAAGCAGCTCGAGGCCGAGCTCAAGCGGGTGGCCGAGGCCAAGCGCGCCGGTGAGGCGGCCGAGCGGCGCGCCGCCGACGTCCGCCGCCAGGTGCAGAGGGAAGCGAAGCGGGTGGCCGAGCTGGCCGCCGCCGCCGTGATGGCCGCGGCCGCCTCGCCGGACGGCGAGGACGACTACGACGACGACCCGGCGCCCGCCCCGGTGGTCGCCTCGGCGCCGGTCGAGAAACCGGCCGACAAGCCGGTGGAGAAGGTGGCCGAGAAGCAGGACGCCGCGCCCGCCCCCGGGAAGGTCACAGCGTCCGCTAAGGTGACGGTTCCGCCGTCCTAGAAGGCCGGCGCGGACGCCGACTGACGCTCCCCCGGAGGTAGACCGGTGACGGCCGACGAGACCAAGGGTTCGCCCGCGCCGCCCGAGGACGACAAACCGACTCCCGAGGAACCGGCCGATGCCACGCCGCGCTTCGGGACGCCCGGTCCCCCGATCGACCGGCGCAACCCGTTCTTCATCGGCTTCCTCGGCGCCATCGGGGCGCTGCTGGCCTATGCGGCGTTCAACGGCATCCGCGGCGCCGGTTCGATCCTGGTCCTGATCTTCGTGGCGATGTTCCTCGCCATCGGGCTCAACCCGGCCGTCACCCGCATCCAGAAGTGGGGCGTGCCGCGCGGCGGCGCCGTCGCGATCGTCGCCCTGGTCGGGCTGATCGTGCTCGGCGGCGCCCTCGTCGCCCTGGTGCCGCCGGTGGTCACCCAGAGCGGCGAGCTGATCAGCAACATCCCCGGCTACATCGAGAGCCTCCAGCGCAACGAGACCCTGCGCGACCTGATCCAGCGGTACGACCTGCTGGCCAAGGCGCAGAGCGCGATCAGCGCCAGCACGGTCGGCAACACGCTGGGCGGCATCGCCGGCGCGGCCGGGCTGATCTTCGGCACGATCTTCAACGTGCTGACCGTGCTGGTCCTCACGATCTACTTCCTGGCCGCGTTCGAGCGGATCAAGAAGGGCGCGTTCCGGATGGTCCCGGCCACCCGGCGCGAGCGGGTGCAGCTGCTCACCGACGAGATCCTGACCAAGGTCGGTGCGTACATGGTGGGCGCGGTGATGATCGGGCTGCTGGCCGGCATCAGCACCTGGATCCTGGTGCTCATCCTCGGCCTGGCGTACCCCTTCGCGCTGGCCGTCGTGGTCGCCGTGCTCGACCTCATCCCGCAGATCGGCGCGACCCTCGGCGCGATCGTGGTCAGCCTGGTCGGGCTGGCCCACTCGCTCACCGCCGGGCTGGTCTGCGCCGGCTTCTTCCTGCTCTACCAGCAGGTCGAGAACTACTTCATCTACCCGCGGGTGATGCGGCGTTCGGTCGAGGTCAGCGACGTGGCCGCGGTGGTGGCGGCGCTGGTGGGCGCGGCCCTGTTCGGCGTGATCGGCGCGCTGGCGGCGATCCCGATGGTGGCCGCGATCCAGCTCATCGGCCGCGAGGTCGTGCTCCCCGCGGCCGAGCGAAAGTAGGCCAGTGGTAGCTCGGAACGGCATCCGGGGCTCGGATGCCGTTCTGAGCTACCACTACTTCGAGAGCACTACTCCGAGAGCGGCTTCGGCACCGGCGTGTCGGCGAAGGCGGCGACCGTGCGGTTGGCGTACGCGTTCATGTCGCCCGTCTCCATCGGGCCGTCCCAGGTGGCCGGCAGCGGCGTCGCCACCGCCGGCGCCACCCGGCGGACCACCTCGTCGAGCACGGTCTCGGCGTCGCCCACCCACAGGTGCTTGGCGCCGTCGACGCCGATCACCTCGGCCTGGGGCACCACCGCGAAGCGCTCGATCGCCTCGGCCGGGCGCAGGTAGTCGTCCAGCTCGGGCACCAGCGCGACCAGCGGTTTCCGCGAGGAGGCCCACGCGGCCAGGTGGGCCGGCTGTGAGAAGCGGAGCGGCGGCGACAGCAGGATCGCGCCTGCCACCGCCGGGTCGAGGCCGTGCATGAGCGTCAGATCGGTGCCGAACGACCAGCCCAGCAGCCAGATGTTGGGCAGGTCGTGGAACTCGGCGAACTCGATCGCCGCGGCCACGTCGAACCGCTCGCCGTTCCCGTTGTCGAAGGAGCCCTCGCTGGTGCCGCGCACGCTGCTCGTACCCCGGGTGTTGAATCTCAGAACCGCGACCCCGGCCAGCGCCGGCAACCGCCACGCGGCCTTGCGGAAGACGTGGCTGTCCATCATGCCGCCGTGGGTGGGCAGCGGGTGCAGGCAGACCAGGGTGGCCACCGGCGGGCGGTCGAGCGGCAGCGCCAGCTCACCGACCAGGGTCAGGCCGTCGGCCGTCTCGAGCTCGATGTCGTCCCGCTCAGCGGGCAGCACGCTGTTGGCGCGGATGGGTGCACTCACTCGATCATCCTTACCCATACCTCGGCGCGTTCCGCGACCGCTCCGCCGACGGGCCACGCCGGTCACGGGCCCGCCAGCAGCCGGTGTGCCAGTGGCGGCGGTCGCCGGCGTCGCCCCGCTCGTCGGCCGGCCACGCCACCACGTGGGCGACACCGGGCTGGATCTGCTGCATGCAGCCCGGGCAGAGGTAGGTCTTGGTGGCCGCGCCGCCGAAGATGGACCGGACCATCCACTCGCCGTCCTGGTACTGCTGGACGCCCTCGATACCGCGGCGCACGTTCTCCTCACGGGGAGGCTCGGGGGCGGCCGCCCGGCGCGGGCGATTTCGTCGCGGGCTCACGGGTACCAAGGATACGTGCGCGAACTAAGCTCACATTCATGACGGCGACGCGTACGCCGGGTGTCCCGGCGATCGAGGACGGCCTGCTCATCTCCACCAACCCCGCCACCGGGGCCGAGGCCGGGCGGGTACCGGTGGCCGCCGAGGCCGCGGTGACCGAGGCGGTGGCGGCGGCCCGCACGGCCGGGGACTGGTGGGCCGGGCTGGGCTTCGACGGGCGCAAGGAGCGGCTGCTGCGCTGGCGCGCGGTGATCGCCGAGCGCATCGAGGAGCTGGGCGAGCTCGCCCAGCTCGAGGGTGGCAAGCCGGTCGCCGACGGGATCGTCGAGGCGACCGCCGCGATCGAACACATCGACTGGGCCGCCCGCAACGCCAAGCGGGTGCTCGGCCCGCGCCGGGTCCGCAGCCGGGTGATGGTCCTCGAGCACAGCGGCCACCTGGAATATCAGCCGTACGGGGTGGTCGCGGTCATCGGGCCGTGGAACTACCCGATCCTCACGCCGATCGGGTCGATCTCGGGCGCCCTGGCCGCCGGCAACGCCGTGGTGTTCAAGCCGAGCGAATACACCCCGATCGTCGGTCAGTGGCTGGTCGACACGTTCGCCGAGGTGGTGCCCGAGCACCCGGTCTTCCAGGCGGTGCACGGGCTGGGCGAGGTCGGCGGGGCGCTGTGCCGGGCCGGCGTGAACAAGGTGGCGTTCACCGGGTCCACCGCCACCGGCAAGAAGGTGATGGCGGCCTGCGCCGAGACGCTGACGCCGATGGTGATCGAGGCCGGCGGCAAGGACGCGATGATCGTGGACGCGGACGCCGACGTCACCGCGGCGGCCGAGGCGGCGGTCTGGGGCGGGATGACCAACGCCGGGCAGACATGCATCGGCATCGAGCGGGTGTACGCGGTGGCCCCGGTCTACGACGCGTTCGTCGCGGCGGTCACCGAGAAGGCCGGCAAGCTGCGCACCGGGCAGGAGATCGGGCCGATCACCATGCCCAAGCAGATCGAGATCATCAAGCGGCACATCGACGACGCGCTCGACTCCGGGGGCGAGGCGGTGCTGGGCGGACGCGACTCGGTGCAAGCGCCGTACGTCGCCCCGACCGTGCTGGTCGGCGTACCCGAAGAATCCGCGGCCGTCCGGGAGGAAACGTTCGGGCCCACGCTGACCATCACCAAGGTCGCCGACGCGGACGAGGCGGTGGCCAAGGCCAACGCGGTGCCGTACGGGCTGGGCGGCAGCGTCTTCGGCAAGGCCAACGCGATCCGCATCGCCCGCCGGATGCGCTCCGGCATGGTGGCGGTGAACTCGGCGCTCGCCTTCGTCGGCAACGCGAACCTGCCGTTCGGCGGGGTCGGCGACTCCGGCTTCGGCCGCATCCACGGCGACGACGGGCTGCGCGAGTTCGCCCGGGCCAAGGCCGTCTCGGTGCGCCGGGGCCCGTCACTCATCCCCGCGATGACCTTCGAGCGCACCCCGGCCCAGGTGCAACGGCTGATCAAGACCGTCAAGATGCTGTACGCCCGAAAGCCGTGACCGGCGCTGCTAGCGTTCCAGAGGTGGTAGATCACCCTGCGGTGCAGGTCGACGGGCTGGTGGTCGGCTACGGCTCGACCCCGGTCCTGAACGGCGTCGGTCTGCTGGTCCCGGCCGGCGCCGGCGTCTGTGTCACGGGCGAGAACGGCATCGGCAAGTCGACGCTGCTGCGCTGCGTGGCCGGCCTGCAGCGCCCCGACGACGGCGAGATCCGGGTCTTCGGCGGCCGCCCCGGCTCCACTCCGGACTACTGGCGGGCCGTGGTGACCACGGTGGAGCCGCCCACCTGGTATCCCGGCCTGACCGCCCGCGAGCACGCCGAACTGGTCTGTCGCGCGCACGGCCAAGACCCGGCCGCGGCCGGCGTCGACGACGCGCTCGAGCAGTTCGGGCTGACCGGACACCGCGACGCCATCCCCGCGTCCCTGTCCTCCGGCCAGAAGCAGCGCCTGACCCTCGCGCTGGCCTTCCTGCGCCCCAGTTCCCTGCTCATCCTGGACGAACCCGAGCAGCGCCTCGACCGTGACGGCCGGGCCCTGGTCGCCGACCTGATCGCCGAATACCTGAAGACCGGCGGCTCGATCCTGATGGCCAGCCACGACGACGACTTCGCGGCGGCCTCCGGCACCGACATCACCACGATGGAGTCGCTCTCGCCCGCTTCGTCGTCTTCCCCCGGGCCGACCACGTGACCACGGTGGCGGTCCGGCCGGTCCGCCGCTGGATCCACCAGACCCAGGTCGCCCACCTGGAGCGCGGCGAACGCTTCGGAACCTTCTACGTCATCGTGCTGTCGGTGCTGATCCTCGGCAGCATGTTCTGGAACCACATCCACGGCCTCGTCTGGCCGACCCACCCGGACATCTCCGGCCTGGCCGCCGGCTCCCTGACCACGGTCCTGACCGGCGGCCTGTACCTGGCCCTGCGCCGCCTCGGCCCGCTGGCGATCAGCCGCCCCGCCGCCTCCTGGCTGCTCACCGCGCCGGTCAGCCGGCGCCGTCTGCTGTGGCCGTCGCTGGCGGTCGCCTCGGTCTTCGCCTTCATCCTGTCGGCCGTGGCGGCCCTGGCCATCACCGGCCACGCCAGCCCGCGGCCGCTGCCCCTCGTGCTGAT
This sequence comes from Actinoplanes sp. NPDC051470, assembly GCF_040682035.1. Taxonomy (NCBI): domain Bacteria; kingdom Bacillati; phylum Actinomycetota; class Actinomycetes; order Micromonosporales; family Micromonosporaceae; genus Actinoplanes; species Actinoplanes sp. NPDC051470. The sequence continues at coordinate 144,216 of NZ_JBFBAA010000001.1, forward strand.
CATCCTCGGCGCGGTCGCCGGCCTCGGGGTGCTGCTGGTCGCGCTGGCCGCCCAGCCCGGCCGCCGGTGGGCCCGGCTCCTGGACAACGTTGTCGCCCTGGTGGTGGCGGGCGGTCTCGCCGGGCTGGTGGCCGACGCGGCCGTCGGAGCGCCTCTGGTCTCCGGTTTCCCGAGCCTGGTGGGGCCGGCCACGGGCGCCCTCGCGCTGGTCGTCGGGGCGTTCTTCGTGCTGGCCGTACGCAATCTGAACCGCACCCCCGCCGACCGCATCCTCGACGCCTCCCGCACCGCCGGCACCCTGGCCGACTCGGCCTTCGGCGTGGAACCGTCCTGGGTGGCCGACATGCTCGAGCGCCAGTACTGGGCCCACCGCAAACTGCGTTCCGCCGGGCTGAACGCCCGCCTGCCGGTGCTGACCGCCCAGGACCTGCGCCTGGCCCTTCGCCGCCCCCGCCGCCTCCTCTGGCTGATGCTCGCCACCGCCCTGCCCGCCCTGCTCAGCCACGCCCCCACCTGGCTGCTGGGCATCGCGGTCCTGGTCGGCGCCCTGCTGGCGGCCGGCACCACGGCCGCCAACACCCGCAGCGACGCCGCCAACCCCGTGATGCTCCGCATGCTCGCGCTGAGCTCCCGCCAGGCCCTCACCCAGCGCCTGATCGTGCCGGCGGTCCTGGCCGCCCTGTGGAGCGCCACCTCCCTGACCCTGCTGCAACTGCTGTCGGCCCTGCCGCCCGGCCCGTGGTGGGCGCTGGGCCTCGCGCTCGGCCCCGTCGGCGCCGCGGCCGCCATCCGCCGGGCCCGCGTCGGCTTCGTGGACAACTCCCTGCTACCCCTGGAAACCCCGATGGGTACGGTGTCCACCGGCCCCGCCCTGGCCTCGGTGGTCGGCTACGACCTCCTGCTCCTGGGCCTGCCCGCCATCGTCCTGATCGCCGAAGGCAGCCCGCTGACCTGGGTCGGCGTCGCGGTCCAGGTGGGCTTCGCGGCGCTGGGCGCCCGCTTCTACCTGTCCGGCACCACCGACCCTTCGCGGGTCGAGTTGGCCAAGCCGTCCTGAGGCCCCTCGGTGGACGAACAGGACTACTACTGGCCGGGCATTCAGTCCCGCGAGGCCACTGACTGGGCGGCGCTACTGCCCGCCGACGACATGACCGGGTGGCTCACTCCCGACCCTTCCGCGCGGACGCCGCTCATCGAGCCGCTGGCGGCTCATCCCGATTGACGCTTCTTCTCGCGTCATCCGAATCACACGGTCGCCCGACAGTCGCCCTGTGGATAACCGCGCGATCGTCGAATTCGCACGCTACGTTTGCCGCCCACCCAGTGGCTGGGTGGGGGAGGTGGCGGCGCCTTCGCCGCTGAGCAAAATTCGCGCAATCATCAGGTCCGGTCGCGGATTCATGCTTGCTCTTCGTGGCGTGACTCACGGCCGTCGACCGGCCTGCCGCCGGCAATGACGAACCGGCGGTGCAACGCCTGGTTCCAGGTCAGCGGCCGCTTCAGACGTTCCCGGGAATGGCGCCGGCGGTGACCACTCAAGGGGTGACCACTCACGCAGAATGAAGGGTTCGCGGCTCTGTTATGGACGCGCAGCGGCCAGGAGCCGCGGGCCCGGCCTCGGCGGGAGCTGCGGTCTGTGCGCACCACCCAGGTGCGACATCTTGATCTTGATCTCTAAAAAAGGGTGAGCTCGTCGCGTTCCATGCCGCGGAGTTTGTCGTAGTCGACGACGACGCAGCGGATGCCCCGGTCGGTGGCCAGCACCCTCGCCTGCGGCTTGATCTCCTGCGCGGCGAAGACGCCCTTGACCGGGGACAGGAGGGGGTCGCGGTTCATCAGCTCGAGGTAGCGGGTGAGTTGTTCGACGCCGTCGATGTCGCCTCGGCGTTTGACCTCGACGGCCACGGCGGCGCCGGACTCGTCGCGGAGCAGGAGGTCGACCGGGCCGATGGCGGTCATGAACTCGCGGCGGACCAGGGTGTGGCCCTCGCCGAAGGTGTCGGGGTGGGCCGCCAGCAGCTCCTGGAGGTGGGCCTCGACGCCGTCCTTGACCAGGCCGGGGTCGATGCCCAGCTCGTACGAGGTGTCCTGGAAGATCTCCTCCAGGGTGATGCGCAGCTCTTCGCCGGCCTTGTTGACGACCTTCCACACGCCGGGGGCCTCCTGCAGTTTGCAGGGCGGGCTCATCCAGTTCAGGGGTTTGTACGCACGATCGTCGGCGTGGATCGAGACCGAACCGTCGGCCTTCACCATCACCAGCCGGATCGCCGACGGCAGGTGGGCGGAGAGGCGGCCGACATAGTCCACGGAGCACTTCGCGATGACCAGGCGCACCCGACGAGGGTAGCGGCAGCACAGCGGCACGTGCGTGGCGGTGCCATCCTGAAGGCGTGTTCGAAGCGCTGACCGGAGCCGGGCTGGCTGCATCCGCGGGGCTCAATGCCTACGTTCCGCTGCTCACGATGGGGTTGATGGCCCGGTACACCGATCTCATCGACCTGCCGTCGGGGTGGCAGTGGCTGTCCAACGGCTGGGTGATCGGCATCCTCGTGGTACTGCTGGCGATCGAGGTGGTCGCCGACAAGGTGCCGGTGGTCGACCACGTCAACGACGTCGTGCAGACCGTGGTGCGGCCGACGGCGGGCGGGCTGGCTGGCGTTCGGCGCCGGGTCGTCGTCCGAGACGGTCACGGTCAGCGACCCGGGGTCGTTCTTCTCGTCGCATCAGTGGGTGCCGGTCGCGGCGGGCGTCATCATCGCGCTGACCGTGCACGGGGTGAAGGCGACGGCCCGGCCGGTGGTGAACGCGAGCACCGCGGGGGTGGGGGCGCCGGTCGCGAGCACCGCCGAGGACGTGTCCAGCGTCGTGCTGTCGATCCTGGCCATCCTCCTGCCGATCCTGGTTCTGCTGGCCCTGGTGCTGATGGTGTCCACAGCGATATGGGTCTTCAGAAAGCGGAAAGCGCGCGTTTGATTGACTGACGTCGTGCCCTCCGTCGCCGTACCCGTTTTCGCGCTGGCCTGCTGGCTGGCGAGCTATCTGATCGGCCGTGACCCGCGCCGCCGGCTGCTCTGGCGGGCCGCCGCCGCGCTGGTGGCGTACGCGGTGGGGGTGGCCGCCTGGACGATCGCGCCGGCCGGCCCGGTGGCCGAGGTGTTCCTCTGCGTGCCCGCGCTGCTCTGGGCGGGCGTGGCGATCGGGCTGCTGCCCGAGGAGATGCCGGAGCGCGCGCCGCTCGACCGGGGCTGGCTGGTGACCTCGGCGGTCTTCCTGGCCGCGGTGATCGTGGCGCCCGGCGCGATCCGGCTGGTGGCGGTGGCGCCGCTGGTCGGCGGGCTGGTGCTGCTCTGGCGCTTCCGCGAGCGGGTACGCCCGTCGGTGCTCCCGGCGGCCGTGACGGTGGTCGCCCTGCTCTACACGTTCACCCTGGTCGCGCTGCTCGTGCCGATCGATCTGGGCGCCCCGGCCCTGGTGCTCGCCGCGGCCGGCCTCGACCTGGCGGTGCTGGGTTACCTGGTGGCGGTGTCCGACGCGACCGAAGCCGGCGAACGGCTCTGGCCCGACCTGCGCCGTTCCGCCACCGGCGCCGCGGTGGGCGCGTTGCTGGTCGGCGGGCTGGCCACCCTGACCATGCTGGCGGTGCCGGACCGGTGGCTGGTCACCGTGCTCCAGTTCGTCATCGTCGGCGTCGTCATGGCGTACGCCGGCCTGTTCGGCCCGGTGCGCCGCGGCCTGGACCGGATCGCCTTCCCGCACGACGACCGCCTCCGCCAGGACCGGCAGGCGCTGGCCCTGCTCAGCGAGGCCCTGCCGCGCCGGCGGGAGCGGCACACGCTGCTGGCGGTGAGCGAGGACGAGTTCCGCCGGCTGACCGGTCAGGCGCTGGACAACTTCGGCGACCTGGCGCGTCTGCTGCGCAGCCCGCTGATCGACCTGCCGACCGTGGACCGGCGGCTGACCGGGGAGAACGCCGAGAAGCCGATGGCGCGGGCGCTGCAACTGCGGGCGGTGCTCCAGGAGAGTGTGGCCCGGCTGAAGCCGGACGGGCTGTTCGGGACGACCGAGGAGTGGCGGCACTACAACGCGCTGCACTACTGCTGTGTGGTGGGGCTGCGGCCGTACGACCGCAAGCCGGTGGGCGACGGGCTGGACCGGGATTCGCGGCGCGCGCTGGAGTGGTTCCGCCGCTATGTGCCGCGCCGCTCGCTGCGGCAGTGGCAGCGGGAAGGCGCGGCGATGGTGGCGGCCCGGCTGTGGGGCGATCTGATGCGTACGGATCCTCGGTGGCTGACCCGGGCCGGCACCTTGGCGGCGCCACCGACACGCAGCTCCTAAATCGGGCATTAAGCCTGAAAGTGGCTAATATCTCCGGGTGGGTAACCACCGCAACGCGCTTGTCGAGGCGGTCCGGCACGAGCTCGCCGAAGCCCGTGGGACCGCTCGAGCGGTGCTGGCCGCCGCCGAGTCGGCCCGCGCCGAGGCGCAACGACGCCGGCGACTGGTCCGGGACGCGTACGCGACCTGCCTGACCCAACTGGCCGAGGCCCGCGACTCCGCCCGCTCGACCATCGAGCGACGGTTCCAGGGCGAGGCGAACGCGCTGGCCGGTAACGCCGGCTCGCTGGCCGCCCTGTGCGCGCCGGGCGCCGCCAGCTCGTCCTGGCGGATGTGGTCGCCGACCGAGCCGGAACAGGGCGGCCGCCCGGGGCTGCTCCGGATCGGCACCATCGACTTCGAGCACGCCACCATGCCGGCCCTGGTCCCGCTGCTCGACGCGGCCCATCTGCAGGTGAGCGGCGACGACCGGATCGCGGTCGACGGGGTGATCTCCGGGGTGCTGCTGCGGGCGCTGGGCACGACCCGGCCGGGCGACGTGAAGCTCACCGTCTACGACCCGGAGCGGCTGGGCGGGACGCTGGCCGCGTTCGCGCCGCTCGGGCTGACCTTCGTCGGGCCGGGTGGGCTCGGCCCGATGCTGGACGACCTGGTCGAGCACATCTGCCGGGTCAACGAGACGGTGCTGGCCGGCGAGTTCGGGTCGCTGGCCGAGCTGACCGCGGCCACCGTCGGGCGGCGACCGGAGCCGTGGCGGGTGGTGGTGCTGCTGTTCGACGCCGAGGTCGCTCCGGCGCAGCGGGCCCAGCTCGACCGGATCCTCCGGGCCGGCGTCGCGTGCGGGGTCCACCTGATCATCCGCGGTGCGGCCGTCGAGGGGGCCGAGCGGATCGTCGTACGCCACGGCACGGGAACCACCGACACCACCGGTGACCTGCCCATCCGCCTCGACCCGCCACCGCCCGCCGAGCGCATCGCGGCGTTCTGCCGCGGCGCCGCCGAGCGCCTGCGTGAGGGCCCCCCACCGGCCCGCCTGGCTGACCTGGAGCCGGAGAAGATCTGGAGCCGGTCGTCCGCGCACGGGCTGGTGGCGCCGATCGGCGACGGCCCGGACGGCGCGCTGGTCGAGGTGCCGCTCGGCGACGACCCGCCGCACGCCCTGATCGGCGGGCCGTCCGGATCCGGCAAGACCAACCTGATCTACGCCTGGCTGGGCTCGTTGTGCGCCCGGTACGACCCGTCCGAGCTGGCGCTGTACCTGCTCGACTTCAAGGAGGGCGTGTCCTTCGCCCGGTTCACGCCCGGGCCGCGCGACGAGAGCTGGCTGCCGCACGTCCGGCTGGCCGGCGTCAACGTCAACCACGACCGCGAGTTCGGCCTGGCCCTGCTCCGGCACCTGGGCGACGAGTTGCGGACCCGGGCCCAGGCGGCGAAGCGGCACGAGGCGACCAAGCTGGCCGAGCTGCGCGCCGAGGACGCGGCCGGGGACTGGCCGCGGATCGTCGCGGTGATCGACGAGTTCCAGGTGCTGCTGGCCGGCCGGGACGCGGTCGCCGAGGAGGCCGTCACGCTGCTCGAGGACCTGGCCCGGCGCGGCCGCTCGCAGGGCATCCACCTGGTGCTGGCCAGCCAGGACGTGTCCGGCATCGAAGCGCTGTGGGGCCGGTCCGGGCTGATCGGGCAGTTCACGCTGCGCATCGCGCTGCCCAAGGCCCGGCGCATCCTGGCCGAGAACAACCTGGCCGCGGCGGTGATCCCGCGCTTCCACGCGGTGGTCAACGCCGATTCCGGCGTCGCCGGGGCCAATCAGATCGTGCGGCTTCCGGATGCATCGGACCGGCTTTCCTGGCGTACGCTCCAGCGCCGGCTGTGGCGGGCCCGGCCGGCGGGGTGTTCACCGCCCCGGCTCTTCGACGGTGACACGGTGCCGGCGCTGCCGCGGTTCAGGTCGAGCGCGGCCGGCTTCTCGCCGGGTGCGGCCGGGTCCTCGCCGGGTGCGGCCGGGTCCTCGCCGGGTGCCGGCGGCTCCTCGCCCGGGGCGGTGCTCGGCGAGCGGATCGATGTCGCCGCCCGGCCGGCGCGGCTGCGGCTCGGCCGGATGCCCGGACGGAACCTGGCCGTGCTCGGCACCCGGGTGGACGAGGCCTGCGCCATCCTGGCCTCGGCCGCGCTGTCGCTGGCCGCGCAGGGGCCGGCGCACTTCAGCGTGGTCTGCACGCTGCCCGAGGCGCAGCACTCGGCGGCCCGGCTGGTCGCCGAGCTGCCCGAGGCCGACTGGTACGACGAGTCCGACCTGGCCCAGCTCTTCGAGGTGATCCCGGACGAGATCCCGCACTACGTCCTGGGGTACGCGCTGGACGCGGTGCCCGGCCACAAGGACCGGCTGCGGCGGATGCTGGCCGACGGGCCGTCCCAGCGCACCCACGTGCTCGGCTGGTGGCGGTCGGTGCCACGGCTGCGTGACGACCTGGGCGGGCCGGGCGCGCGCCTGGACGCGATCGGCGCCTGGGTCGCGCTGGATGTGCAGGGCGCGGACCTGGGACCGCTGTGCCCGGTGCCGGGCGGGCCGGCGTGGTACCCGCGCACCCGCCGGGCGCTTTTCTTCGACCGTTCCGTGCACCGCGTCCCCGAAGTGATCATCCCTTACGAGGTGAACCATGACCCCACGTGACCGCGACTACCAGCTCATGATGAACGCGCTGGCCGACATCACCCGGCGCCGGGACGCCGACCTGGACCGCGCCGAACAGGCCTACCAGGACAGCACCGCCCGGGCGGCCGGCGAACTGGCCCGCGCCGAGGGCGAGGCGGCCTCGGCCGACCGGTGGGCCGCCGCGGCCGCGGCACAGGTCCTCGACGTCGACCGGGAGGCCGCCCGCCTCTGGGACCAGCTCCGCCGCGCGCGTGGCCTGCGGATCCGGGCCCTGGGCGAGGTGCCGGAACCATCCTCGGTGGAGTCTCTGCCCCGCGTGGCCCTGCAGCGCCGGCCGACCGACGACGCCCAGCCGCCCCGGGACTCGGCGCGCGCCCTGCTCTCCCGCGCCGCCGAGCGGATCGACCTCACGGTACGACCACCCGCGCGCCGTCCCCTCCCCCGCTGGACGCTGCCCCTGCTCCCCCTGCTGGGCGCCCTGATCGCCGGGATGACCGGCCTGATCGCCGCCGGCCTGGTCACCATCGGCGACTCGGGGATCATGGGCGGCGAGGCCGTCCGGGCCATCGGCTGGCTCTGCTTCCTCCTGGCCCCCTCGGCCGGCGTCCCGATCGCCGCCCTCTGGGCCCACCGCCGCCTCCAGGCCCGCCTCGACATCGGCGGCATCGGCCTGACCCTCCTCGGCGGCATGATCGCCGCCGCCCTGCTCTCCCTCAGCTTCGCCGCATCCCATTGATCAGTAGGTGTAAAACCCCTTGCCGGTTTTGCGGCCGAGGTCGCCGGCGGTGACCATGCGCTGGAGGAGCTCAGGCGGGAAGAACTTGGCGTCGCCGGTGTCGCGGTGGATGTTGCCGGTCGCGTTGAGCATCACGTCGAGGCCGGTCAGATCCACCGTGGCCAGCGGGCCCATGGTGTGCCCGAAGCCCAGCTTCATCACCGTGTCCAGGTCGGCCGCCGAGACCACCCCCGACTCGACCAGCTTGATCGCCTCGACCAGCAGCGCCGAGAACAGCCGGTTGGAGACGAAGCCGGCCACGTCCCGCTTCACCTCGACGCAGGTCTTGCCGACCTCCTCGGCGAAATCGCGCGCCTCGGCCAGCGTCTCGTCCGAGGTCTGGTAGCCGCGCACCAGCTCGACCAGCTTCATCATCGGCACCGGCGAGAAGAAGTGGATGCCGACCACCGCTTCGGGCCGCTGGGTGACCGCGGCGATCTGGGTGATCGGGATGGCCGACGTGTTGGTGCCGAGGATCGCGCCGGACTTGCAGATCTTGTCGAGCTGGCGGAACACGTCGTGCTTGGCCTCGAGCCGCTCGAAGATGGCCTCGACCACGATGTCGGCGTCGGCCGCCGCGTCGAGGTCGGTGGTGGTGGTGATCCGGCTCAGGGTCGCCTCGGCGTCTTCCTCGCTGATCTTCCCCTTGGCCGTGAAGCGGCCCAGCGAGTCGCGGATGGCGGCCAGCCCCCGGCCGGTGGCGGCGTCATCGACGTCGCGCATGGTCACCTGCCAACCGGCCTGCGCCGACACCTGCGCGATGCCGGATCCCATCAGACCCGACCCGATGACCGCGAGCCGACCCGCCATGTTCAACCTCCCAGTAGACCGACGCCTGCTCCTTAACGCAGGCTCAGCCACTCTATCGAGTCAATTCTTCGGAAAATCGCCGATCCTCGGTGCCAGACTGTGCCCATGGCCCCGAGCGACGGCTGGTACCTCTTCGGACCGCTGCTTGCCGTCGCTGTCGTGGGCCTGCTCGGCCTGGTCTTCTGGCGGCTCGGGCTGTCCTGGATCGAGCAGGCCGACGACCCGTACGGCGGCCTGGCGATCTTCTTCGACCCGGACGACTTCGGGCTGCTCTGCGCGGCCGCGGTCACCGACACCACGGACGAGGCCGACGACATCCGGATGCTGCTCGCCGACGCCGGCATCCGGTCGACGCTCGGCATGCGCCGCGACGGCCGGATCGCCGTGCTGGTCTTCGGCGAGGAGCTGGAAGCCGCGCGCCGGTTGATGCTCTGATCAGAAATCGAAGGTCGGCTCGGGTACGTCGGCCCGCTCCACCTCGACCCCGAGGGCGGCCAGGTCGTTCACGAAGTTCGGGTAGCCGCGGTCGATGTGGTGCACCTCGCCGACCTCGGTCACCCCGTCCGCGCACAGGCCGGCGATGACCAGGCCGGCGCCGGCCCGGATGTCGGTCGCCCGCACCGGCGCCCCGGAGAGCCGGGCCCGGCCGCGCACCACCGCGTGGTGGCCGTCGGTCCGGATGTCCGCGCCCAGCCGCACCATTTCGTTCACGAACATGAACCGGCCGTCGAAGATGTTCTCGGTGATCAGCGACGAGCCGTCGGACACCGCGGCCAGTCCCAGCGCCATCGGCAGCAGGTCGGTCGCGAAACCGGGGTACGGCAGCGTCACGATGTCCACGGCCTTCGGGCGGTCGGCCATCCGCACCCGGAACTGGTTGTCACCCGGTTCGACCGCCGCGCCCGCCGCCACCAGCTTGTCCAGCGCCACGGTCAGGAACTCGGGGCGCACACCCTGGACCGTCACGTCGCCCCGGGTCATGGCCGCGGCGAACGCCCAGGTGCCGCCGACGATCCGGTCGCCCACCGTGGTGTGCCGGACCGGCCGCAGCGCCTCGACACCCTCGATCTCCAGCGTCGAGGTGCCGGCGCCGGAGATCCGCGCGCCCATCGCGGTGAGCATCTCGCAGATGTCGACGATCTCGGGCTCGCGGGCCGCGTTGTCGATCTCGGTGACGCCCTTGGCCAGCACGGCCGCCATCAGCAGGTTCTCGGTCGCGCCGACGCTCGGGAAGTCGAGCCAGATCTTGGAGCCCTTGAGGCCGGCCGGCGCCGAGGCGATCACGAAGCCGTGCTCGCCGGAGATGTCGGCGCCCATCCGGGCCAGGCCGGAGACGTGCATGTCGAGGCCGCGGGAGCCGATCATGTCGCCGCCGGGCAGGGCCACCCGGACGTAGCCGCGGCGGGCCAGCAGTGGGCCCAGCACGCAGATCGAGGCGCGCAGCCGGCGCACCAGGTCGTAGTCGGCCTCGCTGCCCGGTTCGGCGGGCACGTCGATGGTCGCTGAGCTGAATTCTTCCTCGCCCGCGAGCGTCACCTGGCAGCCCAGCCGGCGCAGCACCTCGGCCATGATCGCGATGTCGGTGATCCGGGGGACGTTCTCGACCACGCTGCGGCCCTCGGCCAGCAGCGCCACCGCCATCAGCTTGAGCGCCGAGTTCTTCGCGCCGCCGACCCGCACGTCGCCGTTGAGCGGCGCACCGCCCTTGACCCTGATCACATCCACCCGCGCCATGGTAGGGGTGCCCGGCCGCCCGCGGTCCGTAGGGTTGGGGGATGGCCGTTCATCTGACCCGCATCTACACCCGTACCGGCGACGCCGGCGAGACCAGGCTGGGCAACAACGAGGTGGCCGCGAAGACCGACCCGCGGATCGTGGCCTACGCGGACACCGATGAGTGCAACGCCGCAGTCGGGGTGGCGCTGGCGCTGGGCAACCTCAAGCCCGATGTACGCGCGGTGCTGACCGCGGTGCAGAACGATCTGTTCGACGTGGGCGCCGACCTGTGCAATCCGATCGCCGACGACCCGCCGTACCCTCCGCTGCGCATCACCGAGGCGTACGTGACCCGGCTCGAGGGCTGGTGCGACGAATACCTGGAGGGACTGCCCGCGCTCGACTCGTTCATCCTGCCCGGCGGCACGCCCGGCGCGGCGCTGCTGCACGTGGCCCGCACGGTGGCGCGGCGGGCGGAACGCTCGGCCTGGGCGCTGCGGGCCGACGACCCGGACCGCACCGGCGACCTCCCGGCGAAATACCTGAACCGGCTCTCGGACCTGCTCTTCATCCTGTCCCGCACGGCCAACCCGGACGGCGACGTCAAATGGGTGCCGGGCGGTTCGGTGCGGTAAGGGCTAGCTCGGCGCCGGGCCGCCGTGATGACGCGGGATCAGCCGGCTGCTGCCGGGCGGCCCGGGCGGGCCGGCCTCGAGCCATGAGCTGAAGCCGGTGACCGTCGACTCGGCCATCGCGATCTCGACCGGCGAGTCGGGCGTGGTGCAGGCCAGGATGATCGAGTCGCCGGGAAGGATGAGCCGCTCGGGGCCCTCGGGCAGGCGGCGCGCGCCGACCGTGAGCGTGCGCCGGTTGAGCACCCGCTTGGGCCGGATCGAGAAGGTGAAGATGCGGTAGAAGCGCAGTTCGTCGCCGATGAACTGGCCGACGCCGGCGGACCAGCCACGACCGGGAACCATCGTGGTGACCCGGACCTGTAACCGGATGGTTCCGCCGCCGGCCATCAGCAGCCGGCGGCGGAAGAAGAGCAGGAGGAGCAGCGCGAGCAGCGCGGCGACGCAGATTCCGGCGATCTCCAGAATCCGCATCGCGAGGTCAGTGGGACTCGGGCTGAGCGGGCGACGCGCTCTCGGCCAGCACGGTCACACCGTCCGCGTCGATCGACAGGAAGCCGCCGGTCACGTCGTAGGTCAGCTGCTCGCCGCCGGCCAGCTTGACCCGCACCTGCGACGGCTCCTTGAGGAGGCCGAGCAGCGGGGCGTGGTTGGGCAGAACGCCGATCTCGCCCTCGGTGGTGCGCGCGACGAGCATCTCGGCCTCGCCGGACCAGATCTTCTCCTCGACGGCGACGACCTGGACGTGCAGCTGGTTGGCCACGAGGTCTCCTCAGCTCTGTAAAACTCAGTCGAGTGAAAGTCTAGGTGGTCAGGCCTTGTTGATGAATTCGGGGTGGTCCAACAGGAACGTGGCCACTGTCCCGTCCCGGATCGACGCGAAGAACGGATCGGCGGTGGACTGCAGGGCCTCGCCCTTGTACGACCCGTTGGTGATCACCGAACGGCCGGGCAGCTTGATCAGCGTCATGTTCGCGGGCCGGATGTTCTTCAGCGCCAGGCCCCAGTCGACCACCGAGTTGCCGTTGCCGTCGAAGATCAGCGACTTGCCGGCCGCCTGCAGCACCCGGTCGAGCGTGGCCGGGTTGCTCACCACGTCTTTGCTGAGCGCCTGCTGGGCCATCGCCTTGACGAACTGCTGCTGGTGGCGCTGACGGTCGTAGTCGCTGTTCTTGAGGCCGTAGCGCTGCCGGACGTAGTCCAGGGCCTCCCAGCCCTCCAGGTGGTAGGTGCCGGGCTTGTAGGTCTTCTGCGGGCCGATGTACGGGTGGTCGCAGTTCGACCTCGGGTTGCGGCACCGCTCCGAGCGCGGCCGCGCCGAGCCGTCCGGGGCCAGGTGTTCCGACTTCACGGTCTGGTCGATCGTCATGGTGACGCCGCCCATGGCGTCCACGATCTTCTTGAAGCCGCCGAAGTTGATGATCGCGCCGGCGTCGAAGTCCTTGATGCCGGTCAGCTTGCTCACGGTCTTGGCCAGCAGGCTGAAGCCCTGTGGCACGTCGTGCTTGCCGTTGCCGACCGAGCTGCCGTACGACATCGCGGCGTTGATCTTGGCGGTGCCGCCGCGGAAACCGGTCTTGGGGAACGCCGGGATGTCCACGATCAGGTCGCGGGGCACGCTGAACAGGTACGCCTGGTCCATGCTGGCCGGGATGTGCACCACAAGGATCGAGTCGGACAGCGGCGCCGTGGTGTCGTTGCGCGGGTCGATGCCGACCAGCAGGATGTTCAGCGGGCCCTTGATGTCGACCTTCTTGGGCGGCGCCGGGCCGTCGCCGGGCAGCAACTTACGACTCTCCACCGCCCCGGCCACCCGGGCGGCCAGCACCTGACTGGCCACGATCGTGCCGCCGCTGATCGCCATCAGGATGCAGCCGAAGATGGCGCACAGCCGCGCCCACAACGGCGCCTTCCTCTTGGGCTCAGCCACCAGTTCTCCTGCCATCCAGCGCTTGATACCCGCCAACACTAACCGCCGAACCTGAGCGGAAGGTGCACCCATGACCTGGTCAAACGACGTCGAACGGGGCAGGAAACGCAAACGCCGCGCCGGACCTGACGGTCCGGCGCGGCGTCGACGACTGGCTGAGGTCAGCCCTTCATCAGCTCGTGCGCGTTCTTCTCGAGGTCCTCGAGGCCACCGCACATGAAGAAGGCCTGCTCGGGGAAGTGGTCGTACTCCCCCTCGGAGATCTTCTTGAACGCCTCGATGGTCTCCTTCAGCGGAACCGTCGAGCCCGGCACGCCGGTGAACTGCTCGGCGGCGTACGTGTTCTGCGAGAGGAAGCGCTCGATGCGGCGAGCCCGCTGCACCGTGACCTTGTCCTCCTCGGAGAGCTCGTCCATGCCGAGGATGGCGATGATGTCCTGCAGGTCCTTGTACTTCTGCAGGATCCGCTGCACCTCACGGGCGACCGCGTAGTGCTCGGCGCCGACGTACTCCGGCGCCAGGATCCGCGAGCTGGAGGCCAGCGGGTCCACGGCCGGGTAGATGCCCTTGTCGGAGATCGACCGCTCGAGGTTCGTGGTCGCGTCCAGGTGGGCGAACGTGGTGGCCGGGGCCGGGTCGGTGTAGTCGTCGGCGGGCACGTAGATCGCCTGCAGCGAGGTGATCGCCTTGCCCCGGACCGACGTGATCCGCTCCTGCAGCTGGCCCATCTCGTCGGCCAGGGTGGGCTGGTAACCCACCGCGGACGGCATGCGGCCCAGCAGCGTGGACACCTCGGAGCCGGCCTGGGTGAACCGGAAGATGTTGTCGATGAAGAGCAGCACCTCCTGGTTCTGGACGTCCCGGAAGTACTCCGCCATCGTCAGGGCGCTCAGCGCGACCCGCAGCCGGGTGCCCGGCGGCTCGTCCATCTGACCGAAGACCAGGGCGGTCTTGTCGAGCACGCCACCCTCGTCCATCTCCAGGATGAGGTCGTTGCCCTCACGGGTGCGCTCGCCGACGCCGGCGAACACCGAGGTGCCGCCGAAGTTCCGGGCGACCCGGATGATCATCTCCTGGATGAGCACCGTCTTGCCCACGCCGGCGCCACCGAACAGGCCGATCTTGCCACCGCGCACGTACGGCGCGAGCAGGTCGAGCACCTTGATGCCGGTCTCCAGCATCTCGGTCTTCGGCTCGAGCGAGGCGAAGGGAGGCGGCTGGCGGTGGATCGGCCAGCGCTCCTGGATGTCCAGCGTCGACGGGTCGACGTTGAGCACCTCGCCCAGGGCGTTGAACACGTGCCCCTTGGTCACGTCGCCGACCGGCACCGAGATCGGCTCGCCGGTGTCCCGGACCTCGCTGCCGCGCACCATGCCGTCGGTGGGCTGCATCGAGATCGCCCGGACCAGGCTGTCACCCAGGTGCTGGGCGACCTCCAGGGTCAGGGTGCGGGTGCCCTCGGACAGCGTCACGTCCACGTGCAGGGCGTTGTAGATGTCGGGGATCTGGTCACGGGGGAACTCGGCGTCGACGACCGGGCCGATGACCCGGACGACGCGGCCGACGCCGGTCTCCGTCTTGGTGGGCTCAGCAACAGCAGTCATCACTCATCACTTCCCGCCGCGGCCAGCGCGTTGGCGCCGCCGACGATCTCACTGATTTCCTGGGTGATCGCAGCCTGCCGCGCGGAGTTCATCTCGCGCGTGTACCGCTTGAGCAGGTCGTCCGCGTTGTCGGACGCGCTCTTCATGGCCCGCCGGCGGGACGCCGACTCGCTGGCCGCCGAGTCGAGCAACGCCGCGTAGATCCGCGTGTTGAGGTACTTCGGCAGCAACGCGTCGAGCAGTTCCTCGGCCTCCGGCTCGAACTCGTAGGCCGGGCGCAGCCCGGGCTCGCGTTCGCGCTCCTCGACCTGCATCGGCGCCAGGAAATGCGCCTCCGAGGACTGGGTCATGAGCGACTTGAACCGGGTGCTGACGATGTGCAACTCGTCGACACCCTGGATGCCGTCCGGTCCGTGGCTCTCGCCGGTGTCGTCGGCGCCGGCCACAAAGGCCTCCAGCAGCGAGTCACCGACCTTCTTGGCGTCGTCGAACGTGGGCCGCTCGGAGAAGCCGGTCCAGCTCGCCGCGATGTCCCGGTTCCGGAACCGGTAGTAACCGGTGCCCTTGCGGCCGATCACGTACAGCGCCACGTCCTTGCCGTCCTCGCGCAGCCGGGAGATCAGCTGCTCGCAGGTGCGGATCGCGTTGGCGTTGTAGGCGCCGGCCAGGCCACGGTCGCTGGTGATCAGCAGGACGCCCGCCCGCCGCACGGTGTCGCGCGGCTTGAGCAGCGGGTTGTCGACCGACGCGTTGGACGCCAGGGCGGTGAGGACCTGGGTGATCGCCTCCGCGTACGGCTTGGAGGCGTTCACCCGCTCCTGCGCCTTGGCGATCCGGCTGGTGGCCACGAGCTCCTGCGCCTTGGCGATCTTCTTGGTCGACTTGACGGTGCGGATGCGCCGCCGCAGGGCCTGTACCTGACCGGCCATGGCTAGCTCTCGTCCTTGGCCGGCCGGACCTCGCGGGTCACGGTCTCGTGCGACTGCTCGCCCTCGAGCGGCGCGGCGTCCGGCTCGTTCAGCTTGACGCCGGTGTCGCCCTGCTTGAACAGGTCCTTGAACTCGTTGATGCCCGACTGGAGGCTCTCGACGTTGTCGTCGGAGAGCTGACCGGTCGACTCGATGCTGGTCAGCACGTCACTGCGGTGGCGCTTGAACCACTCGATCATCTCGCCCTCGAACCGGCGCACGTCGCCGACCGGGATGTCGTCGAGCTGACCGGTGGTGCCGGCCCAGATCACCAGGACCTCCTCGACCACCGAGTACGGCGAGTACTGGGGCTGCTTGAGCAGCTCGACCAGGCGCACGCCCTTCTCCAGCTGGGCCCGCGACGCCTTGTCCAGGTCGGAGGCGAAGGCCGAGAAGGCCTCCAGCTCACGGAACTGGGCCAGGTCGAGGCGGAGCCGGCCGGACACCGACCGCATGGCCTTGACCTGCGCCGAACCGCCCACCCGGGACACCGAGGTGCCCACGTTGATGGCCGGACGCACACCGGAGGCGAACAGGTCGCCCTCGAGGAAGATCTGGCCGTCGGTGATCGAGATGACGTTGGTCGGGATGTAGGCCGAGATGTCGCCGGCCTTGGTCTCGATGATCGGCAGGCCGGTCATCGAGCCGCCACCCAGGTCGTCGGAGAGCTTGGCGCAGCGCTCCAGCAGCCGGGAGTGCAGGTAGAAGACGTCGCCCGGGTACGCCTCACGGCCCGGCGGGCGGCGCAGCAGCAGCGACACGGCGCGGTAGGCCTCGGCCTGCTTGGTCAGGTCGTCGAAGACGATCAGGACGTGCTTGCCGTTGTACATCCAGTGCTGCCCGATGGAGGAGCCGGTGTACGGGGCGATGTACTTGTAACCGGCCGGGTCGGACGCCGGGGAGGCCACGATCGTCGTGTACTCCAGAGCGCCCTTCTCCTCCAGCGTCCCGCGGATGCTGGCGATGGTGGAGGCCTTCTGGCCGATGGCGACGTAGATGCAGCGGACCTGCTTCTCCGGGTCGCCGGACTCCCAGTTGGCGCGCTGGTTGATGATCGTGTCGAGCGCGACCGTGGTCTTACCGGTCTTGCGGTCGCCGATGATCAGCTGGCGCTGGCCCCGGCCGATCGGCGTCATGGCGTCGATCGCCTTGATGCCGGTCTGCAGGGGCTGCTTCACCGGCTGCCGCGCCATCACGTTCGGCGCCTGCAGCTCCAGCTCGCGGAAGCCCTCGTTCTCGATCTCGCCGCGGTCGTCGATCGGCTCGCCCAGGGCGTTGACGACGCGTCCCAGGTACGCGTCACCGACCGGCACGGAGAGGACGCGGCCGGTCCGCTTGACCTGCTGCCCCTCTTCGATGCCGGCGAACTCGCCCAGCACCACGACACCCATCTCGCGGATGTCGAGGTTCAGGGCCACACCCAGCGTGCCGTCCTCGAACTCGAGCAGTTCGTTCGCCATCGTCGAGGGCAGACCCTCGACATGAGCGATGCCGTCGCCCGCATCGGAGACGATGCCGACCTCCTCACGGGAGACCTCGGGCGTGTAGGACGAGACGTAGCGCTCTAGCGCCCCCCGGATCTCGTCCGAGGAGATGGTCAGCTCGGCCATCCTCTGCCTTCTCTAGTCAGCTCGGTACATCGGTCACCGAGGGGGCTGTCAAGAATCAGTTACTTGGCGAACGCCTGCTTCGCCTCGTTGAGGCGACGCAGGATCGTGCCGTCGTAAAGGTCGGAACCGACCTGGACGCTGACGCCGCCGATGACCCGCGGGTCAACGTCGACCTTCAGCGAGACCTGGCGGCCGTAGATTTCGGACAGTTTCGCGCCGAGGCGCTGTTCGTCGGCGTCGGTCAACGGCTTGGCGACGATCACGTACGCCACCTCGCGGTCCCGTTTCGCGGCCGTGAGCTCGACCAGCCGGGTCAGCGAGGCTTCGAAGCCCCGGCCACCGAAGCCCTCGAGCGCCTCTTGGATCAGCCGCACGGTGGCCGGCTGGGACTTGCTCTTGAGCAGGTCCTCCACCAGCTTAACCCGGCGGGAGGACGGCGCTCCGGGGTCACTGAGCGTGACCGAGAGCGCGGGGTTGCCCCGGACGATCTGGCCGAACCGGAACAGCTCGTCCTCGACGTCGGCCAGCTTCCCGGACTTGTCCGCGGCACCGAGCACCGCGTCCACGCCGAGCCGCTCGGTGGCGTTCAGCAGCTCACTCGGCCGCGACCAGCGGCCGGCGACCAGCACCGCGAGCGCGTCCACCGTGGTGGCCGACACCTTGCCACCGAGCAGCGAGACCAGCAGTTCGGCGCGGTCGCTACCCGGCCGGGCCGGGTCGGTCAGCGCACGCCGGAGCCGGGGCTCGCCGCGCAGCAACCCGGCCACCGACAGGATCTCGTCGGCGATCTGAGTACGCTGCGCGGCCGTGGCCTGGGCGGTGCCGACGGCGAGCTTCTCCTCCGCCGCACCGTAGGCCTCGCGGGTGGCCGTCGCCATCAGCGCCGCCCGCCCGTCGCGTCCAGGTCGGCGATGAAGCGGTCGACCGTGCCACGGCTGCGAGCCTCGTCGGCGAGCGACTCGCCGACGATCTTGCTGGCCAGGTCGACGGCCAGCGTGCCGACCTCGGAGCGCAGGTCGCGGACGATGCTCTCGCGCTGGGCGGCGAGCTGCTCGCGACCGGCCGCGATGATGCGGTCGGACTCCTCGCGAGCCTTGGCCAGGACGTCCTGACGGATGCCCTCGGCGTCGGCGCGCGCCTCGTCGCGGATGCGAGCCGCTTCGGTGCGGGCCTCGGTGAGCTGCGCGCGGTACTGCTCGAGCAGCTTGTTGGCCTCGGCCTGGGCCTCTTCGGCCCGCTTGATCCCGCCCTCGATCGCGTCGACCCGGGCACGGAAGGTCTCTTCCATCCGCGGGAAGACGAACTTCATCAGGACGAAGCAGATCAGCGCGAAGGCGATGGAGCCGAGAACGAGCTCCTGCCACAGCGGAACGATGGGGCTGTGCTTGACCTCGCCGCCCTCAGCGGCCAGGAAGATGAGTGATGACGGCATGGGCACCTCCTAACGAGGCAGGGATCAGAGCTCGCCGGCCCAGATGAAGCCGAACGCGATCGCCAGCAGAGCGAGAACCTCGACCACGGCGAAGCCGATCCAGAGGAACGGCTGCGTGATGCGGGCCGCCTCCGGCTGGCGGGCGGTCGACTGGATGTAAGCGGCGAAGACCAGGCCCACACCGATGCCGGGGCCGATGGCCGCGAGGCCGTAACCGATGGCGGCGGTGCTACCCACTACTTCGGCGAGAAGCGTCGAAGGCATTTCCGGGTTCCTCCTCGTATCTCGCATGAGGTCTCATGCGGGACGACAACGGGTGTTACAAGGGAAATCAGGGACCGAGGCGGCGGGTCAGTGCCCCTCGGCGAGCGAGCCTTGGATGTAGCTGGCGGTCAGGACCGTGAACACGTACGCCTGGAGCGCGATGATCGCGAAGTCCAGGAACGTCAGCGCGATCGTCATCAGCCAGCTCAGCACCGAGACCGGCGCGAGCAGCGCGTTCGAGTTGATCATCGCAAACCCGCCGAGGGTGAAGACCAGCAGCAGCATGTGGCCCGCGAACATGTTCGCGAAGAGCCGGACGGCCAGCGAGAACGGCCGCACGATGAAGTTCGAGAAGAACTCGATCGGCACCAGGATCGGCAGGATGAACCACGGCGCCGGCGGGACCAGCGCGATCTTCAGGTAGCCGACCCCGTGCTTCTTGAAGCCGAGGTAGATGAACAACACCCAGCTGATCAGGGCGAGAATGATCGGGAAGGCGATGTGCGAGTTCGGCGAGATCTGGAAGAACGGGATGATCCCCCAGAGGTTCATCATGAAGATGAAGCAGAACAGCGTGGCCAGGTAGGGCGCGAAACGGACGCCCTCCTTGCCGATCATGTCCACCGCGATGTTGTTCCGCACGAAGCCGTAGATCGACTCGGCGAGCCACTGCTTCTTGGACGGAACCAGCTGAGGCTTCCGATAGGCGACCATGAAGAAGATGATCAGAATGGCCACCGACAGCCACAGCATCAACGTGATCTTGGTGAACCACGTGTCCGCGTGCCCGCCCCAGGGGACGATGCTGGGCAGGTAGAAGTCCTCCACGCTGGGCGGGAACGGAACATCCGCCGCGAGGACAGTCAACGTCTGACCGGTCACCGAGAGCCCTTCCAGGTCAGGCGCCGAGCCGGCGCGCAATGAGGTAGACACCAGCGGCACCGCCGATCACCGCGCCGATACCCATCGCGATGCCCTTGGTGCCGAGCAGGTAGTGGTCCACCAGCCAGCCGATCCCACCCCAGACGAGCATCCCTCCGATGAGGTAACTGATCGCCGTCCAACCACCGCTCGAATTGATCGGGGGTGGGGCGTCATCCTTGGGAGGTTCGGAAGGGGGCTGCTGACCGGCCATGACGGGCGAACGATATCAGCCGGAAACAGGAGCCTAGCCAAGACCCCCCAGGCAACGTGATGTTGTCCGGGCGCGGGTCGGCGCTCAACTGGAGCGAGACAGTACTCCTGCCCGGCAAGCCGACGCCATGAGTGACGCGCATCTGTCACCAAAACGGGCGTGTGGTGTCCCCCGTTGGCCTGCCTAAACGCACAATTTCCGGATATCACGGCGTGCGTTGCCGAGCGATCCGGCTCAACCAGAAGACCTGCACGCCGGTCAGCAGCACGGCGCCGGCGGCGAGGCCCCACGCCATCGCTTCACCGCCCGGCCACCCGGAGTTCGCCACCGCGATCATGAGGAAGACGATCGCCGCGTACTTGACCACATAGGCGGTCAGACCGATCGGCATCACCAGCTGCGGCCGGATCGCGTCGGCCCAGGCGATCGCCAGCGTGGTCAGGCTCACGCCGGCGGTCACCACGAGCAGGCCGGCCGCGGCGCCCACCGCGGCCGTGGTCCCGCCGATCAGGAAGCCGGCGGACGCGGCGCAGAGCACCAGCGCGAACCCGACGGCCAGCACGAACGGCAGGTGCTCGATGCGCCAGCGCGGGTCCTCGGGCAGCGGCGGCAGGTCGGGCAGCGGACGATCGTCGTCCTCGTCGTGACCCAGGATCGTCTTGATCACCCCGGCATGCGCGCGCTGGGCCGGAACGGTCTCCTCGACGTCGAGGTCGCGGTCCTTCTCGGTCACGCGAACACCTCCTGCCTTCCGTAGGCGGGAAAGTGTCGCACGAGCTCGGCGACCTCACCGGAGACGTCGGCCTCGTCGCGTACCGCCGTGCCGATCAGACCGGCGATCCGCCGCATCTCGTCCTCCCGCATGCCCTGGGTGGTGACGCACGGCGTGCCCACCCGGATCCCGGAGGCCACGATCGGCCGCTCCGGGTCGTACGGGATCGCATTCTTGTTCAGGGTGATCCCGGCCCGGTCACAGCGTCCCTCGGCGGTGGAACCGCTCACCTTCAGCCCGCGTAGGTCGGTGAGGGCGAGGTGGGTGTCGGTGCCGCCGGTGACCGGGCGCATCCCCTCGGCCGCCAGGCCCTCGGCCAGCGCCCGCGCGTTGGCGACGACCTGGCCCGCGTACCGGGCGAAGGCGGGCTGGGCCGCCTCCCGCAGCGCGACCGCCTTGGCCGCGATGACGTGCATCATCGGGCCGCCCTGGCTGAACGGGAAGACCGCCTTGTCGATGCGCGGCGCGAGGGCGGCGCGGCAGAGGATCATGCCGCCGCGCGGGCCGTGCAGCACCTTGTGGGTGGTGCAGGTGACCACGTCGGCGTGCGGGACCGGGGACGGCACGGCCCGGCCGGCGACCAGCCCGATGAAGTGCGCCGCGTCGACCATCAGGTAGGCGCCCACCTCGTCGGCGATGGCGCGGAAGGCGGCGAAGTCGATCAGCCGCGGGTAGGCGGTGGCGCCGCAGATGATCAGAGCCGGCCGGTGGGCCAGGGCCAGCTCGCGGACCTCGTCGTAGTCGATCAGCTCGGTGTCCGGGCGGACCCGGTAGCCGACGTGGTGGAACCACTTGCCGGAGAAGTTGACCCGGCTGCCGTGCGTGAGGTGGCCGCCGTGCGGCAGGTCCATGGCGAGGACGGTGTCGCCGGGCTGGACCATGGCGGCGTACGCGGCCAGGTTGGCCGCCGTGCCGGAATGCGGCTGGAGGTTCGCGTGCTCCGCCCCGAAGAGCTCTCGCGCCCGGCGTACGCCCAGCTCCTCGGCCTGATCCACCTCATGGCAGCCGCCGTAGTAGCGCGCCCCGGGATAACCCTCGGCGTACTTGTTGGTCAGCGTCGAGCCGAGCGCGGCCAGCACGGCCGGGGACGTGAAGTTCTCGCTGGCGATCAGCTGGAGACCGGAACGCTGGCGGTCGAGCTCGCCCAGCACGATCGCGGCGACCTCGGGATCGGTGTGCGCGAGCATGTCGAAGTCGGGACCCCAGAACGTGTCCATACCCGCTCCTTCGGACGGCCTCGCTGCCTGCTCGCAGCATATGGGTTAGTTCGTGAGCACGCGGGCACAGTGCGGTTATGCGTTGTCTGGTCACCGGCGCCACCGGCTACATCGGCGGGCGCCTGGCGCCTCGCCTGGTCGTCGAGGGCCATGAGGTTCGTTGTCTGTCACGGAGCGCGGCCCGGCTCCGGGACGTGCCCTGGGCGTCCGACGTCGAGGTCGTTGAGGGCGATTTATCCGATCCGAGCACGCTGCCGGCCGCGTTCGAGGGCATCGAGGTCGCCTACTTCCTGATGCACTCGCTCGGCAAGCCCGACTTCGAGCGGCGCGACCGGGAGGCGGCCCGCAACTTCGCCGAGGCGGCCGACCGGGCCGGCGTACGCCGGATCGTCTATCTCGGCGGCCCCCAGCCCCCGGCCGACGGCACCCAGTCGGCCCACCTGCGCTCCCGGGCCGAGGTCGCCCAGATCCTGCTGGACGGCCCGGTCCCGACCGCGGTGCTGCGCGCCCCGGTGATCATCGGCTCCGGCTCGGCGTCCTTCGAGATGTTGCGCTACCTGACCGAGCGGCTGCCGGTGATGGTCACCCCGCGCTGGGTGCGCAACCGGATCCAGCCGATCGCGGTCCGCGACGTGCTGCGCTACCTGATCGGCTGCGCCGGCCTGCCGCCCGACGTGAACCGGGGCCTCGACATCGGCGGCCCCGACGTGCTGACCTACCTGGAGATGATGCAGCGGTACGCCCGGGTCGCGGGACTGCCCCGGCGCCGGGTCAAGCCGCTGCGCCCGCTCACCCCCCTGGCTGTCCGCGCACTGGGTCGGGCTGGTCACCCCGGTGCCCAGCGCGATCGCCCGGCCGCTGGTGGGCAGCCTGATCCACGAGGCGTTCGCCCACGAGCAGGACATCCTCGAGTACGTGCCGGGCGAGACGCTGAGCTTCGACGAGGCCGTCCGCCGGGCCCTGGGCAAGATCCGCGACGCCGAGGTGGAGAGCCGCTGGTCGACCGCGTCCGGGCTGGACCCGGTGGCCGAGCCGCTGCCCAGCGACCCGGACTGGTCCGGCGGCACGCTGCATCAGGACAAGCGGGCCGGCCGGGTGAACGCTCCGGCCGCCTCGCTGTGGCGGGTGATCGAGGGGATCGGCGGCGACAACGGCTGGCACTCGATCCCGCTGGCCTGGTCGGTGCGCGGCTGGGCCGACCGGCTGGCCGGCGGGGTGGGCCTGCGCCGGGGCCGCCGGGACCGGGATCGGCTCCAGGTCGGCGAGGCGCTGGACTGGTGGCGGGTGGAGGAGATCCGCCCGGGCGAGCTGTTGCTGCTGCGCGCCGAGATGCGGGTGCCGGGGCGGGCCTGGCTCGAGATGCGGGCCGTGCCGGACGGGCCGGACCGCAGCATCTACCTGCAGCGGGCCATCTTCCTGCCGCGCGGGCTGGCCGGGCAGGTCTACTGGGCGGCGATCCTGCCGTTCCACGGCCTGGTCTTCGGCGCCATGGTCCGCAACATCGCCCGGGCCGCTAGCGCGCCGCCGCGCGATTCAGACGATCATGTACGGCCAGCCACTCCTCGGTCGCCGGCGGCCTCTGGACGATGATCGTGGCGACGCCCCGGTCGTCGAGCCGGTGCAGCGCCGCGTAGAGGTCGGCGGCGTACTCAGCCGGGTCGTGGCCCAGGACCTCCGCGCCCTCGACGTCGTCCAGGGTCACCAGGCCGGACGTTCGTTCCCGCTCGGGGATCGTGTCGGCGAGAACAAGCCGCGCGCGCGGCGCGTAGTGCCGCTTGCTCATCCCCGGCGAGGGCCGGGCGCTACCGTCCGCGACCTGCTCCGACGGCAACGCGACCCGGCCGATCACCTCGCGGATCGCCCGCAGGCTCAGCGCTCCGGGCCGCAGCAGCCGGGGCGCGCCGGCGGCCACGTCCAGCACGGTCGACTCGATGCCCCACCGGCAGGGGCCACCGTCAAGCACCAGCGGCACGTCCGGCAGGCCGCGCACCACGTGCTCGGCGGTGGTCGGCGACAGCCCCTCCGACCGGTTCGCGCTGGGCGCGGCGAGCGGCAGGCCGGTCGCTTCGAGCAGGCGCAGGGCCACCTCGTGGGCCGGCACCCGGATGGCGATCGTGTCATTGGCGGCGCCGGCCACGGTCAGGTGCGGCGCGCGGCGGACCACCAGGGTCAGCGGGCCGGGCCAGAACCGGGCGGCCAGGTCGTCGGCCACGTCCGGCCACTCCGCGGCCAGCTTGCGCGCCTCGGCGACGCCGGCCACGTGCACGATCAGCGGGTTCCAGGACGGGCGGTTCTTCAGGCGGTAGATCTCGGCCACCGCCTTCTCGGAGAAGGCATGCGCGCCCAGGCCGTACACGGTCTCGGTCGGGAAGGCGACCACCGAGTCGGCGCGCAGCAGGTCGGCGGCCCGGCGCAGCCCGGCCTCGTCGGGCGGGACGACGGTCACGGGAGCAGCAGCGTGGCGAACGGGACGGTGGTGTCCTCGATCTCGTCGCCGACCCGCTGGAAGGTCTGGTCGCCGCGGCCCCACGGGTCGTCCAGATCGTCGCTGGGCAGGGCTTCCTTGTCATCGCGCAGGGCGTGTGCCGCCTCCACGATGGCCACGCCCCGCGCGTGCACGGCATCGGGGGCGTCGGACGAGGCCGGCGGCAGGCCGGTCGCGTCGATCGAGGCCAGCATGCGCCCGAACTCGCCGAGCACGAAGGTGCGGCCGGCGGCGTCGGGGCGCAGCGCCACCACGTAGTCGTACTGGTCGGCGGTGGCGGTCAGGATCAGGTCGGCGTCGTCCAGGAAGTCGCCGCGCAGCTTGCGGGCGGCGAAGCCCTCGGGCGTGCCGTTGCGGGCGCGCACCTGTCGAGCCGCCGGCGGGTTCATCTCTTCGCCCTCGTGCCAGCCCCCGGTGCCGGCGCTCACGCTGCGCACCAGGTCACCCGCCTGCGGAGCGCGGTCGCGGACCGCCCGGTCGAGCAACCGCTCGGCCATCGGCGACCGGCAGATGTTGCCCATGCAGACATGCAGGACGGTGAAGGGCGCCACGGTCAGGCCTCCGCGGCGGCAATGTCCGGCACCACGTCGCGCAGCTTCTCCCACGGGATCGAGCCGACCCGCATCACCCGGGGCACGTCACCGGTGACGTCGACGACCGTGCTCGGCGCCGGGTCGGCCGCCTGGCCGGCCTCGAGATAGACGCGTACGGAGTATTCGAGCTGTTCGCGAGCCTCTTCGGCGGTGACCGGGGCGCCGGCCCCGACCTTGTTGGCCGTGGTGACCGCCATCGGGCCGACCTCACGCAGCACCTCGAGCGCGACCGGGTGCAGCGGCATCCGCACGGCCACCACGCCGTCGGTCTCGCCCAGGTCCCACTGCAGGCTCGGCGAGTGTTCGACCAGGATGGTCAGCGCGCCCGGCCAGAACGCGTCGGCCAGCTCACGCGCGGCCTTGGGCAGCGAGTAGACCAGGCCGTCCAGGGTGTGCCGCGAGCCGACCAGCACCGGGGGCGCCACCTGCTGGTCCATGCCCCGGGCGCTGTGCAGGGCGCGGACGGCGTGTGGGGTGAACGCGTCGGCCCCGATGCCGTAGACCGTGTCGGTGGGGAAAACGACCAGCTCACCGCTCTTGGCGGCATCGACGGCGGCGGCGATCCCGCGATCGCGGTCGGCCACGGTCCGGCAGTCGTAGAGCATCACGAGGTGCAGTCTGCCATGGCCACCTGATCACCCTGTCGGCTCCACCACACCGCGATGCCGCGCGGTCACCTTCGCCGGGCGGTGGCGAAGCGCGGGCGGCCGGTCAGGTCACGGTGTTCGGTGACGTCGGTGAACCGCCCGTCGGCGCGGAGCAGGCCGGGCACCGCCGAGCCCTGGGTGTCGTCGTGCTCGAGGCCGAGCGCTCCGCCCGTACCCAGCAGCCGGGCCGCCAGCGCGATCACCGGGCGGATCACCGCCAGGCCGTCACCACCGCCGAAGACCGCCTCGAGCGGGTCGTGCACGATCACCTCGGCGGGCACCCGGGTGCCGTCCGGCACGTACGGCGGGTTGCACAGCAGCACGT
The DNA here is from genome assembly GCF_040682035.1 of Actinoplanes sp. NPDC051470. Taxonomy (NCBI): domain Bacteria; kingdom Bacillati; phylum Actinomycetota; class Actinomycetes; order Micromonosporales; family Micromonosporaceae; genus Actinoplanes; species Actinoplanes sp. NPDC051470. The sequence goes on from NZ_JBFBAA010000001.1 coordinate 170,119, forward strand.
CCACCGCCCCGTCGAGCTCGCGCAGCAGCGCCGGGTCGGTCACGTCGGCCTCGATCACCTCGACCGCGTCCCCGGCGTTGCGCCGCAGCCAGACCAGGGCCTCCGGCGACCGCTCGACCGCGATCACCCGGCCCGCCTGCGTCTCGTCGGCCACCGCGCAGGCGATCGCGCCGCTGCCGCTGCACAGGTCGACCACGGTCGCGCCCGGCGCGGTGTGCTCGATCCCCCAGCCGGCCAGCAGCTCGGTCTCCGGGCGCGGGATGAAGACGCCGGGACCGACGGCCAGCTCGAGGTGGCGGAAGGCGGCCGAGCCGATCAGGTGTTGCAACGGGACCCGCTGGGCGCGGCGGGCGATCAGCTCGTCGAGACGCCCGGCCTCGTCCGCCCGGACCGTGTCGACGAGGGCCAGCCGGCCGCGTCCGATCCCGAGCACGTGGGCGGCGAGGAGTTCGGCATCCGTACGCGGACTGGCCACCCCGGCATCGACCAGCGAAGATGTAGCCCGTCTGAGAATCGGTGCGAGCGGTGTCCGGTCCATGCCGGGCGAGGGGTGTTCGTCTCGCGGTGTCACGGCATAATCATGGAACGTCGCGTATGACGCTGAGCGGCCGGGGAGGCGCCTGGTGAGTTGGTTGGACCAGCTCGCGGATCATGTCGGGGAATTGCGGGAGGCCGGGCGTCTGCAGCAGGGTGGCAAGTCAGCCAAGGCTCTTCCGATCCTCGACCGTGTGCTGGACGCCACGACCGATCCGACGACCCGGGCGTACGCGCTGATCCAGCGCTTCGGCGCCCTGATCAACCTGGGCCGGGTGGCCGAGTTCGCCTCGGCCATGACGGCCGCGGCCCAGGCCGTCCGTGAGGTCCCCGACCCCTATCTGCGCGGCCAGATGCATGCCTTCGCCGCGCTCGCGGCCCATCTGCAGAGCGCGCTCGACCGTGGCGTGACCCATCTGGTGCAGGCGTCCCGGGCGCTGGCCGCGGTCACCGACGGCGACACCGAGACCGCCTGGGGCTGGCACGACCTGGCCATGGCGTACTCGTACCTCGGCTTCCACGGCCACGCGCTGACCGCGATCGAGCAGGCTCGCGAGGTGGGCGCCGCGGCCGGCCTGGCCCCCGAGGTGTTCGCGGCGCCCGGCATCCGGCTGCGCAACGCGGTCTCCCTCGACCACCACGGCGACACCGACGGCTGCCTGCGGGTGCTGCGCGACATCGACGCCGAGCTGACCCGATACGTGGCGACCGGGGCCGACGCCAAACTGCGGCCACACAGCCGGGCGGTGTACGGCTACGCCCTGGCCCGCCGGGCCGCGCTGGGCGAGCGCACCGAGACCGACGCGACCAGCTGGCTGTCCCGGGGCGGCGACAGCGCCCGCACCCGCGACCTGCGCCACCTCGGCGGCGTCTGCCTGACCATCGCCGACGGCAAGCCGGCCGAGGCGCTGGCCCAGCTCGACGCCGTCCCGGTGGCGGCCGACGTGCTCGGCGCCGCGGAACCGGCCCGGCTGCGCAGCATCTGCTACACCGCGGCCGGCGACCACGCGGCCGCGCACGCCGCCGACCGGCACGCGTTCCGGCTGGCCGCCCAGCGCATCGACCGGCTCCGCGACGGCTACCTGGACGGCGTGGCCGCCCGGATCGACGCCCAGCGGGTCGAGCCGCGCGACCACGGCCGGTACGGCGACGAGACGCTCACCGACCCGCTCACCGGCCTGCCCAACCGCCGGCAGCTCGAGCGCTACATCACCGGCATGCTGTCCCGGGGCGAACGGGCCGCGGTCGGCGTCTGTGACCTGGTCGGGTTCAGCGAGGTCAACTCCCGGCACGGCCGCCAGCGCGGAGATCTCGTCCTGCAGCGGATCGCCGGGGTGTTGAATCGGGTCATGCGGCGCGGTGATTTCGTGGCCCGGTTCGCCGGTGACGAGTTCGTGGTGGTGCTCCCGGGCGCCGGCCCGGCCCAGGCGGCCGAGGTGTCCCGACGGATCAGCGCGGCCACCGCGGCCGAGAACTGGCAGACCATCGTGCCCGGAACGCCGATCGGCATGGCGGCGGGCTGGTCCGAGGTCGGCGTGAACGGCCGCACCCTGGCCGCGGCGCTGGCGGCAGCAGCGGCGAACCGGATCCCGGCCGTTCCGGCATGAGCGCCCGCACCGACCGGCGCTCGCTCGCGCGTGTCCACGGGCTCGCCGACGAGGGCCAGAAGGGCATGCCAAGGTGAGCAGAGCATGACGGTGATCGAGCTCGGCGAGGTCTCCACGAGCAGTGCCGGCCCGGCGCCCGCCCGCCCGTTCCACCCGCGTGATCTGCGCCGGGGCCTGGTCGCCGTGATCGCCCTGCTCACCGTGCTCGGGGTGACCGGCTCGTCCCGGCCCGAGCCGCGAGGCCTGCGGACCTCGTGGCGGATCCCGGCCACGCAGGAGCCGTTCACGGTGCAGGGCGACACCCTCTACGTGCAGCGGTCCTTCACCCCGCAGTTCCCCAGCACCGCGCTGCCCGGCACCAAACCACGCGGCCCCGAGGACCAGCGGCCGACGCTCGAGGCGCGGGCGATGGCCGACGGCAAGCTGCGGTGGAAGGTCGCGCTCGAGGAGGCGGGCGGCGGCTCGGTCGACGCCGGTGTTCCGGGCCTGGTGATGGTGCCCCAGCCGGAACAGCAGGCGGACGGCAGCAACCCGACGCGCAGCGTCATCGCGCTGGACGCGGCCACCGGCCGGGAACGCTGGCGGCATCGCGGCGAGCCGTACGGCCGGATCGGCGCCGACCGGACGCTGCTGGTCGAGTGGGGCGCCCGCGGCGGCTCGATCCTGCGACTGCACATGGTGCGCGTGGCCGACGGCGCGACGCTGTGGTCGTACACCCCCGAAGAGGCCGCCTTCGTCAGCACCACGACCCTCATCGGTGGCACCCCGGACGAGCCGGCCGAGATCCTGATGGTCGACCGGATCGGCGGCGTCGAGGTCCACAGCCTGGCCGACGGCAAGGTCGTGCGGACCGGCAAGCTGCCGTGGCTCCCGGCCGACCCCGGCGACGACGCGTACGCGTACCTGATGGTCTTCGGTGACGTCCTGATCGCGGTCACCGTGGAGAACGGGGCCATGAACGTCTCCGCCCACGACGTGGCCACGCTGCGCCCGCGGTGGAGCCAGTTCACCGAGAACACCCAGCTCGGCGGCATCTTCGACTGCCTCGGGCTGATCTGCCGCGGCTCCTCGCGGCTGGGCATGGAGGCGCTCGACCCGCACACCGGCCGCCCGACGTGGCGCAGCGACGGCTGGGACTACGGCCACCCGCTGAGCGACACCCGGATGTTCGTCGAGTCGCACGACGGCGGCGGCAACGGCGTCCTCGACATCCGCACCGGCCGGCTGGTGGCCCGGTTCCCGGCCGGCATGGTCGTGACCGACCAGCAGACCGGCGGCCTGGTGCTGCTCGGCTTCACCAGGGAGCAGCCGACCCGGATGACCGTCAACGTCCTCCAGCCGGACAACACGCTGCGGCTGGCCGGCGCGCTGCCACCGTTCGGCGAGCAGGGCTGCCAGATGTCCGGCTCACGCCTGGTCTGCCTGAACCGTCGCGATCAGGGCGCGAACCCCGACCCGGCCCTGGTCCTCGCCGACCCGGCCAATCAGGAGATCGTGGTCACTGACGTCGGCTGATGTCGGCGTCCCCGGCCAGCCGGGCCTGCCGGTCGGCCTCGGCCAGCGCGTCCAGCACGCCGTCCAGGTCGCCGTTGAGGGCCAGATCGAGGTTGTACGCGGAGTAGCCGATCCGGTGGTCGGTGATGCGGTTCTGCGGGTAGTTGTAGGTGCGGATGCGCTCGGAGCGGTCGACCGTACGCACCTGGGCCTTGCGCGCGTCCGACGCCGCCGCGTCCGCCTGCTCCTGCGCCGCGGCCAGCATCCGGGCCCGCAGGATGCGCATCGCCGACTCGCGGTTCTGCAGCTGGCTCTTCTCGTTCTGGCAGCTCACCACGATGCCGGTGGGCAGGTGGGTGATCCGGACGGCGGAGTCGGTGGTGTTCACCGACTGGCCGCCCGGACCGGACGAACGGAACACATCGACCCGGATGTCCCCCGGTTCGATCTGCACGTCAACATCCTCGGCCTCGGGCAGCACCAGCACGCCGGCCGCGCTGGTGTGGATCCGGCCCTGCGACTCGGTGACCGGGACCCGCTGCACCCGGTGCACGCCGCCCTCCCACTTGAGCCGGGACCAGACGCCGTGGCCGCCCGCGGGCACACCCTTGGTCTTCACGGCCACCGAGATGTCCTTGACCCCGCCCAGGTCCGACTCCTGCGAGTCGATCACCTCGACGGTCCAGCCGTGGCGCTCGGCGTACCGGGTGTACATGCGCAGCAGGTCACCGGCGAACAGCGCGGATTCCTGGCCGCCCTCGCCGGCCTTGATCTCGACGATCACGTCCTTGGCGTCGTGCGGGTCGCGCGGGGCGAGCATCTCGCCGAGCTTCTCCTCCAGCGGCTGGAGCATGGCGGCGACCGCCTCGACCTCACTGGCGAAGCTCGGGTCCTCGGCCGCCAGTTCCTTGGCGGCGGCCAGGTCGGCACGGGCCGCCTCGAGCTCGAGGTGGGCGGTGTTCAGCGGCGCCAGCTCGGCGAAGCGGCGCCCGACCCGGCGGACCAGGGCCTGGTCGGCGTGGATGGAGGGATCCTCCATCTGCTTCTCGAGGTTCTTGTATTCCTCTAGCAGGCTGGACAACCGGTCGTTGCTCACGGTGCTCTCCCGGGTCGGTGAAGAACGCAAACGGCGCCCGACCCCGGATCTCCGGGGCGGGCGCCGTCGAGGTAGCTACTTCTTCTTGGCTGCGTTGACCTTCGCGTACTTCGCCTGGAACTTGGCGACCCGGCCCGCGGTGTCCAGCACGCGCTGCTTGCCCGTGTAGAACGGGTGGCAGGCGGAGCAGGTCTCGACGCGGATCTCGCCGCCCTTGGCGGTGCTGCGGGTCGTGAAGGTGCTGCCGCAGGAACAGATGACCTCGGTCGCCTGGTACTGCGGGTGAATGTCGGGCTTCATGAGTCGCTCGGTCCTCTCGAATGGCGGTCGCCGGGTCGCCCTTGCTGTTCAATGGGCGTGAACCGGAACCAGTGGCCGATGTACCAGTCTGCCATGTGGTGCGGCGTACTGGACTTCCGGGGGTTGAAACGTGAGCCACCCTCGCCGCATTCCCGCTCATCAGGGCAAGATGTCGGGGTGACCAGGCTGCTGATCACCCGGGGCCTGCCGGGCTCGGGCAAGACCACCTTCGCCCGCCGGCTCCAGCCGTGGGTGGTCCGGGTGAATCGTGACGAACTCCGACGAATGTTGCACGGCCGCCCGCTCTACACTCCGTGGGCCGAGGGGCTGGTCAGCACGGTCCAGCGGGGCACGGTGGAAAGGCTGCTCGAGGCGAGGGCGGACGTGATGATCGACGACACCAACCTCGGCCGCGGCCTGGTCCGCGAGTGGGGCGCGCTGGCCCGCCGGTTCGGGGCGAAGTTCGAGATCCACGACTTCACCCGGGTGCCGCTCGAGGTGTGCATCCGCCGCGACGCGGCCCGGCCGGCGGACGAACGGGTCGGCGAGCCGGGCATCCGTACCCTGCACCGGAAGTACCTGAAATGAGCTTCCATCACCTGCCCGGCTCGGCCGGCGGCCCGGTCCAGCCCGACCTGTCGTGGTTGGACGGTGAGCTGGTGGTGACCGAGAAGCTGGACGGCGGCGAGCTGACCTTCACCCGGGACGCCGTGCACGGTCCCGGTGGCACGCCGGCCGAGGCGTGGGACCGCCCGGCGACTGCGCTGTGGACGATGATCGCGCACCGCATCCCCGACGAGTGGCGGGTCTGCGGCGAGTCGATGTGGGCGCGCCGCGGGATCGCGTACACGGACCTGCCCGGCGTCTTCATCGTCTTCGGCATCTGGGACGAAACCGGCACGCTGCTGGGCTGGGACGACACGGTGGACTGGGCGGAACGCCTGGAGCTGCCGGTGGTCCCGGTCCTCTACCGCGGCGTCGGCCTGTCCGCGGCGCGCACGATCTGGTCGCGCACCCGCGACCCGGCGGCCTCCGAGGGCTTCGTGGTGCGGAGCGCCGGCCGGATCGCCGCCGCCGACCTGCCACACAAACTTCTCTGCTGGGTACGCCCACAGTTCGCCACCGTCCCGCCCGGCGCCGCGGTCAACGAGTTCGCTTAGGGCAGGCCCTAATCCGGCGCGTGCGGGCAGTGCCTGGAGCCCTCGCGGGCCAGGGTGGCCGCCTCGTCGTCCAGATAGAACGCCGGGCGTAGGTCCAGCTCGTCGTAGTAGCGGTGGAAGACCGGGGTCACGCCGCCCGACATCGGCGGCACGATCCAGGTCCAGTCGGCCGGCACCGGGCGGCCGGCGCGTTCCTCGTTGCGTACGTGGGTCATGAACCGCTGCGACTCGGTGTGATGGTCGGCGATCTTCGCGCCGGCCTGCTCGAACGACCACAGCACGGCCCGGTTGAGCTCGACCAGCGCCCGGTCCCGCCACAGCGTGCTCTCCCGGCTGGTGTCCAGGCCCAGCCGCGCCGCCACCGTGGGCAGCAGGTCGTAGCGGTCGGTGTCGGCGAAGTTCCGTGCCCCGATCTCGGTGCCCATGTACCAGCCGTTGAACGGCGCCAGCGGGTAGTGCACGCCGCCGATGGTCAGCCGCATGTTCGAGATCGCCGGGACCGCGTGCCAGCGCAGGCCCAGCTCGGTGAACCAGTCGTACTCGGGGTGGGTGATCGGCACCTCGCGGATCGCGCGCTCGGGCAGCTCGTACAGCCGGACCCCCTCGGCCGGCGTCTCGATCGCCAGCGGCAGCACGTCGAACGCCTCGCCCTTGCCGCGCCAGCCGAATCCCTGCATCGCCGCGGTGAAGCGCGCCTGACGCGGGTCGCCGACCGGGCATCCGCCCGTCCCGGGATAACCGGCATAGCGGATCAACTGCTCATTCCACACGCGGGCGTACGGCCGGCCCGGTGCCGCCGCGGCGAAAATGCTGATCACCGGCCGGATCGCGTCGCGTCCCGCAGCCGTCAGGTGGTGCACCAGCAGCGAGAAGATGTCGTCCGCGGTGCGCGCCCGGCGCCGGTCCAGCACCACGAGACTGCGCCAGTAGAGCCGGCCGATGCACCGGCTCGCGTTGCGCCAGGCCAGTTTCGCGCCGTACGCCAGCTCCTCGGTGGTGTGCGTGTAGGTGCCCGTGGCGGCGATCTGGGCCCGGACGATGGCCAGCCGCGGCTCGACCGGTCCCAGCTTGGCGTTGTCGAGGTAGCACTGCCGCAGAAATTCCTCGGCCTCCCTCGGGTCCGCCGGGGCGGCCGGGTCCCACGGCTCGGTCGGATGGTCCCGGTACCCCGGCACCTTCATCGCTGCCTCCCCACCTCGCGTCGAACCTGGCAGCGAGGTTCGCACGACCCTGGTCGTGGCAGCTCACACACGGTGTGCGACAAAAAGGACGCGGCCCCTTCACCATGGAAGGGACCGCGTCCGGCGATTCAGCGTGCGATTACTCGCCCGGTGTCGACTTCGCGATCTGCATGAGGAACTCGATGTTCGTCCGGCTCTGCTTGAGCCGGTCGAGCAACAGGTCGAGAGCGGCCGAGGACTCCAGGGAGCTGAGCACCTTGCGGAGCTTGTGCACGATGGCCAGCTCCTCCTTGCCCAGCAGGATCTCTTCCTTACGCGTGCTGGAGGCGCTGACGTCGACGGCCGGGAAGACCCGCTTGTCGGCGATCTTGCGGTCCAGCTTGAGCTCGGCGTTACCGGTGCCCTTGAACTCCTCGAAGATGACCGTGTCCATCATCGAGCCGGTCTCCACCAGCGCGGTGGCGAGAATGGTCAGCGAGCCGCCGTTCTCGATGTTGCGCGCCGCGCCGAGGAACCGCTTCGGCGGGTAGAGCGCGGTCGAGTCGATACCACCGGACATGATCCGGCCCGAGGCCGGCGCGGCCAGGTTGTACGACCGGCCGAGCCGGGTCACCGAGTCGAGCAGCACGACCACGTCGTGGCCCAGCTCGACCAGGCGCTTGGCCCGCTCGATGGCGAGCTCGGCGACCGCGGTGTGGTCCTGCGGCGGCCGGTCGAACGTGGCCGCGATGACCTCGCCCTTGACCGTGCGCTGCATGTCGGTGACCTCTTCGGGCCGCTCGTCGACCAGCACGACCATCAGGTGGCACTCGGGGTTGTTGTGCGTGATCGCGTTGGCGATCGCCTGGAGCACCATGGTCTTACCGGCCTTGGGCGGCGACACGATCAGCGCGCGCTGCCCCTTGCCGATCGGCATGACCAGGTCGATGACCCGCGTGGTCAGGATGTGCGGCTCGGACTCGAGACGAAGCCGTTCCTGCGGGTAGAGCGGAGTCAGCTTGTAGAACTCCGGCCGCCGCCGGGCCTCGTCCGGCTCCATCCCGTTGATCGTGTCCAGCCGGACCAGCGGGTTGTACTTGTCCCGCCGCGAGTTGCCGCTGTTGTCGCCGGCGTTGTCTCGTGGCGCGGACCGGACCGCGCCGGTGACCGCGTCACCCGGGCGCAGGCCGTGCTTCTTGACCTGGGACATCGACACGTAGACGTCGTTCGGGCCGGAGAGGTAACCGGTGGTCCGGACGAAGGCGTAGTTGTCGAGCACGTCCAGGATGCCGGCCACCGGGACGAGCACCTCGTCCTCGGCGACGTGCGGCTCGCGGCCACCGCGGTCAGCGCGGTCGGTGTTTCCGCTGCCGCCACCACCGCCGCCGCCGTCGCGGTCGCCCTGGTCACGGTCGCGGCCCCGGCGCCGGTCCCGGAACCGGCTGCGCCGGCTCCGGCGGCCACCATCGCTGCCGTCGTTGTCGTCGTCGTCCGAGTCGTTGCGTCCACCGCGGTCGTTGCGCTGGTCCCGGTCGTTGCGCTCGTTGCGGTCACGGTCGGGCCGATCGCCGGCCGGCCGGTCGCCGACCGGGCGCTCGCCGCCCTGGTCGTTGCGCTCGCCGCGGTCGGGACGCTCACCCCGGTCGGGGCGCTCACCCCGGTCGGGGCGCTCACCCCGGTCGGGGCGCTCACCCCGGTCGGGGCGCTCACCCCGGTCGCCCCGGTCGGTGCGCTCGCCACGGTCACGGTCACCGCGGTTGCGGTTGCGGCCGCCGCGATCGTTGCGCTCGCGGCCCTCGGAACGCTCGCGCTGCTCGGTCTCGCCGGACGGCACGGCCTGCGTCTCGCCGGCCGGAACGCCCTGCTCGGGCGCGCTGTTCGGCTGCGGAGCGGTCGGCGCGTCGGTGATCGTCGCGGCCGGCGGGGTCGCCACGGGCGCGGTCGCGACGGCGACCGGCGGAGCGTCGGCCACCACCGGGGCCTCGGCCACCCGCGCCGTGGAGCCGCTGGAACGGCTTCGCGAGGCGCGGACCGGCTCGGCGGCGGCCGCGGGGGCGCCCCCGGCCTGACGCTCGGAGATCGCGGTGATCAGCTCGCCCTTGCGCATCCGGGCGGTGCCGGAGATGCCGAGGGACGCGGCGAGACTCTGCAACTCGGGCAGCAGCATCGCGGACAGGCCGGTGCCGCCACGGCGACGCTTCGTGGCCGTCGGAGTGCCGGCGCCGTCGTCAGCGACGTCAGAAACACCCGACGTCACGTCGGTGGTGTCGCTCAATGGATTCCTTCCGTCGAAAAAAGCCAAGTCACCCGGGTCTGCAGCCTTGGTGGCCGGGTGCCTCGGATCCCACAACCGCCAGCGGCGCGGGAGTTTGTGCAGCACGGCAGCTCGACGGTCTCCCGACCCCGACTCATGACGACGGGATAGGTCTCGGCGAGTGCACCGGTCTTCCGATCTGGGGAGCTGCTGCCCGGCGTGTGCCTTGGTGAGAGAGAAGAGAAGAGGCAAAGAACTGCCATGCTCTCGGGGGTGCGCGCCGAACCGCGGTAGATCGCCTTGCCTCGCGGCTGTGCTAGGTCCTGAGCGTAGTCAACTCGTGCGACCTGCGGCAACAGTGCTCCGCTCGGCGTGTCTAACCATACTCCCTTTCGCAAGGGCTCCGGTGCCATCCACGCCCAACGACACGGCGCGCCATTCCCGGCCCGCCCGGAAATCGCCCGGGACCTCGGTGAATGCCAGCACGGAGGGCCCCGCCCCGCTGACCGCGGCGGCCACGCCGACCGATCGCAGGCCGGCCACCAGGGAGGCCGTCCCGGGCATGGACTCGGCGCGGTACCCCTGGTGCAGGCGGTCCTCGGTGGCCGCGAGCAGCAGCGTGGGGTCGTTGGTGAGCGCGTGCACCAGGAGGGCGGAGCGACCGGCGTTGAACGCGGCGTCGGCGTGTGGCACCTCGGGCGGGAGCGCGCGGCGGGCCGAGGCCGTGTAGCCGCGTTCGGCCGGGACGAAGACGGTCGGGCGTACGCCGGGATGGGTGTCGATCGTGACGGCCCGCGCCCCGGCGCCCTCGGTCCAGGCGATCGTGAAGCCGCCCAGCAGGCACGGCGCGACGTTGTCCGGGTGGCCCTCGAGCTTGGCCGCGACCCGCAGCGCGCCGGCGTCGTCGAGCCGCGCCTCACCCCCGCTGACCAGGCCGCGGGCCAGCAGCACGCCGCCCACGATGGCGGCCGACGAGGAACCCAGGCCGCGCGCCTGCGGGATGTGGTTCACACAGCTCACGGCCAGTCCGGGTGGCCGCTCGCCCAGCTCGTCGAAGGTCGCCAGCATCGCCCGGACCACCAGGTGCCCGGCGTCGGTGGGCAGCTCGCCCGCGCCCTCGCCGGAGATCTCCACCCGGAAGCCGGCGTCGGTCACCGAGGCGCTGAGCTCGTCGTGCAGGGACAGGGCCAGGCCCAGCGCGTCGAAGCCCGGGCCGAGGTTCGCACTGGTCGCCGGGGTGCGCACATGCGCCGAACCGGCGACGAAGGTCAGGGCCACCCGATCATTGTCGCACCCACCCGATAACGTGCCTGGTCATGGCGTTCGCGTTCTCGAGTTTCGTCGTCCAGCTGCCCCTGCTCGTGGTGATGATCGTCGGTTTTGTCCTGGTCGGCTCGCGTCGTGCCCGGCTCGGTCCGCGCAGCACGACGTTCGCCTTCATCGGGCTGGCCCTGCTCACCGCCGAACTCGTCCTGACCACGATCTGGACGATGTCGTTCCCCAGCCTTGTCTCGTCGCTCGACCTCGAAGTGTCGAGTTTCGGCCTGATCAGCGCCGGCGTCGGGCTGGTGCTGACCGCGTTGACCGCGGTCGGGATCGCCCTGCTGCTCGCGGCCCTGGTCAGCCGCCCCCGCGACCCGTTTCCGCCGCACTATCAGCCGCCGGCTCAGTGAGGCTCAGTCGTCGGGTGGCGATCCGCCAGCCGACGGCGTACACCAATGTGATCAAACCGCAACCGGCCAGAATCGCCCGCTCATCGACGTGATCGACCACCGCCGCCGCCCCCAGCTGACTCACCGCGATGGCCAGCGTCGCCAGCATCATGTCGGTGGCGAAGACCCGGCCGCGCAGCCGGTCCGGCACCTCACCCTGCAACGCGTAGTTGGACAGCACCCAGTTGGTCCCGCCGGCGAAGTGCGCGACGAAGACCAGCACCAGGACCAGCCAGAACCACGGCGAGACGGCGACGCCGAGGTAGCCGAGGCCGTACAGGCTCATGGACAGGGCGAGACCGGGCAGCAACCAGCTGCGCCGGCGGAGCACCGGCGCCATGACGAGCGGGCCGACCAGCGCGCCGGCGCCGCGCACCGCGAACAGCAGGCCGGCGCCCAGCGCGCCCACCCCGAACAGCCCCGCCAGCAACGGGAAGACGGTCAGCACCCCGTTGCCCAGCCCGACCGCCGACTTGACCGTGACCAGCGCGCGGATCCTTGGCCGGGCCGCGATGTAGCGGAACGACTCGGCCAGCGCGTGCCAGGTTCGCACGTTCCCGTCGGACGTGCGCGGCGCCTGCAACGGGCGGCGGATCAGGCTGGTGGCGAGCGCCCCCAGCAGCAGGCAGACGGCGGTCACGGCGAAGCTCACGTACGGGCCGAAGAAGCTGCTCACCACGCCGCCCAGCGACGCGCCGACGATCGTCATCGTGCCCCAGGCCGAGCCGGCGATCGCGTTGGCGGCGGCCAGATCCTCGGCATCGACCACATTGGGCAGTGCGGCCGACGCGGCCGGCGAGTAGAACGCCTTGGCCACGGCGACCGCGCCCACCGCGACCAGGGCCAGCGGCGCCGTCGCGGCCGAGCGCACCAGGAACAGCAGGGCGACGGCGACGATCGCGGCCAGGTTCGCGATCATCATGATCTTGCGACGGTCGTAGCGGTCGGCGATGGTCCCCGTGTACGGCAGCAGCAGCGCGATGATGCCGGTGTCGGCGGCCAGCACCAGCGCGCCCCACACCCCGCTGCCGGTCAGCTCGGGCAGCAGCACGAGCAACGGCACCATCACGAACCAGTCGGATCCGAAGACCACCAGCTCGGCGGCGAACAACCGGCGGAAGTCGCGGTTGCGGCCCACCACCCCGAATGAGCTCACGTGACCCGACGCTACAGATCAAACCCGTTCGACGGGTACGGGCACAGCCGGTGCTCGTGACCCGGGCCCGGCCACCGTCGTGGTCCGGCTCCGCGCCCACCGCCGGGTCGTCCCGCTCCCCGGCCGATCACGCACGCCGCTTCCCAGCGGATCACGTACGCCGTTTCCGGGCCGATCACTCTCGCCAGGCCGGCCGGCCCACGGCGTCCGCCAGCCGGTCGACCTGCCGCCCGAGGTCGCGCAGTTCCTCCTCCGTCAGCCCCTCGAAGACCAGGCTGCGCATCGCCGCGACGTGCCCCGGCGCCGCCGCGCGAACCAGCTCCCATCCCTGCTCGGTGAGCACGGCGTTGGTGTAGCGGCCGTTGTGCTGACCTCAGGAGCCACATTGAGATCGGGCCGGAACATTGCCACGCTGGGCGTTACGACTGCCTCACGTGCTGACTGCGGCCGACCTCCATGACGACGATCGCGCGGTCGCCGTCGGCGAAGTCTCCTGGCTGCTCAGCGGGAGTGCCCGATATATGCGGGTACAGGGCCAGCCTGGCCGGGCCGAACCCCTGCTGCGTCGCGCTCTTGAGCTGAATGAAGGCCCTCCGGGCCCGACCATCCCGACGTTGCCATCGATCTGGTCGAACCTCGCCGGGGTGCTGGTGGATCTGGGCCGTTCGGCCGAGGCGCTACCGCTGGCCGAACGTGCCCAAGCAATCACCGATCGCCGGAGGGAACTGTCCTAGCCAGGCGTCAGCGGGCGCGCATGCGGTTGTTGCGCGGGTCGTGGGTGACTTCGGCCAGGCCGAGTTCCTCCAGCAGGGGCGGCAGGTAGTGGCCGAACCGGCCCCGGTAACCCTTGCGGAGGCCGTACCAGCCGCCGACCGGGTTGTCGGCCGAGCGCGCCCACGCCTCGACCGTGCCGTCGGCGGCCGGCTTCTGCTCGTCGGCGCCGCCCAGCGGCATCCACTCGCCGTGGGCGACGAGCATGGCGTGCAGGTCGTCGACGGCGCGCAGGTGGTAGCGGAGCTGGGTGGCGCCGACCTGGCAGACGAGGGCGGGCGGGTCGGCCTGCTCGTCGCGCCACATCTGGAACGCGCCCTTGCCGGGCGGGGTGGTCAGCTGCCAAGGGTCGTCCGGTGTGCCGGCCATCGCGGGCCTCCTCAAAGTCGGCTCTAGAAGATCATTCTGAGGTACCGGATGCGGCCCGCCACCAGGGAAATCATGAATGAGGCCGCCAGGGTGACGACGAACGCGCCGGCCAGCGCCCAGAGCGAGCGCGTGGGGACGGCCGGCTTCAGCACCTCGAGGATCAGCAGGTGGACGAGGAACACCCCGAACGCGGCGTCGGACAGGCGGCGCAACACCACGGCCACCCCCGGGCCGGGCGTGAGACGGGCGCCGAGACCGATCGCCACCAGGAAGAAGCTGATCGCCGCGACGGCCATCATCGGGCCCAGCCGGGTGATCGGCAGCAGGGCCAGGGCGCGGGGGCCGTGGACGCCGTACTGCCAGATCGGCTCGGCCACCGCCGCACACCCGACGACAGAAGCGATGACCAGGCCGACCGGACGCAGCACGACGTCACGCAGCGCCCAGCCGGCCACGAACAGACCCACGTACGGCCACCACTGGGTCCAGGCGCCGAGGTGGATCGGGCGGGGTTCGCCCAGCAGGGACGAGAGCGTGCTCAGGGCGTACACCAGCTGGGTCCAAAGAAGCGCGACCCCGGCGACGCCGAACGCGCGCCGGCGGCCGCCACCCGCGAGGAAGGCCGCGATCACCGGGGCGATCACGTAGAGGCCGGCGATCAGCCAGAGGAAGTAGAGGGCGGTGAACGTCTTCGCATCGAGGAGGCCGACGACCACCACGCGCGGGTGGAACGGCTCGCCGCGCATCCACAACCGGACCACGACCAGGTAGATCACATGCCAGACGAGCAGCGCGGGGAGGATGCGGGCGGAGCGTTTGCGGTAGAAGGCGACCGGTCCGTCGGCGTGCGCCCGTGGTGACAGGGTGAGCGCGCCGCTGATCATCACGAAGACCGGGACCACCCAGGTCAGGCCGACGTTCACGGCGACCGCCGCCTGCCGCCGCGCGGTGCCGATCAGGTCGTCGTGGGCGAGGAGCAGGCCGGACACGTGGATCATCACCACGCCGGCGATCGCGAAGACCCGGAGAGCATCGAGTTCCCACTGTCGTGGGGTGCGCGGTTGGGGTGCCACGCAGGGACCAACGATTACGCCAGGTCGAGGGCTTTCGCCGCGGCGAGCACGTCGTTCTTGATGGTGGTCGGCGAGGGCGCCGTGGAGATCGCCCACTCGGGGTCCTTGAGGCCGTGCCCGGTCACCGTGCACACCACCCGCGCGCCGGCCGGGATCAGGCCGGCCTCGCTCTGCTGCAGCAGGCCGGCGACACTGGCCGCGCTGGCCAGCTCGACGAAGACGCCGACCTCGCGGGCGAGCAGCCGGTAGGCGGTCAGGATCTCGCGGTCGGTCACCGCGTTGATCAGGCCGCCGGAAGCGTCGCGCGCGTCGAGGGCCTTGGTCCAGCTGGCCGGGTTGCCGATCCGGATCGCGGTGGCGATCGTGGACGGCTCGGGCACCACCTGGCCGTCCACGATGGGGGCGGCGCCGGCGGCCTGGAAACCGAACATGCGCGGCGTCTTCTTGATGTTGCCCGCGTCCAGTTCCTCCTGGTAGCCCATCCAGTAGGCGGAGATGTTGCCCGCGTTGCCGACCGGCAGGCAGTGGATGTCGGGCGCGTCGCCGAGCGCCTCGACGATCTCGAAGGACGCCGTCTTCTGACCGTGCAGCCGGAAGATGTTCACCGAGTTGACCAGCGAGACCGGGTAGTCCTGGGACAGCTTCGAGGCCAGCGCCAGGCAGTCGTCGAAGTTGCCGTTGACCTGGAGCAGCTTGGCCCCGTGGACCAGGGCCTGGGCCAGCTTGCCGAGCGCGATCTTGCCCTGGGGCACGAGAACCGCGCAGGTCAGACCCGCCCTGGCCGCGTACGCCGCGGCCGACGCGCTGGTGTTGCCGGTGGAGGCGCAGATGATCGCCTTGGCGCCCTCTTCCACCGCCTTGGACACGGCCATCGTCATACCGCGGTCCTTGAAGGAGCCGGTCGGGTTGGCCCCCTCGACCTTGAGGTAGACGTCAGCCCCGGTTCGCATCGACAGCACCGGCGCCGGCACCAGCGGGGTGTTCCCCTCATGCAGGGTCACCACGGGAGTGTCCGGCCCGACGGGTAACCGGTCCCGGTACGCCTCGATCAGTCCGTGCCACATCGCAGAGCCTCCTTCGTCATGCCCTTCTGGCCCTCGCCTGCGGCGCCGTAGGCAGGCGCCGGCATCTGCCGCTCGGTGCAGTCGGTCATGACTAGTCCCCACCCTCGACCCGCAACACGCTGGCGATGGACCGAACGATATCGAGCTTGCCCAGCTCAGCAACCGTCGCGGCCAGGTTCGCGTCCGGCGCGCCGTGGGTGACGATCACCAGTTGCGCGTCCTCGGAGCGGCCCGACTGCCGGACCGTGGCGATCGACACCTCGTGCCGCGCGAAGACGCCGGCCACCGCGGCCAGCACGCCCGGGCGCTCGGCCACGTCGAGGCTGATGTGGTAGCGCGTCACGGCTTCGCCGATGGGGCGGATCGGGAGCTTCGCGTACGCCGATTCGCTCGGCGCCCGGGTGCCGGTGAGCCGGTTGCGCGCCGCCGCGACGATGTCGCCCAGCACGGCGCTGGCGGTCGGGGTGCCCCCGGCGCCGCGGCCGTAGAACATCAGCTGACCGGCCGCCTCGGCCTCGACGAACACCGCGTTGAACGCGTCGCCCACGCTGGCCAGCGGGTGTGACCGGGGGATCATCGCCGGGTGCACCCGCACGCTGACCGATTCGTGGCCGGTCGAGTCGGGGCCGCGCTGGGCGATGCACAGCAGCTTGATCGTGCAGCCCATGGCCTTGGCGCTGGCCATGTCGCCGGCGGTCACCGCGGTCATGCCCTCGCGGAACACGTCGGCCGCGGTGACCCGGGTGTGGAAGGCCAGGGAGGCGAGGATGGCGGCCTTGGCGGCGGCGTCGAAACCCTCGACGTCGGCGGTCGGGTCGGCTTCGGCGTACCCCAGCTCGGTGGCCTCTTCCAACGCCTCGCTGAAGCCGGCCCCGCTCTCGTCCATGGACGACAGGATGAAGTTGGTGGTGCCGTTGACGATGCCGGTGACCCGGGTCACCCGGTCGCCGTGCAGGGACTCGCGCAGGGGCCGGAGCAGCGGGATCGCCCCCGCGACGGACGCCTCGTAGTAGAGGTCGGCGTTGCCCTCGGCGGCCGCGTCGTGCAGCGCCGCGCCCTCTTCCGCGAGCAGCGCCTTGTTGGCCGTCACCACGCTCTTGCCCGCGCGCAACGCCTCGGTCAGCCAGGTGCGGGCCGGCTCGATGCCGCCCACCACCTCGATCACGATGTCGACGTCGTCGCGCTTGACCAGGCCCAGCGCGTCGGTGGTGAAGAGATCCTTGGGTACGTCGCCGCGCTCACGGCCGGGGCGGCGGACCGCGATGCCGGCGATCTCGAGGGTCGCGCCGATCCGCGCGGTCAGGTCGTCGGCCTGATCGTGCAGCAGCCGGACGACCTCGGAGCCGACCGTGCCACAGCCGAGCAGCGCGAGTTTCACAGACCTCATCCAACATCCAATGCGAGCAGATCTTCCTCGGTCTCCCGGCGGACGATCACCCGCGCGGCGCCGGACCGGACCGCGACCACCGGCGGGCGCGGCACGTGGTTGTAGTTGCTGGCCATGCTCCGGCAGTACGCGCCGGTGCCGGGCACGGCGAGAAGATCTCCGGGCTGCACGTCGGCGGGCAGGAATTCATCCTTCACGACGATGTCCCCGGACTCACAATGCTTTCCCACCACGCGGGCGAGCAGCGGCTCGGCCCCGCTCTTCCGCGAGGCCAGGGTGGCGCTGTACGAGGCGTCGTAGAGCGCGGTCCGGATGTTGTCGCTCATCCCGCCGTCGACGCTCACGTACGTCCGGATCCCGTCGACGTCCTTGACCGTGCCCACCTCGTACAGCGTGATCACCGCCGGGCCGACGATCGCGCGCCCCGGCTCGACCGAGAGCTTGGGCTTGGCCAGCGAGGCCAGCTCGCACTCGCTCTCGACGATCTTGTTGATCCGCTTGGCCAGATCGCCGGCCGGGGACGGATCGTCCTGCGTGGTGTACGCGATGCCGAAGCCGCCGCCCAGGTCGAGCTCGGGCAGTTCGACGCCGCGCGCGTCGCGGATCCGGGCCTGGAGTTCCAGCACCCGGCGGGCCGCCACCTCGAAGCCGCTGGTGTCGAAGATCTGCGAGCCGATGTGCGAGTGGAGCCCGCGGAGATCGAGCACGTCCTCGTCGATGATCTTGGTGACGGCAGCGAACGCGTCCCCGCCGGCCAGCGAGAAGCCGAACTTCTGGTCCTCGTGGGCGGTGGCGATGAACTCATGGGTGTGCGCCTCGACGCCGACGGTGACGCGTACGAGAACAGCTTGCCTTCGGCCCGATCGCCTGGATATCTCGCTCAGGCGGTCGATCTCCTGGAACGAGTCGACGATGATCCGGCCGACGCCCGCGTCCACCGCTCGCCGCAACTCCCGCGTCGACTTGTTGTTGCCGTGGAAGCCCATGCGCTCCGGCGGGAAGCCCGCGGCCAGCGCCACGGCCAGCTCCCCACCCGTGCACACGTCAAGAAAGAGGCCCTCCTCGGCGACCACCTTGACCACCGCCTTGCACAGGAAGGACTTGCCCGCGTAGTAGACGTCGGCGTCGCTGAAGGCGTCCTTGAAGTCGCGGCAGCGGGCCCGCAGATCGTCCTCGTCCAGCAGGTAGGCCGGGGTGCCGTGCTCGGTCGCCAGCTCGCGCACGCTCACGCCGCCGATGGTCAGATCGCCGGCCTCGGCGCGGGTCACCGTCCGCGGCCAGAGCTCCGGCACGAGGGCGTTCACATTCTCGGGGGTACGCAGCCACGCCGGCCCCCGGGTGCCCAGGTCACCGTGCAGGGCACCCGCCTCATGCGCTCTCACGCCTTACATCCTTTCCGGTGCGCTGACGCCCAGCAGCCCCAAACCGTTCGCGATCACCGTACGAGTGGCGTCGTTCAGCCACAGGCGGGCGCGGTTGCCGTCGCCGATCGGCTCGTCGCCCTTGGGCAGCACCCGGCAGGCCGGCTCGTCGTAGAACCGGTGGTAGGCGCCGGCGATCTTCTCCAGCAGGCGGGCCACGTGGTGTGGTTCACGCAGCTCGGCCGCCCGGCTGACGGTGTCGGGGTACTCGCCCAGCGCCTTGAGGAGGTCGTTCTCCTTGTCGTTGGTGAGCAGATCGGCGTGGAACGCGTCCGGCTCGCCGCGGGTCAGGTCGACCGCCGCGGCCTGCCGGGCCACGCTCGCCGTGCGGGCGGCGACGTACTGCACGTAGTAGACCGGGTTCTCCCGGCTGGCCGACGTCCACAGGTCGACGTCGATGTCGATCGGGGAGTCGGAGGAGTAGCGGGCCAGCGCGTACCGCGTCGCGTCCACGCCCAGCGCCTCGACGAAGTCCTCCAGCGTGACCACGGTGCCGGCCCGCTTGCTCATCCGCACCGGCTCACCGTCGCGCACCAGGCTGACCAGCTGACCGATCAGGATCTCCAGGTTGACCGCCGGGTCGTCGCCGAAGCACGCCGACATCGCCCGCATCCGGCCGAGGTAACCGTGGTGGTCGGCGCCCAGCATGATCACCACGCGGTCGAAGCCGCGCTCGCGCTTGTCCAGGTAGTACGCGCAGTCGGCGGCGAAGTAGGTCCAGTCGCCGTCCGACTTGCGCAGCACCCGGTCCTTGTCGTCGCCGAAGTCGGTGGTGCGCAGCCAGGTCGCGCCGTCCGCCTCGAACGTGTGCCCCTGCGCGCGCAGCCGGTCCAGCGCGGTCTGCAACTCACCCCGGTCGTGCAGGTCCTTCTCGTTGAAGTACGTGTCGAAGCGCACGCCGAACTCGGTCAGCGACTGCTTGATCTCGGCGAACATCAGCTCGACGCCGCGCACCCGGAACGTCTCCAGGTCGGCGTCGGGCGCCTCGGCCTTGACCGTCGCCGCGATCTCGGCGATGTACTCGCCGCCGTACCCGTCCTCGGGCACCGGCTCGCCCGTCGCGGAGGCGTACAGCGACTTGGCGAAGCGGTCGATCTGTGAACCCGCGTCGTTGAAGTAGTACTCGGTGCCGACCTCGGCGCCCGCCGCGCGCAGCAGCCGGGCCAGGGCGTCGCCGACCGCGGCCCACCGGACCCCGCCGATGTGCACCGGGCCGGTCGGGTTGGCCGAGACGAACTCCAGGTTGATCCGCTGGCCGGCGAGGCGGGCGGTGTGGCCGTACTCGTCGCCCGCCAGCACGATGTCGCGGGCCAGCTGACCGGCGGCCGCGGCGTCGAGCCGGATGTTCAGGAAGCCCGGCCCGGCGATCTCCACCGACTTGATGCCCGGCTGCGCGCCCAGCTCGGCGGCGAGCGCCTGGGCCAGATCGCGGGGCGGCACTCCGACCTTCTTGCTGAGTTGCAGAGCCAGGGTCGAGGCATAATCGCCGTGCTCGGGGTTGCGGGGTCGCTCCACGGTCGTCGCGGCCGGCAGGGCGGCGAAATCCAGTCCCCGGGCAACGAATACGGCACGGGCAGCTGAGAGAACAGTGGCAGCGAGGTCGGCGGGAGTCACCGAGCCATGCTATCCGGGTAGACTTTCGTGCTTGGCGGCGTCCCGCTGGGTGGCGATCGACTTGCGGATGGATTGACGAGGCACGATGAGCATGAGCACCCCGGGTCCCGAGCGGGTCCCGTCCACGGTGAAGGTCGACAAGACCTCCGGCCAGGGCAAGCCCCCGACCGGCGCGAAGAAGGCGTCGGCCGGCAAGCCTGGCGGAACACGCCCGGGTGGCGCCAAGGGCGGCCCGAAGGGCAAAGGCCGTAAGCCGGTCACCCCGGTCAAGGTCGCCGGTGGGCGCAACTGGGGCCCGATCGTCGTCGCCGGCGTCGTCGTCCTGATCGCCGCGGGCATCATCGGGTACGGCGTGTACGCCGCCGCCAAGAGCAGCAACGAGGCGGGCACCCCGTGGGAGGAGCGCGCGGCCGGCATCGACGGCATCGTGAACTACCGCGATGACAAGGACGCCACCCTGCTCGCCCGCAACCACAAGGCGGGCGTCCAGCAATACAAGACGAGCCCTCCCGTCGGCGGCGACCACAACCCGCGCTGGGAGAACTGCATGGGCGACGTCTACGACCAGCCCATCCCCAACGAGCACGCCGTGCACAGCCTCGAGCACGGCGCCGTCTGGCTGACCTACAAGCAGGGCCTGCCCGCCGACCAGGTGGCCAAGCTCAAGGGCAAGATCGAGGGCCAGCCCTACTCGCTGATGAGCCCGATCGCCAACCTCGACAAGAACGTCTCCCTGCAGGCCTGGGGCTACCAGCTCAAACTCGACTCGGTCGACGACGCCCGCATCGACGCTTTCATCAAGGCCCTGCGCCAGAACGCCTCCGTCGAGCCCGGCGCGGTCTGCTCCGACGGCGTCAACGCGGTGGGTACGACGCCCCAGGACAGCTGATGACCGTCACCACATCGTCGCCCGGGGCGGCCGCTCCGGGCGACGTGGCCGAGCCACGCCAAGAGTTCCGCTTCGGCGTGGCCTGGCTGGCCACCCTGCTGATCGTCGGCCTGCTCCTCGGCGCCGGCGGCACGTTCCTGGCCACCCGCAAGGCCGGCGTGCCCGGCGACAGTTCGCCCGAGGCCGGCTTCCTGCGCGACATGAGCACCCACCACGCCCAGGCCGTCCAGATGGCGATGATCGCCCACGCCGGCACCACCGACCCCAACATCCTCAGCCTCAGCGCCGACATCGCCCTCACCCAGCACGGCCAGGTCGGCTACATGCAGGCCTGGCTGCGCGACTGGGGCCTGAGCCCGACCGGCTCCAAGCCGGCCATGAGCTGGATGCCCGGCGGCGCCGCCTCGGTCAAGAATGGCCTCATGCCCGGCATGGCCACCCCTGCCGAGATCGACCGACTCGGCAAGGCCACCGGTCAAGACCTGAACATCCAGTTCCTGACCCTGATGAGGTCACACCACCTGGGCGGCCTGCACATGGCCCAGGCCATCCTCGACCAGACCGACAACCCCGACGTCACCTGGCTGGCCGGCTCCATGGTCACCGGCCAGCAGAGCGACCTCAACCTGATCGACGACCTGCTCAAGAAGGCCCAGGCCACCAAGTAGCCAACCCGCCCGGGAGGTATCCGGTTGGTGGGTGTTCCTGGGTGCCTGCTAGGCTTCTGAGCGTTCCTGAGCCCCCGTAGCTCAGGGGATAGAGCGTCGCCCTCCGGAGGCGAAAGCGCAGGTTCGAATCCTGCCGGGGGCACCAGAGTTCAACAGGACTTCAGGGCCACTGACCAGTGACAACATGGTTGGTGGCCTTTGCTGTCGGTCTGACTACGTCCGGCCGTCACCGGCCCGCTACGGTGGTCTGTACCGAGGACGTACCGAAGATCGTCACGGCTCCAGCGCGCAATGGTGAAGAGATCTCTGGTGTCCAGGAACGTACAACGGGTCAGTGTGTTCATCAGGGCCATCGCGTCCTTGCCAAGTGAGCTTCCCGTACCAAGTCACACGGCACTCCCAGCGTGGAGGGCGGCATATGGTCTCCAGATAGATACATGCAACGCCACAGGCGCGTCGGCCTTCTGCAGCAACCCTTCAGTGTCACGTTCAAGCAACGGCTACGCCGGCAGATGAGACCACCGTGATCTGATACACAGGACGCTACCCGATAAGGAGAGTGCTTTGACCGACAGCCATGCCAGCTCGCGGGAAGATGAGATGGGCCTCAATGACGATCGGGATGTCGAGGAAACTGAGCCAACCCTTGATGATCAATACGGTGAAGATCCAATTGGGTTCTGGGAGAACCGCCAGAGAGACTTGGTAACCAGCGCTGTAGATTACAACCTCTTCTCCCTGTCAGGGCTCGTCAAGGGCAAGAAGATCGACCTATCGCCGAAGTACCAGCGTCGGAATCGCTGGACCGAAGCGCGCAAGTCCAAATTGATCGAGTCATTCCTAATGAATGTTCCGGTTCCGCCGATCTTCTTGAACGAAGACGAGTACGGGCGATATTCCGTTATCGACGGAAAGCAGCGACTCACGGCGATTAATGACTTCCTCAACGGTCGGTTTGCATTGGGAGGGCTCGAGGTTTTCTCAGAGTTGAACGGAAGTACTGTTGACGATCTACCCGGAACACTTCAAACGATTCTCGAGACTCGTGCCGCTATCAGAGCAATCATCATCTTGCGGCAGTCGGATCCTGATATCAAATACCAAGTATTCCAGCGCCTCAACACCGGGGGGATTCGCCTCAATCCCCAAGAGATTCGTAACAGCGCATGGCCAGGACACCTCAACGACATGATCTTGGACGAGTCTTCCTCCCATTTATTCCACTCGGCGCTTGGAGTAAAGGACAAGAGTAAGTCGGCCATTTATAAAGAGATGCGAGACGCCGAGTTCGTTTTGCGCTACTTCACGTTCCGCACTGACTGGGATACCTTCAGAGGCGGGATGGGTCGCCGCTTGGACGAATTTATGGCTACCAACCATTCCCTTCCGGTCGAAGAAGTCGAAAGCCTGAGGAACACCTTCAGATCAGCAGTTGAGAAGAGTGTCGCAGCTTTCGGCGATAACGCCTTCCGGCGGTGGATGCCCGAAAAAGGCAACTGGCGAAAGCCCGTGCTGGCCGCCGCCTACGACGCACAAATCTTCTCAGTCGGAGACTTCGAATTGGAGGCGCTCGCAGCTAAGCAGAGCGATTTAATTGCAGGAATCCAGGCATTGTTCAATGATCGCGATTTCCGAATCGCGATAGATTCTGCAACCAATACGCCATCCTACTTCCGCGATCGCATCCGGATGACGCGTGACATGATCGCTTCCGTTGTGAGTTGACGTGACTGCACTAGATGACCTTCGTAGCTCAATGAGTACGGTTCGCGCTCTGGCGGCTCTTGAATCGGCATATGATGATCCGCCGCTTCCGGTGGATCGTCCAGTCTGTTTCGGCCTGCGGGGTGCGTGCACCGTCTTGACGGTCGCTAGCTTTGAGTCCTTCCTTCGCGCACTGTTCGAAGAAGAGCTTGACAGGCTGAAGCGAGAACGAATTCCGTTGGTCCATTATGGCGACGGGCTAAGAACTGCCGCTATATACGCGTCCCTCGAACTCGCGATGAGGGGCGACCATCGGACGCGGGGCAGCGAAAAGAAGGACCGAGTTCTTGATGTCATATCGGCAGCAAGGGCCGTGGCGGCGGATACGTTCTTCCCGCGTGCGATGGCCTCTACGGAAAGCAACCCTGATGGCGACTGCGTAAAACGCATGTGCAAGGTCGTCGGCCTCACTGACATCTTCAGGAAGATCCAAGCCCCTTTCGAAGCGTTGTGGTCAAGTCCAGTATCATTGGACTACTGCAAGGAGAGGCTAGATGGACTTCTGATATCGAGGCACCAGGTCGCTCACAGCGCCGACGCCGCACACGTCCTACGCTCCGAATTACTGGATAACGCCCTGTTCGTGGAACACTTAGCAACCGTTCTTTCGGATGCCCTTCACTCCCATATTGACGGTCTAATAAAAACCGCCCGCGCTGGACTTGCCGCAGCGCCAACAACATAGGCCCAATTATCCACGCCCTTCAGTCTGCCATCACAGCACTTATCTGCTGTATTTGAACTAGCAACGCTCAATGAAGGCGCCATCTAGCCCCAAAGGCCGAGCCGCCATTAAGCTGTGGAGCGTGGCGTGCCCTCTAGGCCAGCGGTCACTGCCAACTAGCGGTGTGGCACGTTAATATGCCTCGCGCGTCGTGCCACTCGGCGAGCTGGCAGCCACCCGTCCTAGTCCAGCTAGAGCTGCCCGCTGGGACAGCTTAAGCAGCTGAGGCACATCACCTCGTCTTATGGCAACTCCGTACGGCCCTCAAACGAATATTGGAGGCGAGGGCAGGGCCGGTTCGTGCGCACTATCGCGGGTGCCGTACGCCGCTTCCACTCGGCGTCGCAGTTCAGCTTCTCCCCCAGCCAGACACTTCGCATAATTACGCCAAAGAACCTCTGGTGACTGGCCTGCCCATTCGGCGACCTGTGTTGGCGATATGCCTGCGTTGAGTTGCGTCGATACCGCTGCGTGCCGCAAGTCGTATGGCGTTCCGGCCAGAGGTGAGGCGGCGACATCTTGTGTGAACACGGCCGAGCGAGCTTTTCGCCAGATGCGGTTAATTGTCAGGATCGGAAGCTCGTTCTTGTTACGTTCGCCTACGAACAGCCGACCGCCCGGCCCGAGGCCAAAGTCCTTGATGTGCCGCCGGATTATCGTAGTCAGCGGTGGCGGGCAAGGCACCTCGCGGACCTCTCCAACCGCGCGCTGCTTAAGCTGGCGTGAATCGCGGTTCCTGCCGGTGTCTGTCCAGTGCTTGCCTGCGTGGGGATTCGCCTCCTCAAGGAGGAACTTGCCCCACTGGCCGTTCTGGTCAGGCAAGACGAGGTTTCGCGGAACGATGACCCCGGCGGCCTCTTCTGGGCGGAGCGCCGCGTAGTAGAGGCATGCGTAGTAGGCGACCAGCCGAGGGCCGATGCGGCCCTGCTCCCGAACACCCGCGAGAAGAGTCCGGACCTGCATGGGATTCGCGACCCTGCGACGATCGATGCCGCCGGAGACGATCCTCGGCGGTGTCCACTTCATCGCCGGCCACGGGTTGCTTGGCAAAGCCTTGATCTCGACTCCGTGCTCAAGCATCCCGGTGAAGATCTTCCGGCGACGCGTGACGACTGTCGGAGAGCCCTGCTTGCCGTCGAGCCGAAGTGTCATCCCGTCGAGGACCGCCCTCACGACGGCGGTGTCAGCAAGATCGGCCGCTGGACGCGTGTTGCGCTCGACCCACGAGAGAGCAGCGCGCACATCGGCCGGCATCGCGTCGCTGCCACGCGCGTTCGTATTGAACGCCCACCGCCGGAGAGTCGTACGGATCAGACGATCGTCAGGTCTGCCTCGCTTGGTGGTGAACAGGTGTGGCAGCGCGGCGGTCAGTGCCTCCGCGATCGTCTTGCGAGTCATCGCGGCCGACCGCGGCCACTTGAGATCCACGTACCTACACGCCAACTCGTAGCACGAGATCTGCGCGTCGACTCGGCTCATCAAGACCGGCAGGCCGGTGGCCACGTCGAACGCTTCGCCCTTGCGAGCTGCGCTGGTCAGGTCGGCCCGGAAGCTCACCGCGAGCGCCTTCTGCTTGAACGGCCGCTTCTTGAGCGGGAGCTTGCCGGCCACCTTCCACTGGACCCAATAGGTTGTGGTCGTCTTGCCCTTGTATACGTCGATCTCGTAGATCCGGACGTCGTATGTCGTGGCCACGCTAAGCCACCTCTTCCTCGTGCTCGTCGAGCCAGCGCTCGAATTCGGTTCGACGGATCCGCAGCTCGCCGTTCGGGAGCTTGATGCACTTGGGCGCCGAGCGTTTGGCTCGCCAGTCGTAGAAGGTTGATCTCGCGATATCCATCTCCGCGCAGAACTCCGCAACGGTCAGGTAAGCCCTGGCCGGCGCGTCGGCTCGTCCAGGACGGCGCCGGCGCAGCCGTTCCTGCGCCAGGTCGATGACCGGTTCGTTGTTGGCCTGATTGGTGGCCAAGGTCGTGCCTCCTTGAGTCGGTGTGCAGCGGCATCACTCACCAGGGCTTGGAGGCAGGCCAGGAGGAGCCCGCGGTACGGGCCGATATGGACTCCGCAGAATCCGCGCAATCCGCAGATTGGTGACGGGCACGGCGCTTCGCGGATTGTGCGGATTCCGCGGAGAGCGACGCGCGATCATGAGACCCGCCCGGCGCTGATCGGCTTCACGGTGCCGGCGGGCCGGATGACCTTCGGGTGGACGCGCCACGCCGGCGACGGCGCGCGTCCCGCACCCCGGCTCTCGGGCATCGGGGCAGCCGCGAGGTACCCGTGACCCGTCAGGAGGTTGAGGGCCGGATCGAGGTCCGCGGCCTTGCGGAACCGGCCGCGAGACAAGGCGCTGAACAGGTCGCGCTTGGTGAATCGCTCGGTCTGTGTCCGTTCGATCCAGCTCAGGACGTGCCGCGCATCGTCGACCACCGGATCGGCGCCCATATCGTCAAAGGCAGCCAACGCGTGATCAGCGAAGTAGGCGCCGAGCGTCGCGGCCCGATCGAAGGTCTCGGCACTGATCGCGCCGTACGGGCCGCGCTCGCCGAGGTGCACCAACCCGGCTATGCGCGCGATGGCCCCGGCGTACTTGCTGGCCCAGTCGACGATTTGCGCCCAGCTTCCCGAGGGCGCCAACCGGGGCTCAACGTCGCGCTCGATTGCCAGCATCCGCTCGTTGGCCTCTGCCGTCAGCGGCAAGACGACCGGCTCAGGCCGGTCGGCCAGGTCCAGGACGAGAACGCTCAGGTTCTCGGCGTACGCGTCGGCGACCGCACCGGGGATCGGATCGGCGCCGACGCGCCGGCGCCCGACGGTGTTCTCCGGAACGGAGAAGAGAATCCGGGCGAGTAGCCCTTTGCCGCGGAACCCTGGCATCTGCGCGATGTCGCGCAACACCTCCGGTTGCACCGCAAGGCCGAGGGTCAGCGCGGGTCGGTCCACGTGCTCGGCCGGCCGGGAGCGGCGGTCGACGCGGAGCATGTCGCCGGCATGGCCTTTGAGGAAGACTTCGAGGTTCGGCGCACCGGAGTAGCGCCCGGCGAGCGTGGCGAAGATGCCGCCTTCCGGGGAGAGCACGGCCAGCCGGCCGCCCTGCTCGGCGAGCAGGGACGCGGCCTGTTCGCTGGTGACGTCGTCCGCGATCAGGCGCGGCAGCGGCGGCACGATGATGGACTCGGCGGTCATCGCCGCAGCGGCGGCCTCGGCGAGCAGCCGATCTCGCCCAGCCGTATCGGTGGCGGCAGCCGCAGCGTTCGCGGCGCGGTCGGCGGCCTTCGCGGCGACGCGGAGCGCCAGCTCGGCCTCAACGATCGCGGGTCGCGTGCGCTCGATGAGCGCGGCCTCGGCTGCGAGCAGGGGCCGAATCAGGGCGGTGAAGACGGCCGACTTACGCGATCCGGGCGGCAGGACCACGACCGTGAACAGGTTCGCCGGTTCCCTCCACGAGCCGCGTATCTCGACCTCGGCCCGACCGCCGGCCGCCGTGGACAACACGGCGAGCGCGATGCACCCGGCCAGATCCGGCGGAGTCTGGGTGAACTCGGCGACGGCACCGACCATCTCCGCCAGCCAGCCCGGGAGCGCGTAGACCGGAAAGGGCCGCGGAGCGGTGCGCGCGGTCAGCGGGATCGGCGTCGGCCAGGCCGGTGAGGGTGCGGTGGTGAGGAGAGCGCGACCGGCCGCGAGCACGTCGTGCGTGTCGGCGTTGCTGCTCGCGAGTTGGACGAGGCGGTCACCCAGGACGGCAACCTCGCGGCGCCGCGCTTGCTCGGCGACGATCCGGGCGTAGTGCCTGGCGTTCGCCGTGGCGGGCACGGCCGCAACCAGCGTGTGCAGGTACGGCACCCCGCCGAGCCGACGCAGCGATCCGGCGACGGCGAGGTGGGCGGCGACGGCGATCGGGTCTCCTGGCGCTCCCGCGGCATGCAGGCCGACGAGGATGCGCCACAGCTCTGTGTGTGCCGGGCGGTAGAAGTCTTCGGGCTGCACGATGTCGGAGAGGTCTGCGACGAGGTTCGGGGCGAGCAGGGCGGAGCCGATGACGGCACGCTCGGCAGCCTCGTCGTGCGGCGGGGTGCGGGTCACGGTGTGGAGGTCCTGTCGGTTCGGGGAGGTGGGCCGCTCATCGGGTGCCGTCGTGGTAGAGCCGGCTGATCTCGTTGAAGAGGTGACGGCCGAACCGGATGCGGATGCGGACGCCGTCGCACCGGCGGCACGGACGGCTCCGAAAGCCGCGCCTGGTGCCTCGGATTCCAGATCCCGAGCACCGCCGGCAGGTCCGAAAGGGCTGGGCAGCACACACGGCTGCGTAGCAAAGAGTGACGGCGATCAGGGCGGGACAGAGCAAGCTAGCGGCGAGGCGAGCGGCGTCCATGTAGGGCCTCCGGGGCGGTTTGGGGCGCGTTCGGCCAAGGGCGCTAGTGAGCTAGCGTCCTCGTGGGATGACGTGGAGAGGGCTAGCGGCGCCGCTAGACCTAGCGCCGACCGGAGCTAGACCTAGCGGCTGGCTAGGGTCAGGCAGCTCGGCGGCGCTGGTTACGTTCCGCTACCGCTTGCGCGATGTCCTCGCGGTGGATGCCCTTGCGGTTCGCCTTTTCGCCGGTAGCCGGATCGGTCCCCCAGACCTGTCGGCCGACCGGGATGCCGTAGGGCTTGAGTGCCGCCGCGATCTGCTCCGGCTTCCATCCGCCGTAGACCTCGGGCCGCAGCTCGGCGAGCCGCGCGGACACCGTCTCCGACCAGACCTTCGGCTCGTCGGCCCGGACGACCGTGAGGATGTCGTCGAGGATCGAGGCGACGAGATCGGCGGCGGGCAGTTCGCCGGACGCATGCCCGGTGAGCGTGCCGCGCGCCTCCCGCGCGGCACGAGCGCGCGTGATGACGGCATCGACGTCGGCGAGCGGTGTGCGGTTGGTCCGCACCGTCAAGGCGTCTTCGACGGCGCCGGAGTCGTCGGCGCCGAGCAGGATGCCGACTCCCTTGTGCGCTCGCTGGAACCGCGACGAGTCGTGCCCGGCCGTATAGGTGCCGGATCCAAGAACGGCCTCGGACGACTGCCAGGTCATCGTCTTGAGTGCGAACCGCGTACCCATGTTGTCGCGCAGGTCGGTTGGGACGGCCTTGCCGTCCGGCTTCTGAGTGGCCAGCTCGATCATGATGCCGACGGACGGGCCGACCTTGCACAGTTCGGTCAGTAGCTCGACGATCTCGGCGCCGTGGATCGGGTGGCCGCTGTAGCGCTGGAACTCGTCGATTAGGACGAGGATCGGCCACAGCTTGAGCGAGCGCCGCTCGGCGATGGCGCGAGTCACCTTCGACTCGGGGCAGATGTCGGCCGATAGCGTCGCCATCGTGTCGTACCGACGGTTCATGTCCGCGACCAGCGCGCGCAGGTCCTCAACCAGCGCCAAGATCACCTCGTCACGGACGCCGAACCCGACGCGGTGAGCGACCCGCTCGAAGGCACGCCAGTCCTGCCCGCCCTTGCCGTCGTAGATGTGCAGCTCGACTATCGGGTCCAGCGCGCAGGCGAGCGCCGGCACGCGGGCGGCAAACGTCTTGCCCATCCGCGGAATCGCCCCGATGAGCAGCGACGTGAACATCATCAGCAGCCGCACCGGCCGCCCCCGCTGATCCTCGCCGAACGGGAACGGCTCGAAAACGTCCACACTCCCCTTGCCGATCAAGGGCCACAGACCAGAGGCCTTCGCGTACGGATCCTCGTCCGCGACCCACACCGCCAGCCGACGAGCGGACCCCGTGGTGCCCCGTACACGTTCCGGCCAGACCTGCACCTCGTCCAGGTCGAGCCCGGCTGCAAGGTCGTTGCGCTTCTTGATCGCCGTGTCAGCCTTGGTGCCGAACGGCAGGTCGATCACCGCACGCCATCCGGGGCCGTCGCGCATGATCGGCATTGGGAACGTGATGGGGTCGTCGGTCTTGCACAGGCCGGCCGCGAGGAACGCCCGCATGAGCACGTCGGCGGTCAGCTTGCGCACCCGCGGCTTGATGGCCGCGACATCCATCAGCGGCTTGTCCGGTGTCGAACCGATAACCCCGAACAGGACGATGACCGAGGCGAGAACGCAATACCAGACCCATCGCGAACCCAAGACGAGCAGAGCCGCTACGGCCGTACTGCCCGCACCGAAGGCGAGCGTCAGCAGCAGGGTCCGCAGCCGTACCCGCGCGTCGCGTTGCCGTGACAGCCGTAGGTAATCCTCGGCGTCTTCGCGGCGAACGGCCGCGAGCCGCACCGGGCGACCTTCGGCGTCCGTAGACCACCGGGCCGTGGCGGTGACGGCGCGCAGTGTGCCGCGCGGCGCCCGGAACACCAGCCGGCCGGCGTAGAGCGGCGCGCGGACGAGGTGGTAGGCGGTCACGTGTGCGTAGTGACCGACGAACCACCGTACGAAGACCAGCGCCTCGCTCCTGGATCGGAGCCAGGCCGGAACGATTGGCAACCGGGTGCCCCGCTCCGGCGGAGCGGAAGGCAGGTCGACAGGGAGCGGCTGGTCGCCGATCTCGTCGTGTTCGTCGTCGATGTCGGCCGACCATGTCTCCGGTCGCCGGTTCTTGCGAGCGTTGCCGAGATCGACCACGTCCGCTTCTGCGGCTGTCCAGTCGAACTCGCCATCGGGGTTAGGCGTTGCCATGATGGTTGTTCCTCCGGGAGGTTTGCGGGCCGTTCGGGAGGGCCGAGGCGCGGCCGATGGTTTGCAGGCCGGTGGGCCGCGCCTCGGGCGGATCTATCGTTCGAGATCGTCGATGACGTCGCCGTTGTCGTCGGTCAGGGTGGTGATCAGGCCGGGGAACGCGCCGACGTCGAACGCCACCACGAAGCCGGCCACGGCGGGCGGCAGCGTGACGACGACGTCCGCGCCGTCGGTCGTGTGGACCTTCGCGCGTTTCCTGCCGACCTTGGCGTCGGTCACGTCGACCAGGACCGTGCGCAGGTACAGCGCGACCGGACACGCGTCGAGGTCGCTCCGGAGGCCACGCCATCCGCCGTACTCCAGGAAGTGAGCGACGTCTTCGGCGTTGTCGCCGAGGGCGTTGAGGACCATCGCGAGTCGGTCCTTTGCGTTGTCGGACATGGCTTTCTCCCTTGACTCAGGCAGCCGCGGACAGGTGGCGCCGGACGGTGCGATCGGTCACGCCGAGACGCTTCGCGATCTCTTGGTTAGACAGATCCGGGTGCCGGGCACGCAGCCGGACGACCGCCGGGCCGGTGCCCCGTTTCCGGGTACGTCGCTTGTCCGGCTTGGCGTCCGGGCCGATGTCCGCCTTGCTGTCCGGGGCTTCGACCGATCCGGGGACCGGGACAGGTTCGTCGGCCACAACCGACTTGCTGTCCGCGACCTGGATGCGGCCGGACAACTCGACGAGGCAGATCGACGCGACGACGATCAGACCGTCGACGGACAGCGGGATCAGGTACGGCGCCGCTCCCACCTCGCCGTACCGGGACGCGACCCCGGCCATGTGCCAGTAGGACACCCAGGCGGCGATGCCGGCAATCGAGCTGGTCGCCGCGAGCCGCACAGCGGCCAGAGACCTGCGGTGCACCGGTACCCGGGAGATCAGCTCGACGGTCAGCAGCAGCGCCAGCGGCGGCCACGCCGCGATGGCCTGACTGATCGGGTTGGGCAGGGCGTGCAGGACGTTGGCCGCGACGGAGGTGGCAACCCCGAGGACCAAGGCTCCGCGTACGCCCCACCGCACCCGGATCAGGTGTGTCGCGGTCACTTGCTGCCGCCCAGCGACTGTCCGATGGACGTGAGACCGGAGCGAACGCCGTCGACCAGCGCGTGCGACGGCTTCGCGAGGACGCCGTTGCTGCCGGCGATGACCAGGCCGAGCATCAGCGCGCACACGATCGCGAAGACGATCCGGCCGCGTGTCTTGCGGTCGATGGCCAGCATGAACAGTGCCGCGATGAGGATCAGGGAGAAGATGCCGAGGCTCATCTGTGCCTCCTGACGTGACGGATCGGGTTGGTCGCCGGCATCAGGCCACCTCGTCGATCGAGCGGAGGTAGCGCTCGACGAGAGCGACCATTTCGCGCAGCACGCGGTTCTGCGCGCGGCGCAGACGGCGCCAGTCGAGCTGGGTCGGAGCCGGTTCTGCGGTGAGGAAGCGGATCTCTGCGTCGACCAGCGCGATCTCGGCTTCGAGAAGGCGTTGTACGCGCTCGATCGCTGCGAGGTGGGCCGGGGTGGGTTCATCGGGTACGCGGAACACAGGTGTCCTTCCGGAGGGATGCCGACCGGACAACACCGGATCCGAATACAACGTGGCGCTGTGTCCATGGGAGCGACGCTACAACGCGACGTTGTATTCGAGCAAACGGGGTGCCGGGCCGGGATCGTGATGGGGAGTGGTGGCCAGCCACCGGGCTGGCGGATCGCGTAATCTCGCCGGTGATGGCCGAAACGAGCAGTGAGCTGCCCCGTGACTGGTGGACGACTGACGACGTGGTGGCGTTCCTGGAGTCCGTGGGAGCGCCGATCAGTCCTGCCACCTGGCGGTCCTACGTGTCACGTGGCCAGGCGCCGGCGCCGGCTCGCACATTCGGGCGTTCGCCCGCCTGGCGGCCTGCGGTCATCCGGGAGTGGCAAGCATCCCGCCCGCGTCGCGGATCCGCTGAAGCCTGATCCCTCATCGGCTCTTCACCTCCTCTCGTCAGCGCTGCTTTCCGGTAAGACCAAGTCAACCGGGAAAGCCGTGCGCTGCCGATGAGGCAACAACCGTCACCGATGCATCTCTGATGCAGTTGTGGTGAAGTAGCGAGCCCCGGACGCCGCACTGGCATCCGGGGCTCGCCTGTATCTGTAGGCGTTACGTGCGTTCCAGGAGGACGACAGCGACGTTGAGCGCGTCGCGAAGCGACCGCGCCTCGTCGGCGGTCATCTGCGTAACAGCCGGCGCTGTTCCATCCCGGCCGGCGCTCAACTCGATCTCGTCCGTCCCGTCGCCGCGGACCACGTTGACGTTGACGGCAACATGCCCGCGAGGCACGTACACCTCCGCGATGTGATGCTCGTGCCGCTCGGAGTCAAGCCGGTGATCCGTTGTGCAGTAAAGCGGGCACTTCCGCCGACGCTTGGTGACTGACTTTCCGGCCATGTCTGGCCTCCCTGGTCGAGTGGCCTCAGAGGCGGAGGAGCGCCAGTGAGGCTGGCGTGATGAGTATGTCGCAAAAGATACAGACGTCTAGACGCATACGCCACTAGCCTACCCCCCGCCCATACCTAACGTGAGCATGTGATTACCCCGGATCGCGAAGGCGCTGCATATCGGCAGCTCGCCGGCATCCTTCGCGACCGCATCAGTAACGGAGAGTTGCAGCCCGGCCAAAGGATGCCCTCAGAGAAAGATCTCCACGACGAATTCGGCCTCGCCCGCGAGACCGTCCGCCGCGCCATGGCCGTCCTGCGCACCGAAGGACTCATCGAGATCCGCCAGGGCCACGGCACCTTCGTCGCCGAGGCCCCCGAGCGAGTCGAGCTGGCACCGGGCGACACCGTCACCTCCGCCGCAGCCGTCACGGTCACCCGCGCGAACGGCGACGTAGAGACCTACCCGACCGGCACAACTCTCGTGGTTCCCGACTGATCCATGGGATTCCGTCTGCGCCGTCAACCAAACGCGCAGCCCAAGCTGCCCTCGATCCGGCGAGCGGTGGCTGCCACGTGAGCCAACCAGCCAGACATACGGTCATCGATCAGTGGACCGGCCGCCACGCCACCGCACTTCAAGCCGCATTGCGCATGTCCCAGGACGAGATGGCCGCCCTGATCGGCGTAGCCAAGCGCACTATCGCCGCCTGGAGCGAACGACCCGAGATCGTCATCCGGCCAGAGCTGCAACGGGCACTGGACACCGCCTACAGCCGAGCCGATGAGGCAGCCAAGCTTCGCTTCGCCCGCCAGCTCAAGGCCGACGACGACGCCGAGGCCGCAGCTGCCGGCGGCACCGTCGCCCTGGCCGTCGCGATCGCCGTGGTGGTCAACGAGGCAGAGGTCTTGCTGGTCTGCCGCCGCGACGCCGACCCGAGCGGCATCACCTGGCAATTCCCCGCCGGCATCGTCAAGCCCGGTGCCAACCCGGCAACAGTCGCCGTCCGCGAAACCCTCGCCGAGACCGGCATCCATTGCGTCATCCGCGACGAGCTGGGCTCCCGCGTCCATCCGCTCTCCGGCGTCAACGCGAGCTACTTCCTCTGCGACTACCTCGCCGGCGACGTCGTCAACCGCGACGTCATCGAGAACACCAGCGCGCTATGGGCGCCCAAGGCAGACGTCACCCGCTTCATCCCCAAACAACGCATCTACGAGCCAGTCCTGCGCGCCTTGGAGAGCAGTAATGAGTGATCCCACAACCGACGACCGCCCACCCATCGCGGCCGCAGTCATCGTCAACGACGGCAAGGTCTTGATGGCCCGTCGCCGGGTGAAGGAAGGCCAGCTCTCCTGGCAGTTCCCCGCCGGCGAGGTGGAGCCCGGCGAGACTCCGAACGACGGCGCCATCCGTGAGGCCGAGGAAGAGACCGGCCTCACCGTTCGCGTGACGGGTGAGCTCGGCTGGCGAGTTCACCCCAACACAGGCCGGACCATGTACTACTTCGCCTGCGAGGTCGTGAGCGGCACCGCCTACGTCGGGGACGCCGAGGAACTGGCAGAGGTGGCGTGGTGCGACCGCGCCACCCTCACCGAGTACGTCCCTTACCCGTTCTACGAGCCGGTGCAACAGCACCTGGACGCCAACCTCCGCTGATGCCCGTCCGACTCAGGCCGTGCCGAGCAAATCCGCGAGCCGTGCTCGGACCACACCATCGTGGAAGTGGTCCGGCAGCGGAACGCCTCCCACCGACTGCCGTGACGACACCACGTCGTCCAGCGTCTTAGCCGGCAACCGCTCGGCAAGTTCAAGGCACTCAGCGGCAAACCGCCGAGCCTCACCGATCAGCCCCACCTCACGCAGCCGGACCGCCAGCGCGTAGGCGTACTCCGCCGCGGCCCGGTCGTCCTGGAAGTGAAGCTCTTCGTCGTACTGCTTCCGGATCTCGCTCAGCGAGGGGCGCTGAACGACTTCCTCGTCAACCATCAGAACAGGTACCGCTCGGCCACAGTCTGGTACTCGAACAACTCAGCACTGTCGAACCACAGGTCAAGCTCGTACTTCGCCTCTTCAACATTCCCGGAGGCGTGGATGAGGTTCGCCGCCACGGTGTGCTGGGCCTCGGTGTACGCCTTGGACGTGTGCGCGAAGTCCCCACGGATCGTCCCCGGCGCCGACTGGTTCGGGAACGTCGACCCTACAAGCCGGCGCACGTTGGCGACGGCTTCCACGCCCTCCAGCACCAGGGCAATGACCGGCCCGGTCTGCATGAAGTTCGCCGTCACGTCGAACACAGACTTCCCGAACCGCTCCTCCAGGTCGAAGTAGTGCTTCTTCGCCAGCTCGGCATCCATCAGCACCATCTTGGTCCCAACGACCTTCAGTCCGGCTTCCTCAAACCGCTGAAGAATCCGGCCAGCCAACCCACGAGCCACCGCATCCGGCTTCAGCAGAACAAGAGTCCGCTCGACAGCACCCATAACCAACGCTCCAAATTTCAAATCGGTTGATGGCAGGATACCTCAGACACATCCCGGACAATCCAGCGGCGTTCTTTACGGGCTCGCCAGATGCCTTGTCCCTATATCGCCGACCGTCTAGCCCGCTCATAAGTTCCGGCGTCTCCCATGGGCGAGGCAGCGACGTCAGCCAGGTTCGACAATTTACGACTTAACAAGTTCGCCGAGTCACGGAGATGCCGGATTTCGATTTGACGGAATGAACGTCAAAGCACGACTTCACTATTGCGGAAGGATTAGCCATGTGCGCCATTATCGACACGCCCTTTAAGGTGCGAGTCGAAATCGATACAGGCCCTCCGTGCATTCTTTCGGGCATGTCAATAGACATCACGACGAGCGCATTTCCTGGGATTCGCACGGTTGAATCGAATTCGAGCTCCATGTCGGAACGGCCACACCCCTTGAATTGAAGGTTTCCACGCAAGGGCTGCGTCAGCACAGGAGCCTCACTCGGTCGATCATGGAATATCTCCTCTTCATCGAGGTTCTCATCGACTTCCCCAACGAGGTCGTACTGGCCGTTGCTCCGACCCCTGAATGCCATCTCGCCGCGAATCCTGTATTCAATGCTCCACGGCGAGCACATGGAACCCAATCTGAAAAGCATTTCAAGGGATATCTTGTTGATCAACTCTTCGCGATCGGATTCGTTTCGCAGGACAGCGCGTATGCGATAGTACGAAGCGGTCGAAGGGATCGTCACTTGTTCAATTTGGACGGCGTGGCGAATCTTCTCCAATCTCGACTCTTGTGGAATTGTCACTACGGCGACAGTCAAGAGCGTTAGAGCCGCTCCGGACACCATGAGGGCAAGAAACCGGACGCCGATAGGCAGCGGAATCTGTAGCTGCATACGCTCTCGGTGCCACCATTGAAGCTCGGAATAGGGATGGGAAATCTGGATTTCTCGCTTAAGTGCAAGAGCGTGACAGGCTTCGACGAACGCGTTGACAAAGTCCGCCGAGGGGTATTGCTGGCCATCCAATACTGCGGTTATTGACTTCGGTAGATCCGGACGCCCGGGACACACCAGTTTGAGGTCCGCCTTGATTGCCGCTAGTGGCGGCTCACCGGCCTGAGCTCTAAGTCCCTGAAGATGCCTAGCAAAGGAGCTAAGTCGCTGCTCGGCGCGCCCGTTTGTTCGATACTGTTGGACGTAGGACAGCGTCGCCAGCGCGAGACTGGCTAACGACGTACCCATACTGACAACGCTCGAAGTCTGATCATTTTCCTCAAGGCTTCCGCGCAATAAGTGTGGAATCAGCCATAGAAGGAAGGAACCCAGAGCAACGATCGCGCTGACGATTGCCAGGTCTCTCCACTTGGGCCCCAATCTCGACACGCCAAGAGTATGGTCGACCTCCGGCTAGAGTGGGCGTCGGGGTCTGCGCCATCGCACTGCCTTGCCCAGGCGCTGGCGGAATTAGGTGATCAAGCTGCGGCAGGAATTCGGCAGCAACAGGACGCGCGCGAGGTCGCGAGCCGGATGACCAACTGCATGACTACCCGGGAAGCTCTGTTCGGACGTGTACGGACTCGGGGACCGCTACCACAGCTCAAGGACAGTAGGGCCTCAGAGCACGACCACAACAGGTGATCGGCACGGAAGAGATCGCGTGGGCCGGCGCTGCACTGTCTACCGACTACGTACCGGAGCCACCCGAGATGTGATCTCACGCAGCTGCATTTGCGCTGCTCAGTGGTATCTTGATGGTCAAGATGGCGTCGCCCTCCGGAGGCGAAAGCGCAGGTTCGAATCCTGCCGGGGGCACCAATCCAGCCAGCCGTTTCGGGCCCCTGAGCAGTGGAAACTTACAGGCCGGCCCCCGAACATCTGTCCGGCTGTCACCGGTCATTGCCGGCCGCCTCAAGGGCATCTGACCCGTATTCGGGCCGAAGTTTCGAGCACAGCCAGGGCGTTCATCCGACGCCGCAGCTCAGTCACGCCGCCGTCGAGGCACTTCGCGCAGCACGGCCCGCGATCTCCGCGGCCTCGCGCGCCTTGCGCAACGCGCCCGCCCACGTTCGAGCACAGAGCGGTCCTGGTGATTGCGCCGCCTGATGGCGTTCAGTTCCCGATGATGACGAACACGGGATCGAGGAATTGGTTGCAACCTTGATCGTCGGTAATGCGTGTAGTCGCCATGAGAGTCGCTACGGAGGGGCCCATGCCGGCTGATGAGCCCCCTGCGGACTTCGACACGGTGTACGCCGCCCAGTACGCCGACCTGACCGTGCAGCTGTACGCGTACTTCGGCGACCGGCAGGAGGCGCAGGACGTCGTTCAGGAGGCGTTCTGCCGGGCGCTGCGCCGCTGGTCCAAGGTTGCGCGCTACGACGACCCGGTGGCCTGGGTGCGCCGGGTGGCCTGGAATCTGGCGGTCAGCCGCTGGCGGCGGTCCCGGACGGCGCTGTCCTTCCTGCGCCGGCAACCGCCTCGCGAACCGCACGTGGAGGGCCCGACCACCGAGCGGATCGAGCTGGTGGAGGCTCTCGCGACACTGCCGCCGGTCCAGCGCCGTGCCGTGGTCCTGCACTACCTCGGCGACATGAGCGTGGCCGAGATCGCCGAGCGCGAGCAGGTCGCCGTCGGCACCGTCAAGTCGTGGCTGCACCGCGGCCGCGCGGGTCTCGCCGTCCAGCTGCATCAGCCCGAGCACCCGGAGGTCCGTCGTGCCTGACCAGCTGAGCCCTCTCTTCGACGACCTCCGGGGCCGGGCGCTGCCCCAGGTGCGGCCGCCGGGCCCGGACGCCGCACGCCGCACGGTGCACCGGCGGGCCACCGTCCGCGCGTCCGTCCTGGCCGCCGTCGTCCTCGCGGCGTTCGGGACCTTCGTCGTCACTCAGCGCACCAGCGGCGGCACGGTTCTGCCGGCGGCCTCCGCGTCGGCCGGGCCGAGCGCGTCGAGCGACCTCGAGCCCGGGCGGCTCGACGAGGCCGGGCCGAGCGCGTCGAGCGACCTCGAGCCCGGGCGGCTCGACGAGGCCGGGCCGAGCGCGTCGAGCGAGTTCGGGTCCGGGCGGCTCGACAAGGCCGAGGTCGCCGCCGCGCTGGTGCCGGGGGCCACCTACACCGACGAGATGGACGCGTCCGGCCAGAACGTGGAGCTGGAGGCCGCAGAGGGC
Source organism: Actinoplanes sp. NPDC051470 (assembly GCF_040682035.1). Classification (NCBI taxonomy): domain Bacteria; kingdom Bacillati; phylum Actinomycetota; class Actinomycetes; order Micromonosporales; family Micromonosporaceae; genus Actinoplanes; species Actinoplanes sp. NPDC051470. The sequence goes on from NZ_JBFBAA010000001.1 coordinate 209,107, forward strand.
CTCTACCGGTTGACGGTGGGCTGCTCCGGGCCGGCGAGTCTGCCGTTCACGATCATGCTGGACGACCAGGTCGATCAGGACGGCGTGCTCGATTGCACCGATGACGGCGAAGCCGGCGACTACGAGTTCACCATGCCGCGCGAGGGGACCGTAACCGTGGTGTTCGATCAGGGGGGCCAGTTCGACGCCTACGCACTGAAGTTGACGAAACTGTGAGGCGCTCCCGGCTGGCGGTGATCGACGGCCTCCGGCTGCTCGCCGCCCTGGCCGTCCTGTCGTTCCACTACACCGTCGCGTGGCGGATCGACGGCGTACGGGTGCCGGAGTATTTCTTGCCGACGACCGTGCACGTCACCGTCTACGGTCTGCTCGGCGTCGAGCTGTTCTTCCTGATCAGCGGGTTCGTCATCTGCATGAGCAGCTGGGGACGAACCCTCGGTCAGTTCTTCGCCTCGCGGGTCAGCCGGCTGTTCCCCGCCTACTGGGCCGCCGTCGTCATCACCGGCGTCGTGGCCATGGCGTACCCACTCTCGGGTGGCGTCACCGACGGTGACCGGCCGCGGCCCATCGACCTGCTGGTCAACCTGACCATGCTGCAGCAGCCGCTCGGCCACGGCGCGATCGACGGCGTCTACTGGACGCTGTTCGTCGAGTTGAAGTTCTACCTGATCATGGCGCTGATGCTCGCCCGCGGGCTGACCTACCGGCGGGTCGTGCTGCTGTGCGCGGTCTGGATGACCGTCGCCGTGCTGGTGCCCACGCTGAACAACCCGGCCCTCAACGCGCTGACGATCAGCGAGTACGCCCCGTACTTCATCGGCGGCATCGCCCTCTACCTCATCCACCGCTTCGGCCCGGCGCCGCTGCTTCTCGCCATCACCGGCTTCGCCTGGCTGGTCTGCCTGGCCCGCGTCAACGACCGGATGAGCGACATCCGCTCCGGCTTCCCGGTGCCGGCGTGGCCCGGCATGGTGATCGTCACGCTGTCCTTCGCGGCGCTCCTGATGGTCGCGCTCGGATTCACCGACCGCGTCCAGTGGCGCTGGCTCACCGTCGCCGGCGCGCTGACCTACCCTCTCTACCTGCTGCACTCCCGGCTCGGTCACACCCTCATCCGTGCTGTTCACGAGCACAGCACCGTGCCGGTCTGGGTGACGATCGCCACGACGACCGCGCTCATGATGGGCCTGGCCTGGCTGGTGCACCGCCACGTCGAGCAACCCCTGGCCCGTCCGGTGCGCGATCTGGTCCTGACCCCACCGAGGCCGAGAGATCAAGATCGGATCACCGCTCGAGTCTTCGTCCCGCCCCAACCGCGGCGGGTCAATGAAACACCTAGGGACGTTATGACTCGTTGACCGGGATGTGACCCAGGTAATCCCAAATGTCGCTGTTCTGCCGACCCAGAAGGGCACCGGGGAGCCGGCGGCGGCGGCGCCGGCGCAGCGTCGGCGATGGGAGCTCGACGCGCTCCGGGTGGCGGCCATCTGCGGGGTGGTCGCGATCCACGTCGTCGGGATGATGCTGGGCAATGACGATCTGGCCGGGTCGCGGCGCTGGTGGGCGGCCGTCGCCATCGATCTGGGGCTGGTCTGGGTGGTGCCGGTCTTCGTGATGATCAGCGGGGCGCTGGTGTTGTCGCCCCGGGCACATCAACGAGGGCCGGCGGTCTTCTGGCAGAAGCGTCTCGTACGCGTCATCCCGGCCTTGATCGTCTGGCATCTGATCTATCTTTTCGGGGCTCGGGCCTGGCTCAAGGGCGAGGAGCTGAACCGCACGACCGTGGTCGCCTGGCTGCTGGACGGAAAGGTCTACACCGCCCTCTACTTCCTCTGGCTGATCGCGGGGCTCTACCTGGTCGCGCCGCTGATCGCGGCCTTCCTCCACAGTGGTGGGCGGCGGCGGACGGCGGTGACGGCGGCGGCGGTGCTCGGCTTCACGCTGCTGGTCTTCGCCGCCTCGGGCGCCGCCGCGCTGAACGGGACGCCCCGGCCGATCGCGCTGGGCGCGCTGACCATGTGGTTGCCGTACGTCGGCTATTTCATCGCGGGATGGGCCCTGCACCGCGTCGTGCTGCCGGTCTGGGGTGTCGTCGCCGCCGCGGTGGCCGGCGTCGCGCTGCTCGCCGAGGTGATCTGGCAGTACGGCCACAAGCCGGCGTACCCGATCCTGCAGCAGCTCGTGCCGACCAGCTATCTCGGGGCGGCGACCGCGCTGGCCTCGATCTGCGTCATGCTCGTGGCGACCGGGCTGGGCCACCGCTTCGCCCCCGGCCCACGTGTCAGCAACGTGATGAAGAAGCTGTCCGACGCGTCGTTCGGGGTCTTCCTGGCGCATCTGCTGATCTTCGAGATCGTGCGGCGCCTGGTGCCCGCGGTGGCCGAGGCCGCCTCGTTGAGCGTCATGCTCGCGGCCTGGGCGGTCGTGGTGGTGGCGTCGTTCGCGGTGTCACTGGTGGCAGCTCGGGTCCCGTACCTCCGGGCCGTCTTCTGACACGAACTCGTCCGAGGCCGCCTTCACCAGCAGGGTGGTGGCCTCGGCGATGGTCCGCAGCTGATCTGCTGAGAGCCGGCTGAGTAGCTTTCGCTGTTTCTCCATGCCGGCGTCGAAGATTCCGCCGATGAGTTCGCTGCCCGCCTTGGTCAGGCCGATCTGGCGCACCCGCCGGTCGCGCTGGTCCTCGGTGCGCGCGACCAGGTCCTGGGCGACCAGACGATCGATCATTCCGCTCAGCGCGGCCAGGCCGACGCCGAGCATGCGGGCCAGTTCGCCGCCGGACACGGTGCGGTGACGGGCCAGCAGCATCAGGATCTTGATCTGGGTCAGGGTCAGATGCGAGGTGAAGAGCGGATCCGTGCGGTCGTAGGCAAACAGCCGCTGGAGCCGTTGCTGCGCGACCATAATATCGGCGATGAGCTGCTCGTTCTCGGCCACCGCGTTCTCCTGTGTCTCCGGCTGATGGCCGAATTGTGTCCAACTGGTGACGAACGCTACCAGCCCACCCCGGCCGAAAACCATTTGTTCGCGTGGGGCAAACTATCAGTGCTGACCGAACCATTCTCGGGGGAGCGCACATGTCGGTTCTGACCAGGCTGAGTCTCGCCAATCGCGGGCTCGTGGCACTCATCGCGATCGTGATCACCGGCTTCGGTGTCTACGCGATCCCGTCACTCAAACAGCAACTGCTGCCGTCCTTGGAGTTCCCCGGCGCGTTCATCGGCGCGCAGCTCGCGGGCGCCTCCCCGGAGATCATCGAGGAACAGGTCACCAAGCCGATCGAGGACGCCATCAAGGGCGCCGACGGCCTCGACACGGTGCAGTCGAGCACCCGCGAGGGCTTCGCCACGATCTCGGTGACCTTCGAGTTCGGCACCGACATCGACGACGCGGTCAACCAGCTGACCACGTCGATCAACCGGATCCAGGCCCAGTTGCCGGACGGCGTCGAGCCGACGGTCTTCGCCGGCAGCACCGACGACATCCCGGCGATCGTGCTGGCCGCGGCGGCCGGCGGCGCCGGTGCGACCGGTGCGACCGACCAGAAGGCGCTGGCTCAGAAGCTCAACGAGACCGTGGTCCCCGAGCTCAGCGCGATCGAGGGCGTCCGTGACGTGCAGGTCACCGGCACCCGCGGCGAACAGGTCGTGATCACGCCGAACCTGGCCGCGATGGCCCAGCGGGGCGTCCAGCCGACCGCGCTCACCGAACTGCTCCGGGCGAACGGCATCTCGATCCCGGCCGGCGCGGTCACCGAGGGCGACAAGGCGCTGAGCGTCCAGGTCGGCACCCCGCTGACCACGCTCGACCAGCTCAAGGGCCTCTACCTCAGCGGCGCCCGGGGGCCGGTGAAGCTGTCCGACGTGGCCGATGTCGAGAGCAAGGAGGCCACGGCCACCTCGTTCACGCGTACGGACGGCAAGAACAGCCTCGGCATCGCGGTCACCGCCTCCCCCGACGGCAACCCGGTGGCGATCTCGCACGAGGTCAACGACAAGCTCGCGGCCCTGCGCGACGCGTCCGGGGCCGACCTCACGGTGATCGTCGACCAGGCGCCGTTCGTCGAGCGCTCGATCGAGAGCCTGACCACCGAGGGCCTGCTCGGCCTGGTGATGGCGGTCATCGTCATCCTGGTCTTCCTGCTGTCCATCCGGTCCACGCTGGTCACCGCCGTGTCCATCCCGCTGTCGGTGCTCATCGCGCTGATCGGGCTGTGGATCGGCGACTACTCGCTCAACCTGCTCACCCTGGGCGCGCTGACCATCGCGGTCGGACGGGTCGTGGACGACTCGATCGTGGTGCTCGAGAACATCAAACGACATCTGGGGTACGGCGAGACGAAGGTGCACGCCATCACCACCGGCGTGCGTGAGGTGGCCGGCGCGGTGACCGCCTCGACGCTGACCACGGTGGCCGTGTTCGCGCCGATCGCGCTGGTCGGCGGGTTCGTCGGGCAGCTCTTCGCGCCGTTCGCGATCACGGTCACGGTGGCGCTCGTCGCGTCCCTGTTCGTGTCCCTGACCGTGGTGCCGATCCTGGCCTACTGGTTCCTGCGGCCGGCCGCCGGTGGCGCCGAGTCCGAGGCGACCCGTCAGGCCGCCGAGGCGAAGGAGCGGCGCAGCCCGCTGCAGCGCGGCTACCTGCCGATCATCGGGTTCGCCACCAAGCGGCGCTGGACCACGGTGCTGATCGGCCTGCTCGTGCTGGGGGGAACCGGCGCCCTCGCGACCCGGCTGGAGACCAACTTCATCGACCAGTCCGGCCAGGACTCGGTCAACATCAGCCAGCAGCTGCCGGTCGGCACCAGCCTGGCGGCCACCGACGAGGCGGCCAAGAAGGTCGAGAAGATCGTCTCGGCCCGGGGCGACGTGAAGTCGTACCAGGTGACCGTCGGCCAGGGCGAGTTCAACCCGTTCGCCGGCTCCGGCGGCGCCAGCGGCGCCGACTTCAACATCGCGCTCGACGAGGACGCCGACGCGGTCAAGGTCGGCGATGAGCTGCGCGCCGAGCTGGGCAAGCAGTCCGACCTGGGCGAGATCACGGTCGGCGGGGACAGCAGCACCGGCCTCAGCGGCAGTGAGCTGTCGGTCCAGGTGAAGGCGGCCGACAACGACGCGCTGACCCAGGCCACCGAGAAGGTCCGCACGACGCTGACCGGGCTCGGCGACGTCACCGACGTGAAGTCGTCGCTGGCCGCCAGCGTGCCGCGGCTGCAGATCACGGTCGACCGGCAGAAGGCGGCGGCCGCCGGGCTCACCGAGGGCCAGATCGGACAGTCGGTGGCCGGCGCGTTCCGGCCGGCGCCCGCGGGTCAGATCAGCGTCGACGGCGCCAGCCAGGACGTGGTGATCGCGTTCAGCACGCCGCCGGCCGACGAGGCCAAGCTCAAGGCGCTGCCGCTGACCACCCCGCGGGGCCCGATCCCGCTGTCCCGGGTGGCGACGGTCGCCCAGGTGGACGGTCCGGAAGAGGTCACCCGGGTCGACGGCGACCGCAGCGTCACGGTCAGCGGCACGTTCACCGGCAAGGACCTTCGCGCGGTGACCCAGACCCTGACCAAGAACCTGGACGCTCTCGACCTGCCGGCCGGCGCCTCCTACGAGATCGGCGGCGCCAGCGCCGACCAGGCGGACGCGTTCGCCGACCTCGGGCTGGCCGTGCTCGCCGCGATCGCGATCGTCTTCGTGATCATGGTGGCCACGTTCAAGAGCATCGTGCAGCCGATCATCCTGCTGATCTCGATCCCGTTCGCCGCCACCGGCGCGATCGCGCTGCTGCTGGCGACCGGCACCCCGCTGGGCGTACCCGCCCTGATCGGTGTGTTGATGTTGGTCGGCATCGTGGTGACCAACGCCATCGTGCTGATGGACCTGATCAACCACTATCGACAGCAGGGCATGGGCGTGCAGGAGGCGGTGATCGAGGGCGGCCGACACCGGCTGCGGCCGATTTTGATGACCGCGATCGCGACCATCTTCGCGCTCCTCCCGATGGCGCTCGGGCTCACCGGCGAGGGCGGCTTCATCAGCAAACCGCTGGCCATCGTGGTGATCGGCGGCCTGGTCACCAGCACCCTGCTGACCCTGGTGCTGGTGCCGACGCTCTACACCATGGTGGAGAACCGCAAGGAGAAGTCGCGGGCCCGGCGGGAACGCAAGCGCCTGGCCAAGGCCGGTCCGAAGCACGCGGCCGACGAGCCCGAGGTTCCGCTGCCCGCGGACGCCGAGGTGCCCGACTCCAGCGGCGGCGCCCACGAGGCCGAGCCCGAGCGGGAGAACTCCCTCCGCTCCCAGGCCGACCAGCCGGCGACCGGCGCGCTCCGCGGCCACACCGACCAGTTCGAGGTCCTGAAGATGCCGCGGCGCCCGGCCACCCCGCCGGAACCGGCCTGACCCACTGAGTGATCACGAAAGCCCCGGCCGTGCGCCGGGGCTTTTGTGGGTTCAGGAGGTGAGCACGATCAGCAGCCCGGTGGCGTACAGGACGATGAAGAAGACCGGCAGGATCTGCTCGACCGCCGACAGCGGGGCGTTGCGCAAGATCCGCCGGGTCGGCCAGCCCTCCTTCCACTCGGCCCGCCAGAACGGTGAGGCCGGCAACCTCTCCTCGAGGTCGCCGATCACCCGGTACTTCACCTTGTTGAGCTCGCGGTACGAGCGCAGCAGCCAGAACCACGCCGCACACTGCACCATCAACGCCACGAACGGCAGCGCCAGCCAGCCGGCCGGACCGGTCGGCCGGACCGACCAGAAGACGCCGACGCTGGTGAAGATGGCGGAGTTGAGGGTCAGGAAGAACGTGTTGGCCAGGGCGCGGCGGGCACTGATCCGATCGGCCATCTCCACGTAGAGCTTGTACTGATCAAGGATCGCCGCCTGGTACTTCTCGCCCGAGCCCTGGTAAGTGGAGGGTCCGACCGCGTCCGTCCACAAGGTCCCCGGCTTCGGCTCGTCCGTCATACCCACAATCATGAACAGCAGCCGCCACGGTCCGTCAGATCGTGGTGACTTTATGTCGAATGATGTCTATGCTCTAGGGCACCCGCTCGTTCCGACCGGATGAGCGTGCGTGCCGACCGGTCCCCGGGGAGACAAGCGCCGTGGAAGAACCCACATCACGCCAGCTGACCCTGCCAATCCCGCTCGATCGCGGGGCTGCGCGAGACGTCACTGCGATCGTCAACCGAATCCTGCGCTCGGCCGCCCCCACGGACCGGGTGCCATCGCGGGAGCGGCCTCCTGAGGTCTCCTCTTTCCAGTCCGCTGTCTGAGCTCGCACCGGCACCGGCACGACCGCTGCGTCAGTTCGTCCTCAAGGTCCACCAGCTCTGCAATCTGGCCTGCGATCACTGCTATGTGTACGAGCACGCCGACCAGACCTGGCGTGACCGGCCGGCGATCATGTCGGCCGAGGTCGTCCGGCAGACCGCCACCCGCATCGCCGAGCACGCCGCCCGGCGCCAGCTCTCCGCCGTCGGGGTCGTCCTGCACGGCGGCGAGCCGCTGTTGCTGGGGGCGACCCGCTTGCGCGAGGTTCTGACCATCCTGCACCGGAGCATCGGCGCGACCACCGCACTGGACGTGCGTCTCCAGACGAACGCCATCCGCCTCACCGAGCCGATGGCCGAGCTGCTGCTCGAGTTCGGGGTCCGGGTCGGCGTCTCGCTGGACGGCGACGAGGCGGCCAACGATCGGCACCGCCGCTACCGCAACGGAGCGAGCAGCCATGACCGGACGCTGCGCGGCCTGGCGCTGTTGCGCTCGGATCGATACCGGCCGGCGTACGCCGGGATCCTCTGCACCATCGACGCGCGCAACGATCCGATCGCCGTCTACGAGGCCCTGCTGGCCGAGGAACCGCCCCGCATCGACCTGCTGCTGCCTCATGCGACCTGGGACAACCCGCCCGAGGCGCCGCACGCGGACTGGCTCATCCGGTTGTACCGGCGCTGGCTGGCCGACGGGCGTCCGGTGCCGATCCGGCTGTTCGACTCGTTGCGGGCCACCGCCGCCGGCCGGCCCAGCGCGACCGAGGCCGTCGGCATCGACCGCGGCGATGTCGCGGTTGTCGAGTCCGACGGGTCCTGGGAGCAGCCCGACTCGATGAAGACCACCTTCCACGGCGCCGCGGCGACCGGGCTGACCGTGTTCACCGCGTCGGCCGACGAGCTGCTCGCCGCGCCCGCGATGCGGGTCCGCCAGAGTGGTCTGGCCGGCCTGTCGGCCACCTGCCGCGCGTGCCCGGTGGTCCGGCAGTGCGGGGGCGGCCTCTTCGCCCATCGCTTCAGCTCCGCTACCGGGTTCGACAACCCGTCGGTGTACTGCGCCGATCTGAAGGGACTCATCGCCGCGATGAACAGCGAGACGCCGGTCGCCTGGACCGGTCAGCCCGGTCTTCCCGAGTCGGTCTTCGACGATCTCGCGTCCGGCGGCGGCGGATCCGACGCGGTCGCCCGGCTGGCGGCCGCCCAGGAGTCGATCACCCGCGCCCTGCTGGTCGCCGTCGCCGACGCCCCCGAGGGCCGGACCGCCGCGGCCGCGTGGGAGCTGCTGAGCGAGCTTGACCGGCGGGCGCCCGAGGCGGTGCGCCGGGTGCTGACCCATCCGTTCGTCCGGGTCTGGGCGGTCCGTGTCCTCAGTGGAGCCGGCGGCACCGACCGGCTGGCCGACCTGGCCGCGGCGGTCGCGGTGCTGGCCCGGGCCGACGTCGAGGTGGCGGTCCGCCCGCGCGACGGTGGCGTGCACCTGCCGACCCTCGGCACGCTTTCGCTCGCCAATGGTGTGACCAGCGTGAACGGGGCGCACGACCACGTTCTGACTCCGACCGTGACGATCGCGCGGGACGACCTCACCGTACGGCTGGAGGATGCCGATCCCTACCGCGACTGCCACGGCTGGCCGGCCGTCGGCGGTCTGACGCCGGCGCAGGTGCGCGACTGGGAGCGGGTGCTGGGCCCGGCGTGGCAGACGGTGACCCGGGACGCGCCCGGCTACGCCGCGGGGGTGGCCGCCGGCCTGACCACGATCACCCCGCTGGTACCGGACGCGGAGACGCTGCGCAGCGCCACGTCGCGCCAGGCGTTCGGCGCCACCGGCGTCGCCTGGAGCCCCGACCCGCGGGCCCTGGCCATCCTGCTGGTGCACGAGTTCCAGCACACCAAGCTGGGCGCCCTGCTCGACCTGGTCGACCTGGTCGAGCCGGACGCCACCGATCTGCTGCGGGTCGGCTGGCGCCCCGACGCCCGCCCGGCCGAGAGCGCCCTGCAGGGCACCTACGCCCACCTGGCCGTCGCCGACATGTGGCGGGCGCGGGCCGAACGCGGTGAGCCGGGCACGGCCGAGCACTACGCGAGATATCGGGGCTGGATCGCCGAGGCGGTCATCGCGCTGGGGACGTCCGACGCCCTGACCGAGCCGGGCCGGCGGTTCGTCGACCGGCTGGCCGCCACGATCGAGAAGTTGCCGGTGTGAACCTGGGTGCGGGCCTGCGGGCACTCGGCCTGCCGGCCGGCGACCTCCTCGTGCACGTCTCGCTGCGTCGGCTCGGCCCGGTGGCCGGCGGGCCGGCGGCGCTGCTCAGGGCGCTGCACGAGGCCGCCGGTCCGGAGGGGACGATCATCGTGCCGACGCAGACGTCGCACAACTCCACGACCAGCCCGGCCTTCCGCGCGGCGACCGAGGGACTGGACGACGATCAGCGGAACGCCTACATCGCGTCGATGCCGGGGTTCACCCCGGACATGCCGTCGAGCGGCTGCGGCGCGTTCGCCGAGTTCGTACGCCGATCACCCGGCGCGGTCCGCAGCGCCCATCCGCAGACGTCGTTCTCGGCGGTCGGCCCGCGCGCGGCCGAGCTGATGTCCGTCCACGACCTCGACTGTCATTTGGGTGAGCGCTCGCCGCTGGGCCGGCTCTACCAGGACGGCGCCCACGCGCTGATGATCGGCTGCGGCTGGGAGGCCTGCACCGCGTTGCACCTGGCCGAGGAACGGGTGAAGCAGCCGCAGCACAAGTGGTACCGCTGCTTCGTCGAGCGCGACGGCCGGCGGGTCACCGAGCGATTCCTCGGCGTCGATCACGACGACCGTGACTTCCCGCAGCTCGGGGCCGCCTTCGAACGGACCGGGCTCGCGGTGTCCGGACGCATCGGACAGTCACCCGTCCTGATCGTGCCGATCCGCCCCGCGGTGGACTTTGCGGTCGGATGGTTGTCTGAGAACAGGACGCCGGGAGGGGAGTCAGGTACATGACAGACATGACCGCCGACGACGACCCCGGCGCACCGGTGTTCTTCCTCAGCTACTCGCGGCCGGACCGATCCCGTTCGGTCGGTCCCCCACGCGAGCCCAACCGCAACGTCATCAAACTCTTCGACGAGCTGAACGAGCTGGTCAACGAACTGATCGGCTCGCCCGTGGGCGGCGACCCGGGCTATCTCGACCTGGGTCGCGGCGGCGGCGAGCTGTGGCAGAAGGGTGTGCTCCAGGCAGCGGGCACCTGCCAGGTGCTGGTCTGTCTGATCTCCCACCCCTACCTGTTCCAGAGCACCTGGTGCCCGCGGGAGTGGGACATCTTCACCCGCCGGGCCGTCGTACCCCGCGGCCGCCCGGCCCCGGGCATCGAGAGCGCGATCATCCCGGTGCTGTGGACACCGCTCGAAGGTCAGCTTCCGCCACCGATCGCCGCGGTCAACCTGTTCGTGCCGGCCGGCCTCCCCGACGAGGACCACACCGCCCGCTACCTGGCCGACGGGCTGCTCGGGCTGGCCCGCACCGGGCAGACCGCGATCTACGAGGCGATCGTGTGGAAGCTCGCCCTGCACATCCAGCGGGTCCACAGCCGATACCGGGTCGAGCCCGGAATCCCCGACGGCATCGACGACCTTCGTACCAGCTTCATGGAGGGCGCACCATGAACGCAGCTGCCAACTCCGGACGATGCCGCTTCTTCCTGAGCTACGCGCATTCGGCTCCGCTGAACACGTCCGGCCGGCGCGACACCGACACCGACGTCTGGGTCCGCACCTGCTTCGAGAACCTGTCCGAGGCGGTGGCCGGTCTGCTCGGCGCCGACCCGGCCCAGGTCGGGTTCGTCGACTACCTGGTCGAGCCGGGGACCGACTGGAAGGCGATGCTCACCGACCGGCTCGGCACGGCCGAGGTCTTCGTGCCGCTGTACTCGCCGGGCTACTTCAACAAGTCCTGGCCGATGCGCGAACGCGCGGTCTTTCTGGAACGGCTCGACCGGGCGTACGCCGGCCGGCCCGACGAGGCCCGCGCCCACGTCCTCCCGGTGTTGTGGACGCCGTTCCCGGCCGGCGAGCGGGTGGCCGAGGTGAGCGCGGCGCTGCCGCTCGGCGCCGGCATCGCGGAGTACTCGGAGAACGGCCTGCGGGCGCTGGGCCGGCTGGCCTCCTACCGCGAGCACTACGCCCGGATCATCGACCGGCTGGCCCACCGGATCGTCGAGGTCACCGGCCGCCACCGGCTGCCGGCCAGCCGGGCGGTCGCGATCGACGAGGTCACCGTGCCGGAGCCGGCCTCGAGCGAGACACCGTTCGTGGTCGGCGTGCTCACCGGTCGCGACGGGAACCGCCGCCGGCCGGTGACGTGGAAGCCGTTCGGCGGGGCGCTCGACCCCCCGATCGCGGAATACGTCGCCAATGTGGCCGAACGCCTCGGCCTGCCGACCAAGGTGGTCGACCGGCCCTCCGACCTCAAGGCCCTGGACGGGTCGCCGTCGGTGGTCCTGATCGACCCGTGGCCGTCGCCGGACGACGTGGACCGGTTCGCCGCCGTGCGGGGTCACCTGCACCGGTGGGTCACCCCGATCGTGGTGACCGATCGCGAAGATCCACGTTATAACGAACACGGCGCCGACGCCGTCGCCCGGACCCGGGCCCGGCTGACCGAACTCGGTGCGGCCCGGGTCTACCAGGCGCTCGATGTGGAGCAGCTGGCGGCGCTGCTGCCGGCCGCGGTGAGTGAGGTCCGCCGGCACTATCTTCACTTCCGGCGAACCGGCGACCACGTCCCGGAGGGTTCGCCCCGGCCGCGGATCAGCCCGCCCGACCGGTCCGGCCCACCCGTACCCGAGAGAAGCGACGATGACTGAGCAGCGGAACGGCCGAGTGGTGACGTTCTACTCGTTCAAGGGCGGCACCGGACGCACGATGGCGCTGGCGAACGTCGCCTGGATCCTCGCCGCCAACGGCAAGCGGGTGCTGGTCGCCGACTGGGACCTCGAGTCGCCCGGCCTGCACCGGTTCTTCGCGCCGTTCATCCGGACCGAGACCGTGGAGACCACCGGCGGGGTGATCGACATGGTTCGCGAGTACGAGTGGCAGACCACCCGCACGGTCGAACGCGGACCCGGCTGGCAGGAGCAGTTCGCCCGGTCCCGCAAGTACGCGTTCTCCCTCGACTGGAACCACTTCCGCGACGGCGGGCAGCTCGACTTCCTGTCCGCCGGCCGGCAGAACCAGCAGTACGCGGCCAGCCTGACCGGCATGAACTGGGACGACTTCTACGAGCAGCTCGGCGGCGGCGCGTTCTTCGACGCCCTGCGCCAGGACATGCAGAACAACTACGACTACACGCTGATCGACAGCCGGACCGGGCTCAGCGACGTCGCCGACATCTGCACCATCCACCTGCCCGACATCCTGGTCGACTGCTTCACCTTCAGCGAGCAGGGCATCGCCGGCGCGGCCCGGGTGGCCACCTCGATCGGGCAGAACCCGAGCCGCCCGGACATCCGCGTGCTGCCCGTACCGATGCGGGTGGACCCGGCCGAGAAGGAGAAGGCCGACGCCGGGCGGGCGTTCGCCATGCAGCTGTTCCCCGGGCTCCCGGCCGGGATGGCGCCGGCCGACCGCACCCGGTACTGGAACGCCGTCGAGGTGCCCTACCGCCCGTACTACGCGTACGAGGAGATTCTCTCGACCTTCGGTGATCCCCCGGGTCAGACCACCTCGATGCTGGCCGCGTTCGAGCGGCTGACCGAGTACATCACCGACGGCGAGGTGCGGTCGCTGCCGGTCATGGACGAGGCGTTGCGTACGCGCACGGTGAGCCGGTTCACCCGCCGGGTCTCGCTCACCGAGGAGGAGGTGACCCTGGAGTACGCGCCGGAGGACCTGGCCTGGGCCGAGTGGATCGGCGCGCTATTGTCCGCCGCCGGCCTCCAGGTGCACGACGCGAACGGCTCGACCGACGACACCGGATCGGGCGGCACGCGGTTGACGCTGGTGTCGCACGCCAACCGCGGCGCCCGGACCGACGTGGTGCCACGCGACCGCACCGGCACGCGGCCCCCGCTGGCGATCTACCTGGACGACCTCGCGCCGCTGTCGGCCTTCCGCTCGATGCCGTCGGCGTTCATCGCCGGCAAGTCGTCCGAGGTGGCGATGGACCGCATCCTGCGGCTGGTCGGCCTGACCGCGGACGACGTCGACGCGCAGGTCATCGGGGTGCGCTTCCCGGGTGAGCCGCCGGCCGTGTTCAACCCGCTCGCCCGCAACGCGCGGTTCACCGGCCGCGAGGCCGACCTGCGCGATCTGCGGGCGCAACTGCGCGGCGGCCAGCGCGTGGTGCTGTCCGGTCTGATGCCGGTCGCCCTGCAGGGCATGGGCGGCATCGGCAAGACCCAGATCGCCCTTGAGTACGCCCACCGCTTCCGGAACGCCTACGACGTGGTCTGGTGGATCGACGCCGACCAGGCCGAGTTCATCGACATCGCGCTGTCCGACCTCGGCAACCGCCTGGAGCTGCCGCTGCCGCAGTCCGGCGTCCTCGACGTGGCCAAGGCGGTGATCGCGGCGCTCGAACAGGGCGCGCCGCACGCCCGCTGGCTGATCGTGTTCGACAACGCCGAGAACGTGAACGAGGTCCTGCCGTTCATCCCGGGCGGGCGCGGGCACGTCCTGATCACCTCCCGGAACAACCAGTGGGGTGAGTTCGCCCGGCCGGTGCTGATCGACGTCTTCGAACGCCGGGAGAGCGTGGCCCACCTGCGGCAGCGGGTCGGCACCGTGCGGATCGAACAGGCCGACCGGATCGCCGAGTCGCTGGGCGACCTGCCGATCGCGGTGGCCGCCGCGGGCGCGTGGCTCGCCGAGACCGGCGAACAGGTCGACGAGTACCTGCGGCGGGTCGAGCAGAAGGGCCCGGACCGCACCATCGACGAGGTGTGGGACCTCTCGCTCGGCCTGCTGCAGAAGCGGTCCGGCGCGGCCTACCGGCTGTTGCAGCTGTGTTCGGTGCTGGCACCGGAGATCTCCCTCGACCTGGTCTACAGCGACGAACTGGCCACCGTGCTGAGCCGGTACGACCCGCTGGTGTCCGAGCGCGACTACCGCGCCACCCTGGTGCAGCACATCAACCGGCTGGCCCTGCTCAAGCTCGACGTCGGGCGGAGCCAGCTCCAGGTGCACCGCCTGCTGCAGCACGTGGTCCGCAACCGGATGAACGAGCAGGAGCTGGTCGAGGCCCGGCACGAGATCCACCTGGTGCTGGCCGGGCTGCGCCCGCGCTACGAGATCGACGACTCGCGCTCGTGGGGCCGGTTCCGCATGCTCTGGCCCCACCTGGAGCTGTCCCGGGCCACCTCCTGCGACGAGGAGCTGGTCCGCCAGCTCATGATCGACCGGGTGCGCTACCTGTGGTACACCGGCGGCCTGACCGAGGGGCGCCAGCTCGGCGAGCAGATCGACCGGCGCTGGAGCGAGATGCTCCACGACGTCCCCGAACGCGCGAAGCCGATCCTGCGCCGCCAGATCCTGCATCTGCGGTTCAACGTCGCCAACATCATGCGGCAGATGGCCCAGTTCGAAGATGCGCGCGCCCTGGACGAGGCGGTCCTGAACGAACAGCTCGACCTGCTCGGGCCGACCCACCCGCACACCCTGATGACGGCCGGCGGCCTGGGCGGTGACCTGCGCGCGCTCGGCCGGTACGCCGCGGCCGGCGAGCGTGACGAGCTGACCTACGCGACCTGGGTCGAGCACTTCGGCGAGGACTCCTCACGGACGCTCTCCGCGCTGAGCAACCTGGCCACCACCCAGCGCCTGGCCGGCGACTTCCGGGGCGCCCGCGCGCGTGACCAGGAATTGTGGGAACGCAACAAGCGGATCAACGGCGAGACCCATGCCCGTACGCTCGGCACCGGCACCAACCTGGGCCGTGACCTGCGTGAGGCCGGCGAATACCGGCGGTCGGTGGAGCTGCTGGAGGACATCGCCCGGCAGTACGAGGAGGTGTTCGGCCCGACCTCCCACCGCACCCTGAGCGCGCGGGCCAACTGGGCGGTGTCACTGAACAGCGCGGGCCACTCCCAACCGGCCGCCCGCCTGCTCGAAGACGCGTACGAGCAGCTCAACGAGGTGGTCGGTCCCACCAACCCCGACACTCTGGCCTGCCGGCTCAGCCGCGCGGTCAGCCTGCTCGCCATCGAGGAGATCTCCACCGCCATCAGCGAGCTCAACGAGGTCCGGCTGGCCTACGGCTCCAACCTCGGCCAGCGCCACCCGCACACGCTGGTCTGCCTCAACAACCTCGGCGCGGCCCACCGGGCCGACGGCGACCTGGCCAAGGCGCTCGACTTCGTCCGACGGGCCGCGGACGGGCTGACCAAGGTGCTCGGCCCGATCCATCCGTACACCCTGGCGGCGAGCCTGAACCTCGGGGTTCTGTACGCGGAGACCGGCGAGGTCGCGGTCGCGCTGGAGATGATCGAGCCGCTCATGCAGGTGCACCGTGACGTGCTCGGACCGGACCACCCCGACACGCTGCGCTGCGCGGCGAACCAGGCGCTGATGCGCAAGGCGGCCGGGCGGGCCGCCGCCGAGGACGGGGACGTGATGGAACGGCTGGTCGCCGTGCTGGGCGAGCACCACCCGGCGGTGGCGGCCCTCTACGACGGCCGCTATCTGCACCGGCTGCTCGACCCGCACCCGTTCTAGGGTCTAGGTCAGGGTCAGCGAGGGCTTGGCGACCAGCCAGTTCAACACCTCGGGCAGCACCTCGACGGCGCCGAAATGCGCGGTCCGGGCCTGCACCCGGATCTCCGCGTGCGGGATCTGCTCGGCCAGCCACCGGGCATGGCTGACCGGGGAGAAGTTGTCCTCGGCGCCGTGCCACAGCAACACCGGCACGGCGATGTCGGCGAGCCGGAACCCCCACCCGGCCCGGAACGCGGCCAGGTCGTCGATCCACCCGTACGGGCCCTGGCTGAACGCCTCGACATAGGTCTCGGCCAGCAGCCGGCGGATCGCGATGTCGTCGACCACCTGTCGATCGGAGTCGGTCATCTGACCGCGGAGGAAGTCGACCATGACCTGCGGGTCGCGGCGGGCCCGGTCGGCCAGCAGCCGTAACCGCTCGACATGCCTCGGCCAGTCGTTGTCGGCGGTCTCGTACTCACGCACGTTGCCGTCGGTCATGCCGCCGAGCCAGTCGAGATCTTCGGCATCCGACGGCGCCAGACCGACCAGCACCGCTGTGCGTCGCACCCGGTCGGGTAACAGGGCCGCGGCCGCCAGCGCGTGTGGTCCTCCGCCGGAGCGGCCCACCACCGCGAAGCGGTCGAGCCCGAGGTGGTCGGCGATCGCCGCGATGTCGCCGGCGGCGTCGGACACGGCGCGTTTCGCCTGCCGGGTGGACCCACCGTAACCAGGCCGGTCGTAGCTGATCAGCTGGATGCCCAAGCGGTAGAGGACGCTGGCGCGGGGCCGCGGGCCGATCCGGCTGCCCGGCGAGCCGTGCAACAGGAACACCGCCGAACCCTGCGGATGCCCGGCCACCTCGAAGGTGAGGACGCGCTGGTCACGAGTCTCGATCTGATGTCGGCTGACTCGATCCTGAGACACGTGGACTCCTCATACATCGATCACCGCCGCAACGGCGACGTGCACAGACTATTTCATTCGCAGTCATCCGAAGGAACTACGCGAGCCTCCATCGCATGGCAGGAGCCCGGACTTCAACCGATTACGTCCCGATTCTGACACGCAGTGATTTCCGATGGGTGAAATCGGGTACCGGGCCACCCACCGTGGCGCCGGACCGTCCCACCAGCATGGCCGACGTCCGCCATCCACTACGCGCGCGGGCCGTGGGCGGTTCGACCGGTCACCCCGGGTCGCCGGAAAGCTTGCGCAGGAGACGGGCCAGTTCGGCCCGTTCGGCCGGCGCCAGCGCGGTGAAGCTGTCGCGGTTGACGGCTTCGACCACGGGATAGGCCTCGGCCAGGAGGGTGCGGCCCTCGTCGGTCAGGGCCAGCTTGGCGGCGCGGCCCGGTGCGGCTTCGGTACGCGCGATCAGGCCCGCCTCGATCAGGCGGGCGATCGACTCGCTCAGGCTCTGCGGCGTGATCAGGACACGGCGCGCCAGCTCGGCCTGGCTGAGGCCGGGATCATGGGCGATGGACGCCAGCATGCTGAACTGGCGCGGGTTGATGCCGTGCGCGCGCATCGCGGCGTGCCAGGCCCGGGACATCCGGTCGGCGCTGACGACCAGCAGGTAGCCCAGTTGGGCGTCGGGATCCAGGGGTACGAAGGACCGGCTCACGATCGCCCATCTTCCCACCATCAGGTTCCTGACGGTACCATCAGGCACCTGACGGCGGGAGGGACGCGATGGAGCGCAAGTGGTGGACCCTGGCGGCGGTGCTCGGGCTGGCCTGCTGGTTCTTCGGCAACCTCTACGAGGCGGTCGTCTTCTCACCGAACTGGGTGGTGGACACCCCGGCCCAGATGGCGCGCCTGGACGCCTTCTTCGTGACCACCGGGCCGACGCTCTACTTCGTACCCGTCACGGTGTTGACCTGCCTCGTGATCCTGATCCTGTGGTTGACCGACCGGACGGCCTATCGGCGGGCGGCGGTGGCGGCGCTGGCGCTGACCGTGCTCAACGCCGTGATCGTGGCAGCCGTGGTCACCCCGCTGTTCGGCGACGGCGGTGACCGGACGCTCGCGTGGACCTGGAACGTCCTCAACGTGGTCCGGATGGCCCTGACCGCCACGACCGCGGTCCTGTTGTTCAACACCTTCCGGCGGCTCGATCAGGCGGCGGTCCAGCGCCAGCTGGGTCGGATGTAGTTGGGGCGCAGGCCGGCGCGCTTCATGTTGTTCAGCGACGAATGCCGGGGCGTCGCGTCCGACCAGCCCGTCTCGGCGACCACCCAGCGGCAACCGGCCTCGCGGGCGGCGGCGATGCGGGCGGCGACCAGAGCGCTCTGTGCGCCCCGCCGGCGGAAGCCGGCGCTGGTCCCGGCCGCGTTCAGGCCGGCCACCTCGCCGTCCAGGTAGAGGTTGGCGCCACCGACGATGCGGCCGTCGGCCCAGATCGCGAACGGGCGGAAACGCGGGTCGCCGACCGTGCCGAGGAACATCTCGGCCTGGCCCTCGTGCTCGAAACCGAACGAGTCCAGGATGACCGCCGCCCAGTCGGGGGCGTCGGCCTCGGTCACCGGGCGTACGTCGAGGTCGCCCTCCCCGGCCGGGGAGGTCTCGCCGATCGGGCAGGACAGCTTCACGATGCGGCCGCCGCTGTCCACGATGCCGCGGGCGGCGCAGATCTCGGCCCAGTCGTCCGGCAGCGCCTCCGACCGGAGCTGCAGGGTGGCGCGGGTGGTGCCGTGCGTACGCCAGAAGGCGAGAATCTCGTCGATCAGCGCGCCGGTGATCGGTTCGGTGAAGCCCAGCGCCTTGTTCCAATATCCGTTCGGGTCACGCCGCATCGCGAGGACGACGCCGCCGCCGAGCCGGGTGGTGGCCGGGCCGCTCGCCGCCGGGGCCGCGGCCGCGTAGGCGCGCATGAACCCAGCCTCGACGTTCTCAAAAGTGTC
Organism: Actinoplanes sp. NPDC051470; assembly: GCF_040682035.1. Classification (NCBI taxonomy): domain Bacteria; kingdom Bacillati; phylum Actinomycetota; class Actinomycetes; order Micromonosporales; family Micromonosporaceae; genus Actinoplanes; species Actinoplanes sp. NPDC051470. The sequence goes on from NZ_JBFBAA010000001.1 coordinate 227,949, forward strand.
GGTCATGCCTACAGGTGCGGTGCGGCGGGCGGAAAGTTCGATCGCGGGCGGTGAATGACGCGTACGCGAGCCACACGCCCGTCACGCAAGGTCTGCACCCAGGCCGACGCGGGTGGGCAGTGCTCCGGATCCCAGGGCGGGCTGATCAGGTCGTTCTCCCAGATCAGCACGTCCCGGCCGGCGACGACGGAACGCAGCGGGTGGCGTACCCCCTCGGAAAGGTCCTTGGTGATCACGTGCACCAGGTCACCGATGTCACGCCCGGTCCGGCCGCTCGGCCAGCGACTCTCCACCTCGGGGTGGAAGACCTCCGGCATCCCCGCGAAGTCGCCCCGCTCCAGGCCGTCGACCAGGTCGTACGCCTGCTTGCGGCGCGACGCGGTGACCGCCGCCAGATCGTCCGCGCCGGCCGTCTCGGCGGTCGCCCGCAACGCGCCGGTCAGCTTGACCCGGGCCTGGCTGAGCCGGCTCCGCACGGTGCCGACCGGCACGTCACAGGCCTGCGCGATGGTCTCGTAATCATCGAACCCGGTGAAGTAGCGCAACATCGTGACCAGGCGCAGCGGCGGCGACAACTCGTCCAGCGCCCGCCAGACCCAGTCCCGCAGGGCCAGGCGGTCGAGCAGCTCCTCCGGCCCCGGGCCGGGACCGGCCCGGTCAGGCAGATCGGTGGGTACGCAACGGTCGCGGCGGCGCAACGCCCGGCTGGTGTTCCGGACGATGCCGCGCAGCCAGGCGCCCGCGGCCGCCGGATCGCGCAGGTCACCGAGACGACCGACGGCGATCAGCGCGGCGTCCTGCACGGCGTCCTCGGCATCCGGTCCCGCGCCGAGAATGCCGAGCGCGACCGCGTACATCCCGGCGCGGTGCCGACCCAGCAGCACACCCAGGCTCGCGGCGTCCCCGGCGCGAGCCGCCCGGACCAGGTCAGCGTCGGTCACGGAGGCGATGCTACGGGGCCGGTGGCGTGCTCTTCCTCCGACCGGTAGACGTCTCCCCCGCGCCTTTTGCTCTGAGCGACCTTCGCGGACGACGTGACGGGGCTGCATGTCGAGCTGCACTGGAGTTCTGTCGGTGCGGTGGACGGCCGGCTACGACGCCGACATGGTCACGCTGGCCTGGCGACCGAGTCGCGGGCCACGAACGTGGGGTCGGCGGCCGGGACCGGCTCGGCGAACTCCTGGCCGTCGATCGCCTCGAGCAGCAGCCGCGCGGCCGCCCGGCCGTCCTCGAACGGGTGCCGGCCGACCGTGGACAGCGGCGGATTCAGGTGGGGCGCGACGGCCAGGTCGTCCCAGCCGATGACCGACACGTCCGCCGGGACGCGCAGGCCACGCTCGTGGATCGCGCTCATCCCGGCCACCGCCATCAGGTCGTTGGCGTAGACGATCGCGGTCGGCCGCGGCTCCTCGTCCAGCAGCTTCACGGTCGCGGCCCGGCCGGCGGCCGCGGTGTGGTCGGCCTCGAGCCAGCTCGTGTCGTCGAGGTCGTGCTCGCGCAGGACCTTCTGGTAGAGCCGGCGACGCCGGCCGGCCGCCGCGACCGTCTGCGGCCCGGCGACCTGCGCGATCCGGCGGTGCCCGAGCGCGGCCAGGTGGGCCACGGCGTCGGCGATGGCCCGGGACTCGTCGTGGATCAGCACCGGCATGGTGGTCGGCTCGGGCGGGCGGCCCACGCTCACGAAGGCCAGGCCGGCCTCGCGCACCAGCCGGAACCGGGGATCGTCGTGGCGCGGGTCGGTCAGCACCAGGCCGTCGACCCGGCCGCCCAGGGCCAGCCGCCGGTAGGCGTCCTCCTCCGCCTCGTCACCGTCCACCACCTCGGTGAGCAGCGAGTACTGCGAGGTCGAGAGCACGCTCTGCAGCCCGGCCAGCAGGCCCGTGAAGTAGTGGCCCTCGGCCGGGATCCGGAGGACCAGTCCGACGGTGTACGCCCGGGAGGCGGACAGCGCCCGAGCCCGGAAGCTCGGGGTCCAGCCCATCGACCTGGCGGTAGCGACGATGTGGGCGCGCGTCGACTCCTTGACCCCGGCGCGGTCGTTCAGCGCGTACGAGACCAGGGTCTTGCTGACCCCGGCGGCCCGCGCCACGTCGCTGATCCGGACGGCCTGCCGACGGCCCGCCGCTTCCCTCATGAACCCTTGGCTTTCCTGACGATTCGCACGACAGTGATACGTAGGATTCTCGGGTTCCGGCTCAAATCTAGAGCGGCAGATTGACCGTCGTCGGCACGCCCGCCACGCAGGTCACGGTCATCCGGAACCGCTGAGCCTTGTACTTGAAGATCGCGCTCGCGGCGAGCACCGGGCCGCTGTTGACCCGATCGACCTTCCACGGGTCCTGTGCCTCCCAGGCCAGCAGGTGGGCCTTGCCGGCCTCGGTGCACCGGGCCGTCACCCGGCCGGCCTTCGAGGTGAGCACCTTGGTGCGCGGCGCGGTCGTGGCCGAGCCGGTGGTGGACGGCTCGTCGCTCGGCTCCGCGCTCGGCGGCGGGCCGCCGCCGGCGCTGGTGCTCGGCAGCAGGCTGGACGGTCCGGCCGCCGTCGGTGTGACCGCCGAGTCATCCTTTCGTGGCGGCGCCTGCCCGCCCCCGCCCTCGGGGGTGGTCGGCCGGGTCGCCGGGCGGGTCGCCACCGGCGCCGCCGAGACCGGTGCGGGCGGCGCCGGCCCGGCCTGCTCCGGCTCGTTGCCGCCTTCGGCCGTCTCCGGCAGGAACGTCCACACCAGCAGCGCCGCGATCACGGCGACGGCCATTCCCCCGGCCACGAAGAACTTCCGCCGGTTGCCGGTCCTCGCGGCCGGCGCCTCGGGCCGGGTGGCGGCCGCGGCGACCGGCGCCGCGTTGGCGCCCTTGAATCCGCCGGTACGGACGTTGCCGGTCTTGATGCCACCGCCGCGGGCCGCGTTGCCCGCCTTCGCGCCCGGTCCCGCCTTGGCGGCGTTCGTCATCACCATCGGCTCGTCGGCCGCCTCGAGCAGGGTCTCGGACGCCTCGGCGGCGGTCGGGCGCTCGGCCGGGTCCTTGAGCAGGCAGCGGTTGACCAGGGCGGTCACGGCGGCCGGGACGCCGGGCAGGTCGGGCAGCGGCTCGGGCTCGACGTAGACGTGGGCGTCCAGCATCTGCGTGGTGGTGTCCACGCTCCACGGCGAGTTGTTGGCCAGCATCCGGTAGAGCAGGACGCCCAGCGCGTACACGTCGGAGGCCGGCTCGATCCGGTCGCTGAGCAGCCGCTCCGGCGCCAGGTAGGCCGGGGTGCCGAGCAGCTCGTCGTCCGGCCGCCCCGGGCCGGCCGACGCCGCGATGCCGAAGTCGACCACCTTGGCCCGGGCCGGCGTGACCATCACGTTGGCCGGTTTGATGTCGCGGTGCACCAGCCCGTGCGCGTGCGCGGCGGCCAGCGCGGCGGCCACCTCGCCGCCGATCCGGAACGCGGCCCGGGGCGGGATCGGGCCCTGCCTCACCCGCTCGGCCAGCGTCGGTCCGTTGATCAGTTCCATCACGACGTACGGCAGCTTCGCCTCGTCGTCGTCCGACTCGCCGTAGTCGTAGATCTGCGCGATGTTCGGGTGCGAGATGGTGGCGGCGGCGCGCGCCTCGGCCTGGATGCGGGCCCGTGACTGGTCGTCGCCCGCGTACCGCCCGGCGAGCACCTTGATCGCCACCGGCCGGTTCAGGACCTCGTCGTGGGCTTTCCACACGACGGCCATGCCGCCACTGCCGAGCTCATTCAGCAGTTTGTAGCGGCCGCCCAGATTCTCCTGCACCTCCACCCGAGGCAGTCTGCCAACCAAATGCCGAATTCGCGAACCCCGATCCCGGGGAATTCAATTCACATTCACGGATCGAGTAGTGGGCGATGTCGCTTTTGCAAGGTCAAATCCTACTGATCCACACGGATCAACGAGCCACTATCACGCAAAGTTACGTGTCCCATGCAGTCAGCTTTTCTTGGACTGGTCCATCCACCACTCGGTGAATTGCCGCGCCTGACCGGCATTGTCCAGCCGGAGCACCCACAGGTTGGAATACGTACGATCCGGGTAGGTGGTCTCGCCTTCAAGCATTGCCACCTCGTCGGTGACGATCAGCGGATGCCACGTGAAACTCCACGTGCGCGACTCGTCCCGCCGCTCCAGCCACCGGGCGACGATCTCGGCCCGGCCGCGCCACGGCGTGCCCCACGGCTCCGGGTAGTAGGCGGCGTCCTCGGCGAAGAGGGCGCCGATCTCGGCCGGGTCGTTGCTCTCCCAGGCCCGCCGGTAGTTCTCCACCCACGCGGTGACCGCGTCCAGGTTGGTCATGGCCGGTACGCCAGCTTCATGAACTCCTCCATCCCGCCGTTCCAGAGGAACGGCGACACCTGCGTCAGGGCGATCGCGATCAGCCGCTGGGACGGGTCGACGAAGAAGTCGGTCCCGTAGCCGCCGGACCAGCCGTACCGGGTCGGCCCGACACCCAGACCCATCCCCCAGCCCTGACCGCTGAGCAGGAAGGCGCCGCCCGCGATCTGCTCCGGGGTCAGGTGGTTGGTGGTCATCAGGTCGATCGAGTGCTCGGACAGCAGCCGGGTGCCGCCGTGCACGCCGCGGTTCAGCAGCAGCCGCGCGAAGGTCAGGTAGTCGTCCGCGGTCGACGCCAGGCCACCCGCGCCCGACGGGAACGGCGGCTCCTCGACCCAGTGCTCGGGCCGGGTCGCGACGGTCTCGGTGAGCTCGGGACCGTACTGGGCCGGCAACCGCTCGGCCCGCTCGCGGGGCAGCGAGAAGCCGGTGTCCCGCATCCCCAGCGGCTCGAAGATCCGTTCGGTCAGCACGGCGCCCAGCGACTGACCGGTGGCCCGCGCGATCAGGGCGCCCAGCACCAGCGACCCGGTGTTGTACATCCACTTCTCGCCGGGCTGATGGATCAGCGGCAGGCTCCCGAACCGCCCGATCCACTCGTCCACCCCGAACAGCGACCGCGGCTCGGGCGGCCCGAACATCAGGCGCAGCTCCTCGCCGCGGCGGACCACCGGCACCGGCGGGTCCATCTCGGGCTCCACGATCATCCCGTGCCCGAGCCGGAAGGTGAGCAGGTCATCCACGGTGACCGGCCGCGACAGGGGCACCGTGTCGTCCAGCTCGGCGTCGTACGCCCGCAGCACCCGCTGCCCGGCCAGTTCCGGCAGCAGTCGCCGGACCGGCTCCTCCAGATCGAACAGCCCGTCCTCGGCCAGCGTCAGCGCGGCGGCGGCCACGATCGGCTTGGTCATCGAGGTGATCCGGAACGGGGTGTCCCGCCGCATCGGCACGTCGCCGCCGAACGCGGTCACGCCGATCTCCTCGACCGTCACATCGTCGTCCCGGGCGACCAGGGTCACGAGGCCGGGCAGCTCGCCCCGCTCGACCCGGTCCGTCATCGCGGCCCGGAGCTCATCGGTTGGCATGCGGCTCAGCCTGGTTCTTCGGTTGGCATGCCGCTCAGCCTGCCAGAGCCTTGCTCTCCCGGCGCGCCAGCCGCAGCAGCCAGAGCCCGATCAGGGCGCCGCCGGTGTTCGCGATCAGGTCGTTGATGTCGACCGTGCGGCGCGCGCCGAGCGTGATGTCGAGCAGCAGCTGGGTCAGTTCGATGCTGAGCGAGGCGCCCAGCGCGCACAGGCCGAGGCGGAGCGCGGTGGCGCCGGCCCATTGCCAGAGCAGCGGCACGAGGACGCCGAACGGCATGAACATCACCACGTTGAGGACCATGCTCACCGGGTCGACGACGAACGGGACCCAGCGGATCATCGCCTGCCACGGGACGTGGCCCCAGTAGTCGAAGGCGCGCACCGGCACCACCGTCACGGCGAGCACGCCGAAGGCGTACACCAGGAAGAGGACTCGGAGCCGCAGCACAACCGCCATGCTAGCCAATGCAGCCGATAAAAGTTTGCAGCGACTGCATGTTGGTCGTACTGTGGCCGCGTGAACGATTCAGGCCTGCGTGATCGCAAGAAACAACAGACCAGGGCCGCCCTGACCGAAGCCGCCCTGCGCCTGGTCGACGAGCGCGGGCTCGACGCCGTCACGGTCGAGGACATCAGCGCCGCCGCCGACGTGTCGCCGCGCACGTTCTTCAACTACTTCGCGACCAAGGACGAGGCGCTGATCGGCGACCACACCGCCGACGACGCGGCCATGCGGGCCCGGTTCCTGGCCGCCGACCCTTCGCTGTCCGTGATCGAGGCGCTGCTCCTGGCCGCCGAACCGGTCGTGGCCGCCATCGAGCAGGACCGCGAGATCTGGCGCCGTCGGATCCGCGTCATGACCGACAACCCGCAGCTGGTGGCCGGGATGATGACCCGCAGCGCGCGTTCCGAACACGACCTGATCGTGGCGATCGCTTCACGCGTCGGAGTCGCCCCCGAGAGCGGGTGGCCGCTGCTCGCCGCGTTCGTCACCGGCGCCGCCGTCCGGTCGGCGCTGCTCACCTGGGCGAAGACCGACTCGCCTCGAACCTTCGCCGATCACGTGCACGAGGCCTTCGGCGCACTCGCCGCGGGCTTGCCCGATCCTTCCAAGCCTGATCCTTCCAAGGACGTGAGATGACCTCAGAGCCCGCGGTCATGGAGGACACCGAGTCCTCCGGCCGCATGTCCCGGCGCGAAGTGCTGCAGGCGCTGTCCGGCCTGATGCTCGGCATGTTCGTGTCGATCCTGGCGTCCACGATCGTCGCCAACGCCCTGCCGCGCATCATCGCCGACCTGGGCGGCACCCAGTCCGTCTACACCTGGATCGTCACCACCGAGTTGCTCGCGATGACCGCCACCGTCCCGCTCTGGGGCAAGATGGCCGACCTCTACAACAAGAAGCTGCTGATCCAGCTCTCGTTGTCGCTGTTCGTGGCCGGCTCCTTGATCGCCGGCTTCACCCCGAACGTCGGCGTCCTGATCGTCAGCCGCGTGGTGCAGGGCGTCGGCGCCGGCGGCATGACCGCGCTCGCGCTGATCGTGATGGCGGCCATGATCCCGCCGCGCGAACTGGGCCGCTACTCCGGCCTCTTCGGCGCGGTCTTCGGCGTCGCCACCATCGCCGGCCCGCTGATCGGCGGCGTCCTGGTCGACACCAGCTGGCTCGGCTGGCGCTGGACGTTCCTGATCGGCGTGCCGTTCACCCTGGCCGCGATCTTCCTGCTCCAGCGCACGCTGCACCTGCCGCGGACCCCGCGCAAACGGGTCTCGATCGACTGGCTGGGCGCGTTCCTGATCACCGCCGGCGTCTCCGACCTGCTGATCTGGTCGACCCTTGCGGGCAACCGGTTCGCCTGGGCCTCCTGGACCACGGCCGCGTTCGTGACCGGCGGCGTCCTCCTGCTCGGCCTGGCCGTCCTGGTCGAGTCCCGCGCGGCCGAGCCGATCATCCCGCTCAGCATCTTCCGCAACCGCACCGTCACCCTGGCCATCGTGGCCAGCACCCTGGTCGGCGTGGCCCTGTTCGGCGGCACGGTCTTCCTGTCCCAGTACTTCCAGTTCTCCCTGGGCAAGACCCCGACGATCGCCGGCCTGATGAGCCTGCCGATGATCTTCGGCCTGCTCGTCTCGTCCACCGTCGCCGGCCAGCTGATCACCAAGTACGGCCGCTGGAAGGCCTACCTGGTGGCCGGCGCCGTCATCATGGTCGCCGGCATGCTCCTGCTCTCCCGGATCGGCGCCGGCACCAGCGTCGTCACGGTCTCGATCTACATGGCCGTCCTGGGCATCGGCGTCGGCATGCTCATGCAGAACCTGGTGCTGGCCGCGCAGAACGACGTGCCCGCCGCCGAGCTGGGCGCCTCAACCTCCTCGGTGACGTTCTTCCGCAGCCTGGGCGGCGCCATCGGCGTGAGCGCCCTGGGCGCCGTCCTGGCCAGCCGGGTGACGACCCTCTTCCAGGAGAAGTTCCCTACCCTGCCCGCAACCGGCGGTTCCACCGAGGTCCCCGACATCACCAAACTCCCACCCGAGATCAGGTCCGTGATCGCCGACATCTACGGCCAGGCCACCGCCGACCTCTTCCTGGTCGGCGCCCCCATCGCGGCCCTGGCCGTAGTAGCCGTCCTCTTCATCAAGGAAAAGCCCTTGCACACCCTGAGCGGCGACGAACGAGCCGCCCAGGAGCGCATGCTCTCCCACTGATCTCCCTCCTTCCGAGGCGGGCCGCATCGCACGTGGCCCGCCTCGCCCTTCCCTTTCCAGCGAATCCACCTCAAGATCAAACCGCTCAGGTACGCCCAGCCGAGGCCCCCAACCGCAACACCGAGTCCTGTTCCCCCTCCGCGGCCGGGGTGCAGCGCAAGGCCGTGAACGCGCCTCTCGCGTGACCGATCCGCCCAGGCCAGTCCCGCCGTCACACCACCACGCACCCGCCGCCGGCGCCGCCTTCCCGATCGCGCCGCGCAACAACCCTCAAGCCATCCCGCCGAACACCACCATGGCGCGCCGCCCCCTGCACCGCCGCCCACCGCCCCGCATCGCCCCGCATCGCCGCGCACCGCCCCGCATCGCCGCCCCGCACATCACCGCATCGCGGCGCCGCGCACGCATCGCCGCGCACCGCACGCCTCAACGCGCATTACACCGCCCGGCGCATCACACCGCCCCAGGCTGAGCCGCCACGGTCCGACCTCGCTCCCAGCTGTCCGCACGACTCAAAGCAGCAAAGCCCCAGACGTCATCCGCCGCCCCTCCGCACCCCAGGCACCCACTCGCCATCACCAAGCCACCGTCCCTGACCAAGCGAAGTTCCCCGCCGAGCTCCCCTCAGGTTCCCGCACCGCAAACACCACAGCGCCGCCCCACCGCCACAAGAAAGCAGCATCTCCCCAAGATCGACTTCAATCCGGCGCACCGCCACCTCCCCCACCCAGCCACTGGGTGGGCGCAAACGTAGCCGCAACGCATGACATTTCGCCGCGGCTATCCACAGGACACCACCACTGTGGAAAACCAACACATTCGACGACCAGCGCAAAAGGCTCCACACCGAATCAGTCGGCGCCCGCCCCCACGCCCAATGTCGAAAGTGGACAGCCAAAGCACCCAACCCGAGCGCGCGCCCGGACATCGCAAGACCCCGCCGAATCAATGCCTACCGCAGCGGACAACTACGTGAGCCCACAAACGGAACGCCGCGCCATTGAGAACCCCCGCCGCGCGACCAACATCCTCACGCGAGACACGCGTTCACGGCCCGGCGCCGCGCCCCCGGCCGCGGAGCGGGAACAGCACCGGCCATTGCGTTTGGCCAACCACCCAGCCGTACCCAAGAAAGAAAGACCGGCGTCCTCTTCCCACGCGTCGGTGTACTCACCTTCCCTCACCCCCGCGGCCCATACATGATGACCACCACGCCGCCCAGGCAGAGGCCCGCGCCGATGAGATCCCAGCGATCAGGCCGGAAGCCGTCCACCACCACGCCCCAGAGCAGGGAGCCCGCGACGAACACCCCGCCGTACGCGGCCAGGATGCGGCCGAAATGGGGGTCGGGCTGGAGGGTGGCGACGAAGCCGTAGGCGCCGAGGGCCAGGACGCCCAGGCCGGCGAAGAGCAGGCCGCGGTGTTCGCGGATGCCCTGCCAGACGAGCCAGGCGCCGCCGATCTCGGCCAGGGCGGCCACGATGAAGAGGGCGATCGACCGCAGGACGTTCATGCCCTGCAGTCAACCTGATCAGGCCGGGCGGAGGCCCACCGACGTGCGGGGGGACGGCGGCTCGGCGCAGCCCAGGAGGCCGACCAGGCCGGAGACCCAGAGCTGCCGGTAGACCGTCGGGCTCGGGTGGCTGACCACGAGTTTGACGTTGCTGGCGGCGGCCGCGTGGAAGCACGCGACGAGGATGCCGATGCCGATGCTGTCGATCAGCATCACGCGTTGGAGATCCAGGCAGATCTTGACTGGCGTCGAGGAGGTGAGCACGTCGTTGACGGCGTCTCGCATCACGTGGGCGTTGTCGAGGTCGATCTCGCCGCTCGGCGCGATCTCGACGGTGCCGTCGGCCAGCTGGCGCGTGGTGATCGGCAGATACACGGCAGCCCTCTTTCTGGCGTCGTACGGCCGACGCCAACCTCTCCCGCGGGGGTCCCGATGCGCTGACCTGCGGCGCATGTCGGCGCCCTGCCCTTGGCGCCTCGGGACCGCGTTCCAACAACGTTCCGCTGGTCTGCAAGTTACGCCACGTAGGCGTGGAACGCCAGAGTAGTTCATATGGCCTGAATGTGCTGGAACGGTCAGGGGCAGTCATGAACGTTGACGCCTGGCGCCCGCTTCCCCTTTACTCTGGGTATGCGGTGGATCGCCTTCAGCCATGTCTGATCGCCCGGTAATGTCGCTGTTCAACAGCGCGGATGTCGATCAGGTACGGAGCATGCTCAATCGGTACTACTACCCGATCTCGGTGGGTGCGCCCGAGGGTCACGGCAGCTTCAAGGTGGCCGCCGAAGTGATCCAACTCGGACCCGTGACGATCGGGCACCTCAGTTTCGGGGCCCCGGTGACCCTCATAGCGTCGGAATTGGACGCTTATCACGTCACGATGCCCACGGCCGGCAGCATGCAGTCGCGGCACGCCGGACGTGAGGTGCTGGCGCACGCGTCCACCGGCGCCGTCTTCGGGCCCGGCAACCCGGTCTACACGCTGCACAGCGCCGATTCGGCCGAGATCGATGTGAAGATAGAACGCATCGCCCTCGAGGCGGAACTGGCCGTCCTGCTGGGTCACCCGATCGAGGGACCCTTGAACCTCCCGTCCGAGATCGACCTCGGCGACGGCGCGGGGCAGAGCTGGTGCCAGTTGGTCCGGTTCATGCATGACGAGTGCGGGCACCCGGACAGCCTGGTCACCCTGCCGCCGATCGCCGGCCGGATGCGCCGGCTCATCCTCAGCGGCCTGCTCTACGCCCTGCCCCATCGCTACTACGACGAGCTGACCGCCCCGCCCCGCCCGAGCCCGCCGCGGGCGGTGCGCCGCGCCCAGGACGCGATCGAGGCCGAGCCGGAGCGGGCGTTCACGGTGGCCGATCTGGCCGTGCTGGCCCGGGTGAGCGTGCGGTCGCTGCAGGACGGCTTCCGCAAGCACACCGGCCGATCGCCGATGAGCTACCTGCAGCAGGTGCGTCTGCAGCGCGCGTTCGACGACCTGCGGCACGCCGACCCGGCCAAGGACACGGTGGCCGCGGTCGCCCACCGCTGGGGGTTCGCGCATCTGGGGCGGTTCGCATCGGCCTACCGCGCTTCCTACGGCGAATCGCCGTCGGCGACGCTGCGCCGGTGAGGGGCTATTCGCCGGGATCGGTGCGGCGGGGCTGGGGGAGCTCGCCGATGTGCTGGATCGGGCCGGGCTCGCCGAGCAGGTGGCCACGCGGGGGGACCCAGTCGCGCCAGGGTGCGAGGCGGGGCGGCACGGCCGCGGCCTCGCCGTCGCCGGCTCCGCGAAGGGTCTGCAGGTAGGTGACGACGCGTTGCGCCGCGACCGACCCGTCGTCGGCGAGGTTCCGCAGCACGCGAACGGCCTCGTCGAACGCCGGGTCGTCGGGCTGGAGCCGGGCCAGCAGAGCAGCGAGACCGCCCAACGCCTGCACCACGTCGCAGGCGTCGCGTTCGGTATCCGGCAGGTTCGTCACCGCCGGGGTTCCTCACGATCGGTCATTACGCTCAAGTTCTCCTCACCCACGCATGTGCTCCAGCCAGGGTTTGTGCACATGTAACAAGCGAGAACGTATTCGCCCGGCTACTCAGCGTCCATCCGAAGAGCGCAGTCGCTGTCCGCTTCACGCTCGGTTCGCCCCCGGACTCACTGATCGTCCGTTTCGCACCGAGCGGCATGGTGTAGGGCGCCGGCAAGGGCTAATCGACGCAGGTCGCGGCCGCTTCTAGCAGGGGCGGCGGCGGACGGCAGGTCCGAGTGGACGCCGCCCCGGCCGGTGCGTCGATGATGAAATGCGACAACCACCCGGACGGGGTACGGCTGCGCCGGGGGAAGATCGCGGGTAGCGGGCCCCGCACAGGGGTAAGGGACCCGGAGGAGCGTTCCCAGGGGAGGAAGAATGGTCGAACCGAATCAGCCGCCGCTCGAGGAGACGCCCGAGGTCGCGGCCGCGGTCGAGGACGACGTCGCGGTGGAGGCGTTCATCACCGGGGGCGGCCCCGACGACGACAACCCGCAGTTCGTGGCGCCGGGCGCGCAGCCCGAGATCCGGACCGGCGCGGACCAGCCGTGGGACCCGGAAGACCTGGCCGTCGCCGAGGGCAAGGACCCGACACCGGCGAACGTCGAGGCCGCCCGGGTCGAGCTCGAACGTGACGGGCCGGCCGCGATCGAGCGCACCGTTCCCTGATCCCGTCCGCGGGGCGGCCCTTCCCACCGGTCCGCCCCGCGGGCGTTCTACAGGTGGGAATCCAGCTCGTCCAGGTCGGTGACGAACCAGATGTGCCGGCCACGGTTCGACTCGCGCACCAGGTCACGCAGCGCGTCGCTGGCCGCGACGTGCGCGCCGATGTCGCCGAGCACGGCCAGCCGGATGTGGTAGTTGACGAACTTCTGCATGATCTCGCCGGCCAGCCCGCTCCGCAGCTGGAAGAAGCTGTCGTCGAGCCGCCCGGCCGGGATCGCGACCACGTCGGCCTGCCCGAACGCGCCGCCGATGACGTCGAGCGCGTCCTGTGGCGTGCTGATGCGTGGCCCCTCGGCCGCGCACACCAGCACCGGTGTACCGTTGCGCCGCTCGATCACCTGGTCGGTCATCGTGTCTCCCCTTCGAGAAGCCCGTCGATGGTGTGCAGCACGTCGCCCGTGACGCCCGGCGGACCGAGGACGATGAGCTTGAGATGAGCGCGCGAGGCGTCGTGGACGGCCTGCACGCGCAGCCCGTCGACCCCCTGCACGCCGGCCACGACGAGGGTGGCGATCCGGTCGGCCAGGGCCGCCGGCACGTCGTCGAACTCGACCACCGCCGTCACACTCACCGCCGGCCCGGCCGGAGCAGGACGGCCGGTGAACGCGTCGAGGTCACTCTGGGCGATGCGGTACTGCTTGCCGATGCGGACCGCGGGCAGCCGGCCGTCACGGATGTAGCCCCGCACCGTCCGCACATGCAGGCCCAGAAGGTCGGCGACCTGCTCGGGTGAGTGCCACTCCATGATTCCCTATCGTACGCTCAACACATGCTTTTAAGGAACTTCAGGGAAGGGTACGGGACCAGTTCTGGAACGTGAGGTCCGCGCCGAACCGGTGTTCGGGACCTTCGTCGTCCAGCGTGAAGCCCGCCGCCTGATAGATCTTGCGGGCCGAGGTGAGCACGTCGTTGGTCCACAGGGTCAGGCGCCGGTAGCCGGCCGCCGCCGCGAAGGACACGCACTCGCCGACCAGCCGGGCGCCCAGCCCGTGCCCGCGGAACGCCGGATCGACCAGCAGGGTCCGCAGCTTGGCGGTGTGTTCGTCGGCCGTGACACAGAAGACGCACCCGGCCCGCTGCCCGTCGACCTCGGCGATCCACGCGGCCTCGCGAGCCGGGTCCCGCTTCTCCGCGAACTCCGCCACGATCCCGGCCACCAGCTCTTCGAACGTGGTGCCCCAGCCGTACTCGGCCGCATAGATCTCACCGTGCGCCATCACCACCCAGCCCAGGTCGCCCGGCTCACCGAGGGGTCTGACCAGCACCGACATAACGAACCTCCCGCGCGAGGACTGAAACGAGTGTTTCAGTAGACTGGCCGCCATGGGAAGCCCGCGCCGGGAAGAGCTGCTGGAGGCCGCGTACCGCTACGCGCTGGCGCACGGCCTGGCCGACCTGTCGCTGCGCCCGCTGGCGGCGGCGATCGGGTCGAGCCCGCGCGTGCTGCTGTACCTCTTCGGCTCGAAGGACGGCCTGATCCGCGAGCTGCTGGCCCGGGCCCGGGCCGACGAGATCGCGCTGCTGCGCTCGGCGCCACCCGGCGACCTGGCCGCGACCACCCGGCTGGTGTGGGGCTGGATCTCCGACCCGGCCCTCCGCGCGCTGCTGACCCTGTGGACGGAGGCCTACGCCCGGTCACTCATCGAACCGGACGGTCCGTGGTCGTCCTTCGCCGCCGAAACCGTCCGTGACTGGCTCGACCTGTTGGCCGCGGCCCAGGCGGAGTCCATCCGCGACACCCCCGCGGGCGAGGCCGAGCGCACCGCGACCCTGGCCCTGCTCCGCGGCGCTTTGCTCGACCTGCTGGCCACCGGCGACCTGACCCGGACGACGGCGGCGGTGCTACGTCGTGACGGCGACCCGTAGGTTCGTCAGCTCGTACGAGGAGATCTCCTCGCGGGCGCCCACCACCGGCGACGAGACCATGCGCAGTCCCGGCTCGGCGAACAGCCGGGTGAGGAAGATGTCGGTCTCCTGGATCGCGACGTACGACCCCGGGCAGCGGTGCGGTCCCTCGCCGAAGGCCAGCACCTCGTCCCGTACCCCCTCACCGAGCGGCCGGGCCGGGCACACCCGGTCGCCGTCCGCGCCGACCGCCGACGGGTCGACGTTGGCCGCGGCCAGGCTCACGTCGACGAGCGCGCCGGCCGGGATCACCGCCCCCGGCACCACGATGTCCTCGGTGGCCCGCCGGAACAGGTCGAACACCACCGGCTCGAGCCGCAGGATCTCGTGCAGAACGGCCACCCGCCGCTTCTCGTCCCCCGCCAGGTAGTCCGCGCGGAGTGCGTCGTCGGTGAACAGATGCCAGGCCGCGACGATGATGAACTCGCGGGTCGTCACCATGCCGGCCGCCATGAACGTCACGCATTCGCCGAGGATCTCGCCGCTGTTGCAACCCTCGTCGAGCAGGTGCGAGATCAGGTCGTCCCGCCGTTCCGCGCGGCGCGCCCGCACCGTCGGCCGGACGTCGTACCAGTAGAACTGGCCCAGGTGGAAGTCGTTGCGCCGCCGCCGGGCGAACGCCGTCACGCGGTTGGCCGAGGCGTGCTTCTTGTAGAAATTCTCCAGCCGCTTCGCCATCCCCGCCCCGGCTTCGGTCAGCCCGATCACCTCGGCCGTGACGGCGACCGCCAGCGCGAACGACAGCTTGGTCAGATCGGTCTCACCCTCCCGCCGGAGCGTCGCGATCTGATCGTCGGCCAGCCGCTCCATCAACAACCGGTACGAAGCGTCAACCCGTTTGGGCGTGAAGAACCGCGCCGTCTGGCGCCGATGCTCCCGATGCTCCGGCCCGTCCCGATAGAGCACCGGCACCCGCATCCGCCCCTCAGCCCGGGTCGCATGCTCAGCCGCGAACCCGGCCTGCCGCGTAGCCGTGTTCCGCAGCACCTCCCGCGCCGTGGCGAAATCTCGCACCTGCCACACGCCGTCCTCGTCCACCCGCACCGGGCACCCCGGGCTCAACTCGCCCCGCCCCACCTTGCGCTGCGAAGCCCTGCTCTGCGAAGCGGTCACCCGGAGACTCCCATCCATCGACACCCTTCGAGATGATGGTCCGCCACCCGCCAAGAACGCAATGCACAACCCCCAATACGCAACGTACGCACAGGCAAGGCCCCAACCGCACCACCGAGCTCCGTCCCCACTCCGCGACCCCCTGCCAGGCAAGGCCGTGAACGCGCCTCTCGCGCAACCACCCCCTCCACCTCCACCCCGGCAACCGCCACACCGCCCCCGCCGCCCGTCCGCGCTGGCCACACCTGCCTTCCCCACCGCTTTGCTCTGCGCACAAATACTCACCTCTAGTCGCGAGTCACCCGCATTCCTCGCGCTGAACAGCGCTTTCGTGCACGCCGGCGGCGGCGGGGTCATCACTCTCGCCCCCGCGCACCCGGCACATCGTCGGGTGCGCGCAAGCCCTCAGGGTCGGTGACCTGCGCGTCCTCTGGCGACACTTGGCGCACGACAAGGGGGTGCGTATGAGTGCGCAGAGCAAAAGCGCGTCAGGGACTACTGCCCTCGTCCGGGCAACGGGCAGCACGGCGCTATCGCACGATGACGAGCAGAGCGGCCGAGGCGGGCGTCGGTGGTCGCGATGGCGGGCGGTGGTCGCGTTGGCGGGCGGTGGTCGCGTTGGCGGGCGTCGGTGATCGTGACGGCGGGCGGCGGGCGCGTTGGCGGGCGTCGGTGATCGTGACGGCGGGCGGCGGTCGCGGTGGGGGAGGAAAGGCCCGGGGAAACGGCTGCCCCGGAACGGCTAGAGGCCGAACGCCCCGCCCTCGATGAGGATCAGCAGCCCGAGGCCGATCAGGACGACGGGCAGCAGGACAT
Source organism: Actinoplanes sp. NPDC051470 (assembly GCF_040682035.1). Taxonomy (NCBI): domain Bacteria; kingdom Bacillati; phylum Actinomycetota; class Actinomycetes; order Micromonosporales; family Micromonosporaceae; genus Actinoplanes; species Actinoplanes sp. NPDC051470. Next base: position 244,165 of record NZ_JBFBAA010000001.1, read on the forward strand.
GCCCCCAGCGGCTGAGCGCCCTCGCGATCACGGGCCGCGTCGCGAAGAACCGGCCCGCCGCCACCCAGGCGGCCACCAGGATCAGGAAAACGACCGCGTAGCCGGCCATGCCGCCGGCGCCGGCGGTCGCGAAGACCGGCACGTAGACGCCGATGTTGTCGCCGCCGTTGGCGAACGTGACCGCGGCGACCTCGAGGATCCGCGGCGCGGTCGAGCGGTCCGCGGCCTCCTCGGCGGGGCCGTCGCGGTGCCGCCACGACTGGATTGCCGCCTTGACGCCCAGCGCCAGTGGCAGCAGGCCGAGGTAGGGGATGGCCGCGGCGGGCAGGAACGTCGCCCCGAAGGCAGCGGCGACCGCGGCGGCCAGGATCCCGGTGAAGCCGAGATACCGGCCGGCGGCGATGTTGCGGGTGGTCGCGCGGTGTCCGGCGCCCCGGGCGAAGAACAGCGCGAGGATCACGATGTCGTCGATGTTCGTCACCGCGAACAGACCGGCCGCCGGGCCGATGATGCCCAGGTCCACCGATCAGACCAGCGGGACCTGGGACACCAGGGGCACGGTCGGGGTCTTCGAGCCGCCGGGCGGTTCGGCGGTGACGCCGACCATGTCGGCGCCGGGGAGGCCGTCGACGATCTGGACCGCGCTGGTCTGGCCGACCCGCAGGGCGCCGGCCGAGGTGGGCGCGGTGCCGCGGATGGTCCAGAGCTGGAAGACCTTGCCGCCGGCCGGGGCCGCGTCCGCGCCCAGCAGGATGACGCCGGCGTTCCGGGCCGTGGACTGGGCCACGGTCACCTTGCCGCCGCCGATCATCGGGGCGGTCCGGACGACCAGGTCGGGGGCGGCCAGGATGTCCCGGGTGCGGGCCTCCTGCCGGGCGGCCGCCGCGGCGATCGCCGTCTTGTCGCGTACCCGCTGCTCCTGAACCTGATAGACGGCCGTGCCGGTCCCACCGGCCAGGACCACCGCGGCGGCCGCGGCGACGAGCCAGCGGCGACGGGCCGGGCGGGCGGCCGGGGTGACCACCGCGGGGGCGGGCGGCACCTGACGGGTCTGCGCGACCGCCGCCAGCACCGAGGTCCGCAGGCGCGGCGGCGGGACCGACCACGTGCTGTCGGCCAGGCGCGCGGCCGTCTCGCGCAGTTCGTCCAGCTCGGTGCGGCAGCTCTCGCAGTCACGCAGGTGCCGTTCGAACGCGGCCCGCTCGAGGTCATCGACCGCGTCCAGCGCATACGCCCCGACCAAGGCGTGGATGTCAGTAGTGATCATGCCGTCAACTCCACCCCAAGGCAGTCGCGCAGGCGGATCAGGCCGTCGCGCATCCGCGTCTTGATCGTCGGCAGCGAGGTGGACAGCAGTTCGGCCACCTCACGGTAGGAGTGGCCCTGGTAGTAGGCCAGCGTCACGGCCTGGCGCTGCAGGCCGGTCAGGTCGTCGAGGCAGCGCCGCACCTGCTGGCGTTCCAGCCGCCCGGTCACCTCGTCGACCACCTCGTCGTGCGGGATCTCGACCTGCCCCACGCCGACCTTCATCACCCGGTCGGCCGCGGACTGCTCGGAGCGCACCCGGTCGACCGCCCGCCGATGGGCGATCGTGAAGATCCAGGAGGTGGCCGATCCACGCGACGTGTCGAAGCGGGCCGCCGTGCGCCACACCTCGACCATGACCTCCTGCGTCACCTCTTCGGTCTGCGCCGGGTCACGGAGCACCCGACGGATCAGCCCGTACACCCGCGGCGCGACCATGTCGTACAGCCGGGTGAAGGCCTTCTCGTCACCCTGCGCGACCTCACGCAGCAGCGTTCCGGCGTCGGTCGGCGGTGGCTCGGGCACGGCGGAGAGATTCCGGGCACGCTCCGTCATGAATGGCCCTTTCGCCGCATCGATCGTCACAACCGTTCTTCGGCGCGGGCAGCGCGCCGGATGGGTCTACGACAAAAACCCTTTATGGGTACGCCCGACCCATCGCCGGCGTGGCCCACCCGCGGGCCGCCCGGTGGGTCACCCCCGGTGCCCCACCGCCGGGTTGTCCCGGCGGTCCCGCCAGTGGTGGCCCATGGCGCCATTTCCCGCCCGGACACCGCCACGGCCTACCACTGTTCTAGGCCGTCGTGACCGTGACAACGCGTCCGCTGGAAGCCGACTCGGCGGCCGCCTCAAGCACCGCCGTGATCGACGTCCCGAAGGCCACGTCCATCCGGGTGTCCCCGGCCAGCAGGGCGTCGAGCGCGTTGCCGAAGGCGAGGATCGGGTCCCACGCGGGGTCGGGCACCGGCCGGATCCCGGCCTCGCCGAAGAGGACCGCCTCCTCGCGCGCGGCGGCCGGCGGCACGTCCACGGACAGTGTGATCCTGCTGACCGCTCCGGTCGTGTGGCGCAACGTCAGGTAGGTCATGTCCCGGGGCGCGAGGATGGCCGACACCTCGGTGACCGCCCCGAGGATCGGCACCACGAGCGCGGTCGCATGCGGTCCGACGTCCCAGAGCCCGCCCATCTCCCGCCGCCACTTGGACTCGCCGAACGGGTTCCCCTCGTCGTAGATCGTGCCGACGTGGTCGACCCGGGCCTCGATCCAGCCGCCCTCGGCCGCCGCGGAGTCGATGAAGTCCGCGAGCGTGGGCAGGAACCGGCGGGTGAAGTACACCACCGACTTGAGGCCCTTGTCGTGGACGACCTGGGCGATCTGACCGGCTTGGGCCGCGGTCATGGCGACCGGTTTGTCGAGGAAGAGGTGCTTACCGGCGTGAGCCGCCCGCAACGCGAGGTCTCCCTGGATGTGGGGCGGCAGCGCGATCGCCACCGCGTCGACGTCGGCCAGGAGGTCCTCGAGATCCGGATAGGTCGCGACGCCGTGCTCCGACGCTAGCGCGGCCGCCTTCGATGGGTCGCGTCCCCAGACGCCGGCGAAGTCGACCTCGTCGTGGGCGGCGAGACCCGGGGCGTGAGCCAGCCGGGCCCAGGGCCCGGTGCCGAGAAGTCCGAAGCGCATGGCGCAAGCTAACACGGGCCGCGAGGTGGCTACGCTGTCCCGCGTGAACGGTCCTCTGTCGGTGGCGACCATCGTGGTGGCGCTGGTGTTCGCGGTCTGGTTCCTGATCCGCAGTGCCATGGACCGGGCCCCGAGCCGGCTCGACCTGTACGCCGCCCTGGCCCTCGGCGCCCTGGTGACCGTGCTCTGCCTGGTGGCCGTCGTCGGTCTCTTCGGCGGCACCCGGCCCGCCGAGGTCGCGACGTTCGTCGGCTATCTCTTCACCGCGGTGGCGTTCATGCCCACGGCGTTCGTGCTGGCCCGGATGGAGCCGACGCGGTGGGGCACTCTGATCCTGGGCGTGGCCGCGCTGGTCATGCCCGTGCTGGTGCTGCGGCTGCAGCAGATTGCGTCGGTGACCGGTGGCTGAACCGAGGACCCGCCCGCGGGACGCGGCGCTCAACTCCGGCCTGGGCCGGGTGCTGCTGCTCGTCTACGGCATCTTCGCGCTGTCCGCCAGCGCCCGCGCGCTGGTGCAGATCAGCACCCATTTCTCCGAGGCGCCGCTGGCCTACCTGCTGTCGGGCCTGGCCGGCCTGGTCTACATCGCGGCCACCGTGGGTCTGGCCGTCGGCGGCCCGCGCGGCCGGGCGCTCGCCCTGACCTCGTGCTCGATCGAGCTGCTGGGCGTGCTCGTGGTGGGCACGCTGACCATCGTCGACGCGGTGGCCTTCCCGGACGCCACGGTCTGGTCGAGGTTCGGCCAGGGCTACGGCTACGTCCCGCTGGTGCTGCCGTTCATCGGCCTGTGGTGGGTCTGGCGCCACCGCCCGGCCACCCGCTGACTCCGCAGTGGCGGCCAGGAGCGGCATCCGGTGCCCGGATGCCGCCCTGGGCTACCACGGTCAGACGATGACCTCGCGCCGGGTGTCGATGCCGGTGCCGTAGGTCGGGTCGCCGCCCCGGATGTGCACCTCGTGCCGGGTCGCCCGGGCCACGTAGAGCCGCAGGTCGGCCTCGCCCCGCAGCTCTTCGGGGTCGAACGCGCGGGCGCCGCCGGGCGGGATGGTCGCCCACGCCACCGCGACCCGGGCCGGCAGATCCTCCTCGGGCACCTCGTGCGCGCGGGCGGTCAGGTAGACCGCGCGGCCCTCACCGACGGCCGCGGTCGAGTCGTAGATGACGATCGCGACGTCGGAGCGCTCGCGGACGTTGTGCGAGTGGTGCGCGTCCGGCCCGGAGACCCAGTAGAAGTCGCGGTAGCCGTTGTGCGTGAAGTAGACGGGCGACACCCGCGGCCGCCCGTCCGGCTCGGTCGTGCCCAGCACCATGTAGCGGTTGCTGTCGATGACGTCCCGCGCCATCCCGGCCAGGTCCACGAGCGCTCTCCCTAGGTGATGATGTGCGGCACGAAGTTGCACTGGTCCTTGGTGATCAGGCCCTCCTCGCCGAGGCCCTCGCGGATGCCCATCCCGGCCGGTTCGCCGTCGATCAGCCACGAGCCGATGACCGGGTGCACGGTGCCCTCGAGCCCGTCGAAGGACGGCAGCTCGCACAACTCCTGGACGACAAAACGCCCGTCCGCCCCGTACTCGCTGGGGTTGTCGGTCGAGGTTCCGTCCTCGCGGACCAGCGTGACCGAACCGCCTTCCCGGCCCCAGATGGGTTTGCGGGCGTAGTTCTTCAGCGTGCCGGCCGCCTTGGACTCGGCGAAGTACGCCGGCAGCAGGTACTTGCCGCGCACCGGGTCGTCGCCGAACAGCTTCCACAGCACCGGCAGCAGCGCCTTGTTGCCGAGCAGCGCGGCCTTGTACGGCGGCTCGATCCACACCGTGCCCCGTTTCGAGGGGTCGGCCATGTTCCGGAAGAAGGCCTTGCCGCCCTCCTCGTTCCAGAACCACTCCCACGGGTAGAGCATGAAGATGATGTTGATCGGCTCGGCCTTGCTCTCCTGGCCCGGCGCGGGGACGAAGAGCACCCGGTCGCCGGCCACGTCCCAGCCGATCTGGCTCATCGCGATCAGCTCGACCGGATAACCGGCTTCCTCGGCCGTGGCCATCAGGTAGGCCACGTTCATCCGGTCCTCGCCGGTGGTCTCCGACGTCTCGTACGCGAAGAAGATCTTGGGCTTCTCGGGGAGCCAGGTGCGCGCCTCACGCAGCTTGTTGATGTTGCGCCGCCACGCGCCCGGGTCGGCCGGCTCGCCGTCGGCCGCCTCCCAGCCGACCAGGCGGTCGTGGATCGAGTTCCACTGCCGCCACGGGTGCTGGGTCAGGTTGGTCTGGTCGGCCCAGTGCCACTGGATGACCGACGCCTCGACCAGCGACGTCGGCGTCTGCGCGTTGAACTCGAGCAGTCGCGGCACGCTGCCGGCGCCGTTGTACCAGAGGTCGAACCGCCCGTAGATGGTCGGCGAGAAGTCCGGCGTCTCCATCGGGAAGCGCATGTCCGGATCTTTGTCGTAGTGCGTCCACGTTTCCGCGTCGCCGTCGAACCAGGTCCGGATGATCTGCTCGTGGGCGTACTCGGGGATGCCGATCCGGGCCATGAAGCAGGTCTCCGGCGTACACACCGACGTGAAGTAGCCCTGCTTGCGGCCCTCGACCGTGCGCCGCGGGCACTGCTGCACGATCCAGTCGCCCGCTTCCAGGCACATCGCGTACAGCGTGGTGGTGGCCGTCTCCAGCTCCTCGATCTCGGCCGCCGAGAAGTCGTAGTACGGCCCTTCCTGCCAGTACGAGATCATCGAGCCGTCGGGGAGCTCGGTGTCGTTGTAGGTGAGACCGAGGCTGTAGTTGGTCAGCCGCCAGCCGTCGCGGACCGGACCGTAGGGAACCCGTTTCACCTCAGCTGCCGGACTTGGAGCCGGACGATCCGGACTTGCTGGACGAGCCGCTGCCGCCCTTGCCCACCGAGCCGGTCTTGATCGTGCCGTTGCTGATCCGGCCGCTCGACGGCAGGCCGAACGACGAGCGCGCGGCCCGGTCGTTGTAGGCGAACTTGCTGCCGCCGGAGGGGAGCCGGGAACCCACCGGGTAGCCGGACCGGTAGCCCGACGAGTGCCAGATGAAGAATCCGCCCCCGCCGCCGCCGTTGCCGTCGTCGTCGCAGTGGTCCTCGTCGACGATCGTGCCGTTCTCGTCGGCGCAGTAGAAGCCCTCGTCCTGGCTGTCGTTGCCGTTGTCGCACGCGGCCGTCCCGCCTGCCGCGAGCAGGAGGAAGGTGCTGGTCAGCGACACGCTGCGGGAGGTCATCCGTCGTTTCACAGTCCGCTTCTCCACAGGTCTTTTGTAGCGCCCGAGAGCAACCGGGCGTTGAGACCTGGTCCAGATTCGCCTCGGATTCATCGCCTCGGATGTGAATCTGAAACAGGTCTACCCGCGGGGACCGCCGGCCACGTAGATCACCTGACCGGACACGAAACCGGCGCCCTCGCTGACCAGGAAGGATACGGTGTTCGCGACGTCTTCGGGGCGCCCGGCCCGGCCGACCGGAATCTGACTCACGGCGTTCTTCACGAAATCGTCCCAATCCACACCCACCCGCGCCGCGGTCGCCTGGGTCATGTCGGTCGCGATGAAACCGGGGGCGACCGCGTTGGCGGTCACCCCGAAGCGGCCCAGCTCGATCGCCAGCGTCTTGGTGAAGCCCTGCAGGCCGGCCTTGGCCGTCGCGTAGTTGGCCTGGCCGCGGTTGCCGAGCGCGGAGGTGCTGGAGAGGCTGACGATGCGGCCCCAGCCGGCGTCCACCATGTGCTTCTGCACGGCCCGGGTGAACAGGAAGGCGCCGCGCAGGTGGACGCCCATCACGGTTTCCCAGTCGTCGTCGCTCATCTTGAAGAGCAGGTTGTCGCGCAGCACCCCGGCGTTGTTGACCAGCACGGTCGGGCCGCCGAGCTCGGCGGCGACCCGCTCCACTGCCGCGGTCACCTGTGCGGCGTCGGAGACGTCGGCGCCGACCGCGACGGCCGTGCCACCGGCCTGCTTGATCGCGTCCGCGGTCTCACCGGCGGTGGCCTCGTCGAGGTCGACGACGGCCACGGTCAGCCCGTCGGCGGCCAGCTTCCGGGCCGTGGCGGCGCCGATGCCCCGCCCACCACCGGTGACGATCGCTACACGCGACATGGATGTCCTCCCAGACTCACAAGTGACGACGGAGCCGGATCCAGCGGTAGCCGTATCCCGCGATGTCCAACTTATCCAGCGCGCCGGGATCCGAGTACTCCTGATCGGCCAGCACGTCGTTGGGGGACTCCGCGTCCTCGGCGAGGCTACTCAGATCGACGACGCCAGGATTGTTGCACAGGTTGTGCACAAACACCATGGTGCCGGTCGCGTCGTCGGCGCGATGCACCAGCACGCCCTCCGGCACCGGCACGTCGACGTGCTTGCAGCTGCCGCTGCCGACCTCGGGACACTCGCGCAGGGTGCGGATCATCCGCTCGAACCACGACAGCAGCGACTGCGGGTCGTGCCGCTGGAGGGTCACGTTGACCGTCTCGAACCCGTAGTCGCCGCCGGAGATCACCGGACGGACGAGATCCTTGGGCTGGGCGGTCGAGAACCCGCCGTTGGCGAGCAGGTTCCACTGCATCGGCGTACGGATCGCATTGCGCCCGTCCTGGGCCAGGTCGTCGCCCATCCCGATCTCGTCGCCGTAACGCAGCACCGGGGTGCCGCGGAGGCTGAACTGCAACGAGTACGCCAGTTCCAGATGCCGCCGGTCGCCGCCGAGCATCGGGGCCAGCCGCCGCCGGATGCCCCGGCCGTACAGCTGCATGTTCTCGTCCGGCCCGAACTTGGCGAACACCTCGGCCCGCTGGTCGGCGGTGAGCCGGGAAAGGTCGACCTCGTCGTGGTTGCGCAGGAAGGTGGCCCACTGGCCGCCGTCCGGCAGCTTCGGGGTGTCCTGGAGCGCGTCGACGATGCCCTCCGGGTTCTCCCGGGCCAGCGCCAGCATCAGGCGGGTGTTCAGCATGAAGTCGAAGAGCATGTGGATGCGGCTGGACGAGCCGCCGGCGTCGCTGAAGAACTTGGTCAGCTCGGCCGGCTCGACGTTGGCCTCGGCCAGCAGCACCGTGTCGCCCTTGCGCCACTGCACGTGCTGGCGCAGATCGCTGAGGAAGTCGAGGTCCTTGGGCGAGTCGGGGTTGCCCGGCTCGGTCTGCTCGATGATGAACGGCACCGCGTCCATCCGGAACCCGGCCACCCCGAGCTGGAGCCAGAACGAGCAGATCTTCTTGATCTCCTCGCGTACCTCGGGATTGTTGATGTTGAGGTCGGGCTGGAACTTGTAGAAGCGGTGGTAGTACCAGAGGCCGGCCTTGCGGTCCTTGGTCCAGGTGGTCGCCTGCTCACCGGGGAAGACCATGCCCTGGTGGCGGTCGGACGGCGCGGTCTCGGACCAGACGAACCAGTCGCGGTACGGCGAATCGGGCGACTCGCGGGCCGACTGGAACCACGGGTGCTGGTCGGAGGTGTGGTTCACGACCAGGTCGATGATCACCTTGATGCCGCGGTTGCCGGCCTGGTGCAGCAGTTCGGCGAAGTCGCCCAGGTTCCCGAAGCGCGGGTCGACGTTGTAGAAGTCGGAGACGTCGTACCCGTCGTCGCGGTTGGGGGTCGGGTGGATCGGGTTGAGCCAGATGCACGTGACGCCGAGCCGGGCCAGATAATCGAGCCGGCCCATCAACCCGCGGAAGTCACCGCAGCCGTCGCCGTTCGAATCGGCGAACGTGTCCACATCGAGGCAATAGATGACGGCCTTCTCGTACCACCGGTCGCTCATGCCGCCCTTAAGTGACCGGAGCGGCCGCCCCTGAAACGCCGCGGGCGCGCAACCGCTTCTCGGCGATCGCCGCCTGCTCGCGGAGCCGGACCGACTCGGTGGCCAGCGCCTGCGCGCCACGCGCGCTGAGCCGGTAGTAGCGGCGCAGCCGGGACTGCACGATCTCTTCCCGGTCGACCTCGATCAGACCGTCGCCGCGCAGCCGGTCGAGGGCGGCGTAGAGGGTGCCGGCGCGCAGCTTGACCCGGCCACCGGTCATCGTCGCCACGTCTTCGATCACCGCGTAACCATGCTGGGGGCCGGCGGCGAGCGCGGTCAGGACCAGGAACGTGGGCTCCCGCATCGGCGTGTCGGTCATGCCGATGAGCATATACCGATGATCGGCATATCGACGATCAGAATCCTTCCAGGTTTCGTGGGTACGTTCGAGATCTATGGCGGAAACAGACCTCAGTCAGGCGGGCGGGCTCACCGGGTGGGTGGCGTCCGTGATCGAGTCACTGGGCGAGGCCGGCGTCGGCCTGCTCGTCGCCCTGGAAAATCTGATCCCGCCCATCCCCAGCGAGATCGTGCTCTCCATGGCGGGTTATCTGGCCGGCGAGGGCAGCGTCAACGTGGTGCTGGTCTGGATCGCGGCCACGGCCGGGTCGGTGATCGGCGCGCTCGCGCTCTACTGGCTCGGGTACGCGCTCGGCGAGGACCGCCTGAAACGCTGGCTGGACCACGTGCCCCTGGTCGACCTGAGCGACCTGAACAAGGCGGACCGGTGGTTCGAGCGGCACGCGAGGAGTTCGGTGCTGTTCGGCCGCTGCGCGCCGGTCGTGCGCAGCCTGGTCTCCATCCCGGCCGGCGCCAACAAGATGCCGCTGGGGATCTTCACGATGCTGACCGCGATCGGCAGCGGCGTGTGGAACCTGCTCTTCGTCGGGGGCGGCTACCTGCTGGGCTCCCGCTGGCAGCGGGTCGAGCAGTACAGCCACTGGATCGACTACGCGGTCTACGCCTTCCTGGGTGTCGCGATCGTCTGGTGGGTGACCAAGAAGGTGCGGCAACGGCGAGCGGCCGCCAGTCCGGTGGACTGACGGCCGCGGCCGGAGGCGCCTCAGAAGCCGGCGCTGATCTTGGTGAACTCCCACGGCTCCTGGTTGATGCTGGAGCAGTGCGAGACGGCGCCGGTGCTGCCGTCGGTGCACTTCCGGTCCCGGTTGACCGCCCAGAAGGTGAAGCGGGCCAGGCCCTTGCCCTTGGCGTAGTCGCGGATCCGCGTCCAGGTCTGCGGCGTGGTGATCTCGCTCTGGTCGGACACACCGTTCATGCCGGAGATGCCCATGTGCGCGTACGCCTGCTGGTCGCTCCAGCCGAACGTGGACCGGAGCTGGTTCTTCAGGCCCTCGGTGGCCCCCACGGTGGCGTTGTACATGTCGCCGCCACCGACGCCGAAGTCGAACGGCATCTGGGTGAAGATGTCGATGTTCGCGTTCTTGGCCTTGGCCTGCTGGATCAGCCGGATGCCGTGCGCGTTCGGCCCGGTCGGCGTGGTGCCGAAGGTGAGGATCGTCTTCACGTTCGGGTTGTTGCGCTTGATGATGGCCAGCGCGTCGACGATCCGGTCGGCCACCGTGTAGTTCTCGAACTCGTCGGTGTTCTCGATGTCGATGTCGATCGCGCTCAGGCCGAGCGTGTCGATCACCTTCTGGTACGCGCCGGCCAGGGCCTGCGGGGTCGAGCAGTTCGGGCCGAGCTTGTTGCCCTGCCAGCCGCCGATCGACGGGACCACGCTGCCGCCGGCCGCCTTGATCGCGCTGACCGTGGTGAAGTGCGGCGCGCTGGTCAGGCTGCCGCCGCCGTCCCACACCGGGTTGCAGCCGTTGGCCAGCACGAAGGCGATGGTGAAGGCGCGGATGTTGGTCTCACGCATGAAGCCCGAGATGTCGGTCGGCGGGCTGCCCCAGCCCGGGTAGAGGTAGGGCGCGGACGCCATCTTGGTGCCGCCGGGCGGCGGGTTGTCCGGCGGCGGCGTGGTCGGCGGGTCGGTGGGCGGCGTGGTTCCGCCGCAGACACCCTGGTCGGCCCAGACGTCCCACTGTCCACTGTGGGTGGCGGGGCTGTCGTTCTGGCTCCACCACTTGGCGCGGTAGTTGTGGCCCGACTGGGAGGCGGTGTTGCCGCCGACGTAGACCTGGGAGGCGGTCCAGGCCGGGGCGCACGCCTCGGCCGCGTTGGACGCCGCCATCGGGAGCACGGCCAGCGCCGAGCCCGCCACTGCCACGGCCGCGACCGTGAGCAGTTTGCTGCGGAGTTTCATGGGGATGGGCCCTTCGTACGGGGGGTGGTGGGCAGGACCCGTTCCACATTCGCCGCCGGCGGAACTGCCTCGAAGGCGAATGTGGAACGAGTCCTAGGGCAGGGTGTTGAGGTGGGGGCGAACGGTGTTGGCGAAGGTGTTGCCCGTCGTCATGTCCCAGTTGATCGACCAGGTCATGGCGCCGCGGATGCCCGGGTAGGTCCGCGGGGGCTTGAAGGAGCCGCAGTTGGTGGCCCTGGCGAGGCAGTCCAGCGCCTGGTTGACGACGCCGGGCGAGACGTAGCCGCCACCGGCCGCGCCCGGGCTGGCCGGGAGGCCGACCGAGACCTGGTCGGGCCGCAGCCCCTTCTCGGTCTGGATGCAGGCGAGCGCCACGATGAAGTTCACCGTGCCCTGGCCGTAGGCGGCGTTGTTGTCGCAGCCGAGCATCGCGCCGGAGTTGTAGAACTGGGTGTGGACGACGGTGAGGATGTCCTTGATGTCCAGCGCCAGCTTGAAGTACGACCCGGCCGGGTTCTGCATGTCGATGGTCTGCGGCGCCATCGTGATGATCAGGTTCGCGCCGACCCGGCTGCGGACGCTGCGCAGCGCCTGGGCCATGTAGGTCGGGTTGAGCCCGTTCTCCAGGTCGATGTCGACGCCGTCGAAGCCGTACTCGTTGATCAGGTTGACGATCGAGTTGGCGAAGGTGGTGGCCGCGCCCGCGTCGCCCACGCTGACCGTGCCACGCTCGCCGCCGACCGAGATGATCACCTTCTTGCCGCGCGAGTGCAGCGTGGCGATGTCGGCCTTGACGTTGGCGTTGGTGTAGCCGCCGAGGGCCGCGCTCAGGCCGGCGTCGACGTTGAACGACACCGCGCCCGGCGTGCCGGTGGCGTCCGCGAAGGCCACCGCGATCAGGTCGTAGCCGGCCGGCACGGCGCTCAGCCGGTACTCGTTGGCCGGGTTGTCGAAGTTGTGCCAGTAACCCGTCAGGAAGTGCTTGGGCAGCGGGTCGCCGGGGTTGCCGGGCGGCGGGTCGGTGGGCGGGTCGGTGGGCGGATCGGTCGGCGGGTCGGTCGGCGGGGTCGTTCCGCCGCCACAGGCGCCCTGGTCGGCCCAGACGTCCCACTGTCCGCTGTGGCTGGACGGGCTCTCGTTCTGGGTCCACCACTTGGCGCGGTAGTTGTGACCGTTCTGCGAGGCGAGGTTGCCGCCGACGTACACCTGCGTGGCGCTCCACGCGGGTTCACAAGCGACCGCGGCGTTCGCGGCCGAGGCCAGATAGACGGCCGAGCCGCCGGCGAGGAGCGCGGCGGCCAGACCTAGAGCGAGGGAACGGCGCATGGGGGGTGCCCCTTCCAGGATCAGAGGTCCCGTAATTATTAGGACTGTTAACTGATCCTGGCAAGAGGCACCCTTCGATATCTACCTACGGAATTGGATCCAGTTGACGTTCACGAAGTCGGCCGGCTGACCGCTGGCGAAGGTCAGGTACACGGTGTGTGCGCCCGAGACGTTGCCGACGTTGCCCGGAATCGAGGTCCAGTTCTGCCAGCCGCCGGTGTTGCCGAGGGCGAAGCTGCCGATCGGCGCGTTGCTCCGGCTGTCGACCCTGACCTCGATCAGGCCACTGACCCCGCTGCCGGCGCCGGAGGCCACCCGGGCGACGAAGTCGCGTACCCCGCCCGAGCCGAAGTTGACGTTGTTGAACTGGAGCCAGTCGCCGTTGCCGATCCAGCCGACGTCCTGACCGCCCTCGGAGCAGGTCTCGGTCTGGGTGCCGGCCGAGGCGTTGGCCGACTCGGCCTCGATCCGCGCGAACGCGTCGCGCGAACCACCCGGCGGCGGGTCGGTGGGCGGCGTCGAGCCACCGCCGCGGCTGTAGACCGCGACGTAGTCGACCAGCATCGAGCGGCCGGAGACGGTCGCCGCGGTCGGTGTGGAGGACCCCGCGACGCCGTTCGGGAAAGCGCCGCCCATGGCCACGTTGAAGAGGATGAAGTAGCCGGCGTGCGAGGTCATGTTCGACCAGTACGGCTCGCCGACCTGACTCTGCGTCACGGTGTGGGACTGCACTCCGTCGACGTACCAGCGCAGCTGATTGGGCGAGACGCTGGTGTCCCACTCGATCGAGTAGGTGTGGAAGTTGCCCTGGCAGGTGCTGTTCGGGCAGGGCCGGTTGGTGCCCAGGCCGAGCGTCTCGTTGCATGGGCCGCCCGGGTTGACGCCGCAGTGCAGGGCGTTCCAGACCGCGTTGATCCCGTTGACGTTCTCCATCACGTCGAGCTCGCCGATGCCCGGCCAGTTCTGGTAGTTGCCGCGGTAGGGCGCGCCGAGGGCCCAGAACGCCGGCCAGTAGCCGGCCGCCTCGGCGCCGGTCACGTTCGGCATCTGGAGCCGGCTCTCGATGCGCAGCACCCCGCCGGACGGGGGCTTGAAGTTGCTGCGCGTGGTCTCGATGCGGCCCGAGGTCCACTGACCGTTACTGCCCTTGATCGGCGTGATCCGCAGGTTGCCGGAGCCGTCGTGGGCCAGGTTGGCGGTCGAGTTGGTGTACGTCTGTATCTCGCCGGTGCCCCACTGCGCGGGACCGCCGGGATACGCCGTACCGGTGTCGATGATCCAGTCGGAGGAGTTCGGCAGGGTGTTCGCCGAGCCGGTGAAGTCGTCGGCCCAGACCTGCGACCAGCCGGACGGTGGCGGTGGCAGGGCGGCGTCGGCGGTCGCGGCGGCGACGAGGGAACCGGCACCGAGGGCGAGGGTGGTCGCGGCTACGGCGAGTAGCCGTCTTCTTCTACTCATGGGGATTCCTTCGGGGATGTGAGAGCGCTCTCACGGGAGTTTCAGCCGCGTTACGAGCCGTTGTCAATATGCATATGTGTCTATGCCCAGGCGTTCGGGTAACCGAGCCCGCATGAGCGACGCCACGACGATCTCCGACGAGCTGGCCGACCGGGCCGAGTCGCAGGACCTGCTGACCCTGGGGGTCGAGGAGGAATACCTGCTCGTCCACGCGACCGAGCCGCACGCCGTGGAGGCCGTCGAGGACGTCTTCGACCAGGTGCCGGACGCGATCCGGGAGTCGGTGCAGCACGAGTTCCAGCGCAGCCAGATCGAGGTGGCCAGCCCGCCCCAGCTCGCCCTGCCGGCCCTGCACGAGGCGATGCGCGGCCTCCGCGGCGGCGTGGCCGAGGCGGCCGAGCGGGCCGGCGTACGCCTGATCGCGATCGGATCCGCGCCGGCGCCCGGCGAACCGGCCCGGACCACCGACAAGCCCCGCTACGACCGGATGCGTGAGCGCTTCGGCAACCTCTCCCCCGGCCAGGGCATGAACGGCATGCACGTGCACGTCTCGGTGCCCGACCCGGAGACCGGCGTGCAGGTGCTCAACTTCCTGCGGCCGTGGCTGCCGGTGCTCCAGGCGGCCACCGCGAACTCGCCGCTCTCCGACGGCCAGGACACCGGCTACGCCAGCTGGCGCTCGATGATGTGGGAGCGCTGGCCCACCGTCGGCCCCACCCCCTACCTGCACTCCCACCAGCAGTACCTCGAGCTGGTCGAGGCGCTCGAGGCGACCGGCGCGATGCTCGACGAGGGGATGCTCTACTGGTACGCCCGGCTCTCCGCGAGCTACCCGACCGTGGAGATCCGGATGGGCGACGTCTGCCCCACCCTCGACGACGCGATGCTGCTCGCCGCGCTCACCCGCGGCCTGGTCTCGTCGTTCGTGCGCAAGGTCGGCGACGGCCTCCGCGCCCCGGACGTGCCCCAGCCGCTGCTCGCCGCCGCACACTGGCGGGCCGCGCACGACGGGCTCGAGGGCGACAACATCGACCCGGTCACCCAGCGCGTCCGGCCCGCCTGGGCGCTGATGGACGAGCTGTACGAGCTGGCCAAGCCCGAACTGGACCGGCACGGCGACCTGGACACGGTCGACGAGTTGGTGGCGCGGCTGCGCGAGCACGGCACGGGCGCGGCAAGACAACGCGCGGTGTTCGCCGCCCGGGGTAGCGTCGACGACGTGGTGAACTGGCTGGCGGCGACAACGCGCGGACGCACGTCTCCATGACGACCAAGCTCGTCGTCATCGGGGGTGACGCGGCCGGCATGTCCGCGGCGTCGCAGGCGCGCAAACTGCTCAAGGACGACCTCGACGCGGTGGTGTTCGAGCGCGGTCACTTCACGTCGTATTCGGCGTGTGGCATTCCGTACTGGATCGGCGGCGCGGTCGCGGAGCGTGACTCGCTGGTGGCCCGGACGCCGGAGCAACATCGGGCCAACGGCCTCGACGTCCGGCTCCGGCACGAGGTCGTCGGCCTCGACCTCGACCGGCGCGAGGTCGTCGCCCACGACCTCGAAGGCGGCGGCGAGGTCCGGGAGGGCTTCGACCATCTGATGTACGCGACCGGCGCGGTCCCGAAGACACCGCCGTGGGCGCTGGCTCCCGGCGTCTTCGGCGTGCAGACGCTGGACGACGGCGACGCGATCCATCGCTGGCTGTCCACGCACGAGGCCCACCACGCGGTCGTCATCGGCGGCGGCTACATCGGCGTCGAGATGGCCGAGGCGATGGTGCAGCGCGGGCTCGAAGTGACGCTGCTGGAGAAGTCGCCACAGCCGATGAAGGCCACCGTGGACCCCGACATGGGCGCGCTGGTGCACGACGCGATCGAGAAGCAGGGCATCGACGTACGCACGGACGCCCACGTGAGCGGCCTCGCCCTGCGGGACGGGCGGGTGCGTGGCGTCGTCACGCCCGAAGGCACCCTGCCGGCCGACATCGTGGTGCTCGGTCTCGGCGTACGCCCGAACACCGATCTCGCCGCCCGCGCCGGCCTCCCCCTCGGCGTGACCGGCGGGCTGATGACCGACCTGCGGATGCGGGTGCGTGGCGAGGACGGCCCGCTCGACGGGATCTGGGCGGCCGGCGACTGCGTGCAGACCATCCACCGGGTCAGCAAACGTCCCGTGCACGTGCCGCTCGGCACCCACGCCAACAAGCAGGGCCGCGTGGCCGGCATCAACATCGGCGGCGGGTACGCCACCTTCCCCGGCGTGATCGGCACGGCGGTGACCAAGGTGTGCGAGCTCGAGGTGGCCCGCACCGGCTTGTCGTCGGCCGAGGCTTCCTCCGCCGGGTACGCCTTCGTCACGGCGTCGGTCGAGTCGACCAGCCGGGCCGGCTACTACCCCGGCGCGGCGCCGATGACGATCAAGCTGATCGCCGAGAAGCGCACCGGCCTGCTGCTCGGCGCCCAGATCGTCGGGCGTTCCGAGGCCGCGAAACGCATCGACGCCCTGGCCATCGCGGTCTGGAACCGGATGACCGTCGAGGAGATGACCGCCCTCGACCTCGGCTACGCGCCGCCGTTCGCGCCGGTCTGGGACCCGGTGCTGATCGCCGCGCGCAAGGCCGCCGACGCCCTCTAGCTCTTCTGCTGATCGCCGCCGTCGCGGCCGCCGGGCCGGCCACGACCTGGATCTCCTGACACCCGTTGTACCCGTCGTGCGACGTATCAGCCGACGGACCCTGCTCACCGCCGGATCGGTCGCGGTCACCGCGGCCGCGGCCGGCCTCTACCTCCGCGAGAACCGCGGCCCGGCCCAGGTGATGCCGACCGCGCCGGCCGGCGACGAACGCCTCACCCAGGAACACTCCGAGGCCCGCGGCCGGACGGTCGACTTCTACACCGCGGTCCCCGACGGCTACGGCGACGGCCGCGGCCTGCCGGTGTGCCTGATCCTGCACGGCGGCTCGAAACGCCCGGCCGACTTCGCCGGGCTCGGGCTGGGCCGCTTCCTCACCGAGGCGGTCCAGCGCGGCGCGGCGCCGTTCGTGCTGGCCGGGGCCACCGGCGACCAGCTCGCCTGGAAGCCGCACGGCGACGACGACCCGCAACGCATGGCGCACGAGGAGATCCCCGCCTGGTGTGCGGCCCGCGACTTCGACACCACCCGGCTGGCCGCCTGGGGATGGTCCATGGGCGGCTCCGGGGCCCTGCTGCTGGCGGCGACGTTCCCGTCGTTCGTACGCGCGGTCGCCGCCTTCTCCCCCGCCGTCGCACCCGGCGACGCCGTCTTCCGGGCCGCTCCCAATCTCCGGCCGACCCCCATCGGCCTGTGGTGCGGCCGAGACGACAACCTCTACGACAACGTCCGGGCCCTGCCGGTGAGGCGCGCCGCGGGCAGCTACGGCGACGGCAACCACAACTTCGCCTACTGGAGCACGGCCATCCCCGCCGCCTTCGACTTCATCGCCGCCACCCTCAACAGCGTCTAGCATCGGCTGCCATGAATGAGGCCACGGTCCGCCTGCGTCCCGTCGATGAACGTGATCTGCCGATGCTGCAACGCTTCGCGGTCGAGCCCGGGCTGATCGGCCTGGACTGGAAAGGTTTCCGTGACCCCCGGGCCGTGGCCCGCCGCTTCGCCGAGGACGGCTTCCTCGGCCCCGACGGCGGCCGCCTGATCGTCGAACCCGGCGAGACCGTGGCGGCCGGCTACGTGACCTGGACGGCCGGGACCTTCGACGGGCTGACCCGCCACTGGGAGATCGGCATCGCCCTGCTCCCCGAGTGGCGGGGCCGGGGTTTCGGCTGGCGAGCGCAGGCCATGCTGTGCGACTACCTGTTCACCCACACGCCGGTGCAACGCATCCAGGCCGGGACCCACGCGGAGAACATCGCCGAGCAGAAGTCCTTGACGAAGGCCGGCTTCCACCTCGAGGGCGTCGTCCGTTCCTGCGAGTTCCGAGCCGGCGATTGGCGCGACGGCCACCTCTACAGCCGCCTCCGCACCGACCCGTCCCCGTGGTGAGACGGCCGGTCAACCGGCGGCCTTCGGACGCCGCGCGCCGACCGTCCGCGACTCGCTCGCCGTGTTCGTTGACCTCACCGACCTGCGCCAAACCGCTGGAACGCGGTGTGCTCCTGACTCGCGCAAACGGAATTGGACGGTCAAGGGTTACCGAGTCGCTCACAGATCGCCGATGAAGTCACAAACAATCGTTCTCGCGGATCTGGTACGTGCACGTCACCTGCCGGCTTGCCGGGCCAGGCGGGCATACGCGCTCCCTCGAAGGGGATGTCACCCCGCGGCGGTCGTTTCCGCCTCGCATTCGTCCGGCCGGCCGAACCAGTCGGACAGCCACGACCAGGCGATGTGCCCGGTCTCGGCGCGAGGCTGTCGGGCGAGCGGCCAGGCGCTGGAGATCCGCACCAGGGAACGCAGGTCGGCGGTGGTCATGTCGGCGTAGCGGTGCAGGACGGCGCCGATAGTGCCGAGGAGCCGGTCGTTCATCGGTTCGGCGGGCTCGTTCTGGTCGAGTTCGACCCGCACGCCGTCGGGGGTGGCCTGGAGGGGCTCTGCGAACAAGGGAGTGCCGGTGTCGGCGAGGTGGTGGCCGGGGTGACCACGCAGGACAACCCGGAACGGGGGCAGGGAGGGTGACCCTGCGACCAGCCCGCGTGTGGGCCACGGCGGCCGTGCGGTGAGCGTACCCATCGAATGGGTACCGTGAGGGCGTGCCTGAAGGTCACACGATTCATCGGCTCGCCGCGCGCCATCGGGAGCTTTTCGCCGGGGCGACCGTTGCCGTCTCCAGTCCGCAGGGGCGCTTCACCGCGGGGGCCGCGCTGGTCGACGGGCGGGTGTTGGAGGCGGCCGAGGCCTACGGCAAGCACTTGTTGCATCGGTATGACGGCGGGCTGTGGGTGCATGTGCATCTGGGGCTGTACGGGAAGGTCAGCGACGGGGAACTGCCCGCGCCGGCGCCGGTGGGGCAGGTGCGGATGCGGATGGGCAGTGATCGCCACTGGCTGGATCTGCGGGGGCCCACGGCGTGTGAGGTGTTCGACGAAGGGCAGGTCGGCGGGCTGATCGCGCGGCTGGGGGAAGACCCGCTGCGGGAGGGGTCCGAGAATCCGGGCAAGGTGGTGCTCGGCAGTGGGCGGCCGGTGTTCGCGCTGTTGATGGATCAGTCGATTGTGGCGGGGTGTGGGCTGATCTATGCCAATGAGGTGCTGTTCCGGGCCGGGGTCGAGCCAACGACCAAGGGGCGGGAAGTGGCGCCCGAGTTGTGGGATGCGATGTGGACGGATCTGCGCGCGCTGATGAGCGAGGGCGTGGTCAAGGGGCGGATCGACACCGTGCACCCCGCGCACACGCCGGAGGTGATGCGGCGGGCGCCGAGGGTCGATCGGCATGGCGGTGAGGTCTACGTCTATCACCGGGCGGGGCAGCCGTGCCTGGTGTGCGGGACGCCGATCGCGCGCAGCGAGCTGGCGGCGCGCAACCTCTACTGGTGTCCTAGCTGTCAGCGGCCACCGGCGGCAGCGAGGCCCCGACGGGCGGCACGCCCAGCTCGAAGTTCGCGCTGAGCCACGGCAACAGCTGGGCGTACGCCATGATCGTGTCGGGCTGGTTGAAGTCGTGTGACAGCACGATCGCGCCGGGCTTGACCGACTTCTGAACCTCGGTCACCACCCGCTTGACGTGCGCCTCGTCGTTCTCACCCTTGCCGTGTTCCCAGTCGCGCGGGTCGACCTCCCAGTAGAGCGAACGCATCCGCTCCTGGTAGGCCACCTGCACCAGGCGGTCGGAGAAGTTGCCGCCGGGCGCCCGGAAGAACGGCACCTCGGAGCCGGGCGCGGCGGCCTGGATCGCGGCGTTGGTGCGCTCGAGGTCGGCGCGGATCTGGTCGGGCTTCTTCTTGCCGATCTTCAGGTCGTGGTCCCACGTGTGGTTGCACAGCGTATGTCCCGCCGCGACGATCTGGCGGACGATCTCGGGGTGCTTCTCGACCTGCTCGCCGACCAGGCAGAACGTGGCCTTCACGTCGTACTCGGCCAGCATCGACAGGATCAGCGGCGTCTGCACCGGGTCGGGACCGTCGTCGAAGGTCAGCGCCACCGTGCGGGACCCGGTGGTGCGCAGCGACCGGTTCGGGCCGTCGCCGGGCGGCACCTCGACGAGCGGCGCCTCCGAGGACGGGGGCGCGCTCTGTGGCGGGGTGACCGGCTGCTTGGCCCCGGGGGCGCCGCCGGGCGGCTTGGCCTTGGCCGGCTGGTCGTGCTGTTCGGGCCGGCCCGGCTTGGCGCCGCCCGCGTCGGGGGCCGCGCCGCCGGTCTGTGGCGTGCGGGCCGCCTGCTCGGCCACCGTCGACCGGCCGGCGACGGTCACCGGATCGCTTGGGCTCGCGGTTCGCGCGACCGGGATCATCACCAGCGTCAGGCCGACCGCGACCAGGCCGGCCAGCAGCGCCTGCTGCTTCGGCCGACCGGCCAGCACCCACGCCTCGAGCGGCAGCGTGCCCGGCGCGCGGTGGGAGCCCATGACCGGCCGCTCACCGTCGGCGTCGCGGGTGGTCAGCGACCGCACGGTGATCGAGAACGGGTCGCCCGGGCGCACATGGCGGCCGCGTCGCCGGCGCTTCGGCCCCGAGGTCGTCTCGGTGGCCGCACGCGTCGTGGGCCGGCGCGGCATGGTGTCGGCCAGCGTCTCGGGCCGCCGGTGCCGACCGCCGGGCTCACCATCGAGCGAGTGTCTGGGCAGGTGGGTAGCCGCCATTTGGGGGGATGGCGTCGGCAGCATCCGTAATGACTACCGTGCCCCCTGGCCAGCCGCCATACCGCATCGGTGATCATCGACTCACCGCGCGTGATCTTCCCCGGTCAGAGCCCTACCCTTCAAACCCATTTAATGGTTACGCACGACTTAAATCGACCGTGGCCCACGCGCAAGGCAGTCGGCGGTCACCCCCTTTGCCCCCGTTCCAGGTTGTCCCGGGTGGTCACCCGCGACCACTGTCGATCGCAGGATGAAGCCGTCCTCCAGGCGGAAGCCCTGCCGATAGGACAGTTCCGCCACATGCGTGTCGCACCAGGCGCAACCCTCGCACCGCTCCGAGGCCGGGGCCCCCACATGGAGTAGTAAGGCCATCAGCCCGGTGGCGGCCCACCCATCCGGACCGGTCAGCGTGAGCGTGGCGTCCACCTCGACCATCGGCAGGCGGCACCGGGCCGCGGCCGCGCCGCCGATCTCGCGCATCGTCTCGCGGGGCCCGAAGCCGGGCCGGCCTGCGCGCGAGAAACGTCGGCCAGGGGCACCGATCCGGGTGGCCGGATCCGCACAGACCGAAGCCGACGCCGGTCAGCACCAAGGCGGGCAGCCGATCGGTCAGGTAGCCGGCGGTCAGCAAGAACGTCTCCGCAGCGCCAGGCCCGACGATCAGCAACCGGCGAACCTGCGGCCACCGCCCCGGGCTGTCGCTTCTCAGGCCGCGGTCGAAAATCGGCCGCGGCGCCGCCACCTCCCCCACCCCTGTCATGGGTGGGTGGAACGTAGCGCGGCGGTACGACGATTTCGGCCCGTCGTCCACAGGGGAGTGCCGCTGTGGATAACAGGCCCCTGGTCGACCGGGTGCGAGTGCGATCGCGCGGGTGTCGCGGGGATACGGCAGCGCCGGCCCGATGACGCCCCACGGCGCGATCAGAGGTGTCTTGGCCGACCACCGCCAGCCCTGAGCCGGCCAGAACAGATCTCGACGACCGTGACGGTGCCGACGTGGACCCGCCGACCGGCCCGTACCGCCCACCACGAACGGCCGGCTCGATCAGAATCGCGCGGATCTCGAGCTCCAGCGACTGGCCGTAAACGTCGGCGCGGGGCGTGAGGCGCGAGCGTTAAGCGCGAGCGTGAAACACGAGCGTGAAACACGAGCGGGTGTGGAGCTTGGTCGAACACGTCGATCAGGTGGTGAGAGTCGAGGGCAGGGACGTTGACCACCCGGGACAACCCGGCGGGTGGGCAGGGAGGGTGACCATCGACTGGCCGGCGGGTGGGCCACGGCGGGGTTGGGCCCGGCGTACCGGAAAAGGGCTTTGGATCTGAAGAACCGAGAGCTATCTGAAGAACCGAGGGGCTGAGGAAGCGGCGCGGGGTGAGGTTTTGACCTTGGGGCTGGGGGGTGGGGCAGGATGGGGGCCATGGGTGGGTCGGTGGCGTTTGTGCTTGGGGGCGGGGGTGTGCTCGGCGCCGTTGAGGTGGGGATGTTGCGGGCGCTGTTCCGGGGTGGGTTTCGGCCTGATGTGGTGGTCGGGACGTCGATCGGGGCGGTGAACGGGGCGCTGGTCGCGGCCGAACCCAGTGAAGGGTCGACGGATCGGCTGGTGCGGCTGTGGACGTCGCCGGAGGCCGCGGCCGTCTATGGGGATTCGATCGGGCGGCAGATGCGGCGGTTCGCGGCCCGGACCCATCTGCACTCGCCGCTGCCGCTGCGCAAGCTGCTGGAGAGTGAGCTCGGCGAGAACTCGGTGTTCGCCGACCTGAAGATCCCGTTCCGGTGCTGCGCCGCCAGCATCGAGCGGGCCGCCGAACACTGGTTCGACAGTGGGCCGCTGGTCGACGCCGTGCTGGCCTCGTCGGCCGTGCCGGGGCTGCTGCCGCCGATGGAGTTGAACGGCGAACACTTCGTGGACGGCGGCATCGTCAACTCGGTCCCGATCGGTGAGGCCGTGCGGGTCGGGGCCAAGCTGATCTTCGTCCTTCAGGTGGGGCGGATCGAGCGCCCGCTGGCCGTGCCGAAACGGCCGTGGGAGGTGGCTCAGGTGGCGTTCGAGATCGCGCGGCGACACCGGTTCGCGCGTGAGGTTGCGGCGCTGCCCGACGATGTGGCCGTGCATGTGCTGCCGACCGGCGGCGGGGAGAGCCGGGACGACTCGCCCTGGGCCTACCGTGACATGGCCGCCGTCGGGCGCCGGATCAGCCGGGCCTACACGGCGTCGCGCCGCTACCTGGACGAGCACCTGACCGCGGGCGGCGACTGATGCCGCCGATCTGGGTTCGCCGCGTGGTCTTCGCGCCGGTCCTGGTCGTGGTCGCCGTCGCGCTGCTGGCCACGCTGCCGATCTGGCTGATCGTGGCGCTGGCCCTGTCACCGTTCATGCCGGGGCATCTGCGGGTGCCGCGGCTGGTCTGGCTGGCCGTCGTCTACGTGGTGTGGGATGCGGCCGCCCTGGTGACCCTGTTCGTGCTCTGGGTGGCGTCCGGCTTCGGCGCGGCCATCCGCTCACCGGGCTTCCAGCGCGCCCACTACGCGGTGACCGGCGCCTTCCTGCGGTTCCTGTTCTGGATCGCGCGCTGGTCGCTGCACCTGAAGGTGGACGTGGTCGGCACCGACCCGGACACCGCGCTGCCGGGCCGGCCGGAGATCGTGGCCAGCCGGCACGCGGGGCCGGGCGACTCGTTCATCCTGATCCACGCC
The DNA here is from genome assembly GCF_040682035.1 of Actinoplanes sp. NPDC051470. Classification (NCBI taxonomy): domain Bacteria; kingdom Bacillati; phylum Actinomycetota; class Actinomycetes; order Micromonosporales; family Micromonosporaceae; genus Actinoplanes; species Actinoplanes sp. NPDC051470. The sequence goes on from NZ_JBFBAA010000001.1 coordinate 267,466, forward strand.
CTGGTCAACTGGTTCGCCCGCGAGCCACGGATCGTGCTGAAGGCGACCCTGCAGTGGGACCCAGCCGTCGACGTGCTGCTGAACCGGCTGCCCAACCGCTTCATCCTGCCCGGCAAGGTCGCCTCGGACACGCTGGAGCAGGAGGTCGGCGCGCTGGCCGACGGGCTGGACGACAACGACGCGTTCGTGATCTTCCCGGAAGGCGGCAACTTCACGCCGCGGCGGCGGGTCCGGGCGATCGAGCGGCTGCGCGCCCGCGGCCTGCCCGACCTGGCCGAGCGGGCCGAGGACCTGCGACACCTGCTGCCGCCGAAGCCGGGCGGGCTGCTCGCCGCGATCGACGCCGCCCCCGACTCCGGTGTTGTCTTCGTCGCGCACACCGGACTCGACCGGATGGTCACCGTCGCCGACATCTGGCGTGAGCTGCCCATGGACAAGAAGCTGGTGATGCGCTTCTGGAGCGTGCCGCCGGAGGAGATCCCGGCGACCGAGCAGGAGCGCATCACCTGGCTGTACGACTGGTGGGCGAGGATCGACGAGTGGATCAGTGCGAACCAGCCGTCGCCCCTCGCCTACCGCTACTTGCCACCCAAGGTCGAGTAGAGGTCGGCCGGGGCCTCGACGACCTCGGCGGCGGCCGGCTTCAGCTCGGGCACGGTCACGCCGTAGTCGGTGTAGAGCACCTCGAGCGGCTCCACCTGCTGGCCGTTGACCGCCGGCAGCTGGATGGTCAGCGCGGACAGCCGGCCCTGCTCGTCCAGCCCGGCCGTGAACGGCACCTTCTGCGCCGTCGAGCCGTACTTCTGGATGGTCAGCTGGTCGACGCCGGCCAGCCCGCTCGCCTTGGTCAGGTCGAGTGTGCCCTTGAACTCACGCGGCGAGGACTGCGTCACGTCGGTGGTCGAGGACAGCAGCTGGGCGGTGTTGGCCGGGTCGATCTGGCCCGGCTTGAGGCCCAGGTTGGCGCCCTCGGGCAGCCGGGACATGTCGATCCGGGTCCAGGTGCCGGCCTTGGTCACGCCGGGGACCTGCACGTACAGATCCTGCCCGATCAGCCGGGTCTGCACCGTGATCTCGGTGTTGCTGCCGGTCGCCTTCATCTCGGCCGAGGCCTTGCCGCCGGGTGCGTCCATCTGGCCGGTCAGCTTGAAGCCCGGCCCCGAGGTCATGGTGACCTTGAAGCTGGTGTTGCCGAGAGCGGCCGTGGCCTGGCCGAGGGCCTGGGCGGCGGCCGGGTCGGCGGCGGTGGACGCGCTCCCGGTCGGCGTGGACGAAGAAGGTGTGCCGGGGTCCGTGGGGCTCGCCGGATCACATCCCGCCACGAGTGCGGTGGCGGCCAAAAGAGCCAGCACGGATCGGGTCCGCATATCGGTCCTCCCCAGGAATGCCGGCGTCCGTTTGACACCGGCGCGGCACGGATGTGCCCAAAACGGCGGCGGAACAAACGAGCCCCGATTTCGCCTGCTCGCAGGCAGGCGGCATGATGGCCCGAGGTAATCGCGCGCGCCCAGGGAGTCATCAGTGAGATTCGAGGTCAGCAAGGTCCTCGACGCCATCGAGGCCCGGCTCACCACCGACCCGGCGCTGGCCCGCGCCGTGGTCGATCTGTCCGAGGTGGTCCGGTACGCCGATCTCGACGGCGGCCGTCCCGCCAGCATGCTGCGACTCGGCCTGGTCATCGACGCGCTCGGCCGGCACGTGGCCGAGGAGAGCGTCCCGGTGTACGCGGTGGCGCCGCGCGGCCTGCTCTCCGACGCCGACCTCACGTCGAACGAGCGCATGGTGATCCGCCGCTGGGCCGACGACGGCGTCATCGAGGTGGTGCCCGAGATGGGCGACCGGGTGCTCGAGGTGGCCGAGCTGATCGGCCTGCCGGTGCTCACCCGCAACCGCGCCGAGCAGTTCCGCGACCGTCGCCCGTGGGTCGACGAGCCGGGCCGGCTGCTGGCCGCGGTGCCCGGCGCCGGTGGCCCGGTGCTGGTGGCCCGGGTCGGCCGCGGCGAGATCCCGGCCGTCGGCGAGCCGTCCCCGATGGGCGCGAAGCTGCTGGCCCGGGTGTGGCGCTGCGCCGAGCCGAACTGTTCCAACTTCGGCGGCGGCGACTCGGACAGCCCGTTCGCCGACATGCGCAAGACGGCCAACCCGGTGGCCCAGCCGCCGCCGGCGATCAAGGCGGGCGCCCCGTCCTGCCCGCGGCACGGCACCCGGCTCACCGACGCCGGCCCGCGCCCGCGGGTCGAGGTGCTCTCGGTCCGCATCGACGACGTCAACCGGCGCCGGTTCGTGGTCGCCGACGGCCAGCCGGTCGTGGTCGGCCGCGCCCCCGACGGCAACGACGGCGTGATGCTCGGCCAGTGGCTGACCGAGGACGCCCGCAAGTGGATCAGCCGCGGCCACGCCAAGTTCTCCCTGAACGGCGAGGACCTGACCGTCCAGGACGTCTCCACCAACGGCACCGGCGTGCGGCCCGGCGGGTCGGGGGACGACGACGACCGGGTCACCCTGGCCCGCGATGAGGTGCGGGTGCTGGCCCCCGATGATGTCGTCGAGCTCTACGCCGGTGTCAACGTGGGCCGGGCCAAGCTGTGGGCGAACGGCGGCGTGAGCCAGCCGACCTCGGTCATGTCCGACGCGCCGACCATGGCCATCCGCAAGTTCGAGCGCTAGAGAATCTCGCGCATCTTCGCCAGCGCGAGGTCGATCTCCGCCTCGGTGATCACCAGCGGCGGCGCGAGGCGGATGGTCGAGCCGTGGGTGTCCTTCACCAGGACACCCTTGGCCGCGAGCCGCTCGCACGCCTCACGCCCGGTCATCAGGGCCGGGTCGATGTCGACGCCGGCCCAGAGCCCGCGGCCGCGCACGGCGACGACCCCGGTCAGCGCGGCCAGGCCCTCGTGCAGGCGGCGGCCGAGCCGCTCCGACCGCTCCTGGAACTCGCCGGTCCCCAGCAGCTTGACCACCTCGGCGCCGACCGCGCAGGCCAGCGGGTTGCCGCCGAACGTGGAGCCGTGTTCGCCCGGCTTCAGCACACCCAGCACGTCCCGGTTCGCGGCCACCGCCGACACCGGCACGATGCCGCCGCCCAGCGCCTTGCCCAGCACGTACATGTCGGGCACGACGTCCTCGTGCTCGATCGCGAAGGTGCGGCCGGTGCGGCCCAGCCCGGACTGGATCTCGTCGGCGATCATCAGCACGTTGCGGTCGGTGCAGGCCGCGCGTACGCCGGCCAGGTAGCCGGCCGGCGGCACGAGCACGCCGGCCTCGCCCTGGATCGGCTCCAGCAGCACGGCCACGGTGTGGTCGTCGATCGCCGCGGTCAGCGCGTCCAGGTCGCCGTAGGGCACGATCGTGAAGCCCGGCGTGTACGGCCCGAAGTCGTCCCGCGCGTCGGCGTCGGTCGAGAAGCTGACGATCGTCGTCGTCCGCCCGTGGAAGTTGTTCTCGGCCACGATGATGTTCGCCCGGCCGTCGGGCACGCCCTTGACCTGGTAACCCCACTTGCGGGCCACCTTGATCGCGGTCTCCACCGCCTCGGCCCCGGTGTTCATCGGCAGCACCAGGTCTTTGCCGCACAGCTCGGCCAGCCCGCGGCAGAAGCCGGCGAACCGGTCGTGCACGAAGGCGCGGCTGGTCAGCGTGACCCGATCGAGCTGGGCGTGCGCGGCGGCGATCAGCCCCGGGTGGCGGTGGCCGAAGTTCAGGGCCGAGTAGCCGGCCAGGAAGTCGAGGTAGCGGCGGCCGTCGACGTCGGTGACCCAGGCGCCCTCGGCCTCGGCGATCACCACGGGCAGCGGGTGGTAGTTGTGGGCGGTCCAGCGCTCGGCGTCGGCGAGCTCCCCCGGCGTACGCAGATCCACTGTCGTCATCCGAACCTCCAAGAGTGCGGCGCCTCGAACCGCGCGCTCCGGAGACGGCGGGTGGCCATGACCGCAACGGTATGCGGGAAACCCCGGCCGGCGCCGCAGATCAACCTTGCTCGCCACGATCAGTTCATTGCGTTGCCGCCCATGCGACCAGCGATTCATTGCGCGGAAGGGCCGACACCCCGCATCGGGTGTCGGCCCTGTCCAGTCTTTCCAGCGCATCGCCGGAACATTTCGGGGCGGGTCCGGCCAAGGCCGTCCCGGTTCCGTAATGGTGCTATACCCCTAGAAACGGTTAACAAACTGTGCGTCAAGCCACTCGCGAGCGGTATTGACAGGCTGCATGTCGGTGCCGAGCCAGCTGAGCGAGCCGGTCAGGGCGAGGATGCCGACGACGATCGCGGCCAGCGACAGCACCATGCCGAGCAGGGCGTCGGACTTGCCGGCGACGTGCCGGCGGCCGGTGGCGTGGATGCCGCTCAGCGAGAGCATCAGGGCGAGCACGGCGACGCCGAGGCCGTAGCCCAGCAGCGGGCCGGAGAGCACCAGGAGCGCGCCGACGACGCCCAGGACCAGGCCGAGCGTGGCCAGCAGGCTGGCGCGGGGCTTGGGACCGGCCGGAGCGACCCGGTCCTCGCGTACGCGATCTTGTTCGAGCGTGGTGGCCGTGGTGTCGCTGTCGGTGGTGGTCGTCGTGTCGCGGGGCGCGACCTTGGCCCGGCCACCGTCCTGCTCACGTGTCGCCGCCCCGCCCGGCGTCCGGAAGTGGCGGGTGGTGGTCTCGTCGGGCTTGGCCACCGTGCTCGTGCCGGCGGCGGGCCGCTCTTCGGTCGGTGTATCGGTAGCGGACTGGCGGGAGAACGTAGGGAGCCTCATCGTCAGCACACCTCCTCAGCGAGTCGGGGTTGCCCCACCACCTACCCCGAACCACCAAACGCAAAACGGGCACCAGGTGCGGTGCCCGTCTCGCGGTGGTGCGTATCGGTCAGGCCGGCATCGGCGCCGGGGTCGAGCCGACGTCGCTGGCGCTGCGGATCACGTGGTCGATCAGGCCGTACTCCTTGGCCTCCTGAGCCGTGAACCAGCGGTCGCGGTCGGAGTCGCGCTCGATCTCCTCGGGCGTGTGACCGCTGTGGAAGGCGATCCGCTCGTTCATCACGGTCTTGATGTGGAGCATGCTCTCGGCCTGGATGGCGATGTCGGCCGCGGTGCCGCCGATGCCGCCGGAGAGCTGGTGCATCATCACCCGGGCGTGCGGCAGCGCGTACCGCTTGCCGGCCGTGCCCGCGCAGAGCAGGAACTGCCCCATCGAGGCGGCCATGCCCATCGCGATCGTGGCGACGTCGTTCTTGATGTACTGCATGGTGTCGTAGACGGCCATGCCCGCGCTGATCGACCCGCCCGGCGAGTTGATGTACAGCGCGATGTCCTTCTCACTGTCGGCCGACGCCAGCAGCAGGAGCTGGGCACAGATGCGGTTGGTCACCTCGTCGTTCACCTCGGAGCCGAGGAAGATGATCCGCTCCCGGAGCAGCCGCTCGAAGACCTGGTCATCGAAGGAGGCGCCGCCCGCCCGCATGGAAATCTCGTCAACGTTCATGGACCAACCCTCTCACCTATTCGGATCCCCTCCACCTTCCCCCGCCCCAGGCCACCCAGCCCAGCGATTCACCTCTGGGCGAAGTCCGCTCTCGGCATAACCAGCGAACTCGCCGCCGATCAAGATCAACACCAGGCTGAGGTACGCGCGACGCAACCCGGGCGTGGCACACACGCCAGGCCGTAGGTGGTCACCCCCGCTGCCCCCGCGCCGGGTTGTCCTGCAACCCACCCCGGTGCAACCATCGTCGCCGTGCCTCTAGCCCGACGCGTCCTCCTCGGCGCCGGAGTGGCCGCCACGCTGAGCGGCTGCGGCCCGTCCGCCCGCCCCGGCTCGTCATGGGTGGACAGCCCGTCGGCCACGCCGTCAGCGCCACCGAAGGTGACGAAAGCGCCCGCCAAGAAGGCGCCCTACGCCGCCGACGTCGAGGCGGTGCTGCACAAGTACCTGCGCCCGACCAAGGACAACCCGGCCCACCCGGGCTATGCCGGCGCCGTCGCCCTGGTCGTGGCCGACGGCGCGACCCGGGTCGAGGTCGCGGCCGGTGACGCGGTCCGGTACGCCGCGGGGCCGGTGGAGCTGCCGAAGAACAAGCGCGTGCCCATGCGGACCGACGCGATCTTCGATCTTGCCTCGATCACCAAGGTCTACACGGCTTTGATGACGCTGCGGCTCGTCGACCAGAAAAAGCTCGACCTCGACGCGCCGGTCAGCCGCTATCTGCCCGAGTTCGGCAAGGACGACGTGACCGTGGCGATGCTGCTCGCGCACACCGGCGGGCTGCCGGTCGGGGCGGGTAGGGCGAGCTGGGCCCAGGTGCCGCGGATCCCGCTGGTCGACGGCGCGGTGCCGGGCCGGACCTTCCGCTACTCCAGCGTCGGGCTGATGGTGCTCGGCCGGCTGGTCGAGAAGCTCACCGGCCGGACCCTGGACAAGGCGCTGCGGGAGCAGATCACCGGGCCGCTCGGGCTGCGGGACACCGGGTTCGAGCCGCTCGGCTGGGCGGCGAAGGGCCGGCTGGTGGCGACCGACGCCCGCACCTCACGCGGGTTGTTGCGCGGCGTGGTGCACGACGACGTCTGCGCGCGGCTCGGCGGGGTGGCCGGGCACGCCGGGATCTTCGGTACGGCCCGGGACGTCGCCGTCATCGGCCGGATGCTGCTGGACGGTGGGGCGTACCAGGGGAAGCGGATCCTCTCCGCCGAGATCGTGAAACGCGCCCTGACCAACGTGAACCGGGGCAAACCGGCGATCGACCAGGAGCGTCCGGACCGGTCGGCCGACCACGGGCTGGGCGTCGAGATCAACCAGCCCTGGTTCATGGGCGAGCTGGCCTCGCCGAGCAGCTTCGGGCACACCGGGTTCACCGGCACGTCGCTGCTGATCGCGCCGGAGCGCGGGCTGGTCGTGGTGCTGCTGACCAACCGCGCGCATCCGAACTGGAGCTGGTCCGACCCGGACGTGCACCGGGTCGCGGTCGCCAACGCCATCGCGAAGAGCGGCTAGGGCAGGGCGTTCAGGAACGGTTCGTGGTTGGTCCGGAACTCCCAGCTGTAGTACTTGTCCCAGTTGATCGACCAGGTCATCAGGCCGCGGAAGCTGGGGTTCGTGCCGCTGCGGGGCGCGTACCCGCCGCAGTTCTGACCCCGGACCAGACAGGTGACCGCCTGCTGGACCCCGGCCGGGCCGACGTAGCCGTTGCCGGCGCTGACCGACGACGGCGCGCCGAACGCGATCTGATCTTCACGCAGCGCCGGGAACTGGTTGGCCGCGTTGCCGGCCACCGGGAAGCCGGCCAGCAGCATGTCGGTCATCGCGATGTGGAAGTCGGCGCCGCCCATGTTGTGGTACTGGTTGTCCAGCCCCATGATCGGCCCGGAGTTGTAGTCCTGGACGTGCAGCACCGTGAGGTCGTTGCGCATCGCGTAGATGACCGGCAGGTAGGAGCCCGCCCGCGGGTCCTGCCCGCCCCACGGCCCGGAGCCGTAGTACTGGTAGCCGAGCTGCACGAAGAACGTCTCGGGGGCCATGGTCAGCACGAACCCGGCGCCGTAGCGGGTCTTCAGCGAGCGCAGCGCCGAGATCAGGTTGACGATCACCGGGCTGGTCGGGTTCTTGAAGTCGGTGTCGCCGGTGTTCAGCGACAGCGAGTGGCCCTCGAAGTCGACGTCGACCCCGTCCAGGCCGTACTTGTCGATGATGCCGCCGACCGTCTGGACGAACTTGTCCCGGGCCGCCGTGGTGGTCAGCTGCACCTGGCCGTTCTGGCCGCCGATGGACAGCAGCACCTTCTTGCCGGCCGTGCGCTTGGCGCGGATCGCCGCGATGAACTGCGCCTCGGTCTCGACGCCGGGACACTCGGCGGCCGGGCACAGGGTGAACCGGATGTCACCCGAGGTCGGGGTGGTCGGCTCACCGAAGGCCAGGTTGATGATGTCCCAGTCGGCGGGCACGTCGGACATCCGCAGGTAGCCGGAGCCGTTGGCGAAGCTGGCGTGCAGGTAGCCGATCAGCGCGTGCTTGGGCAGGGTGCTCGAGGGAGGCGGGTCGGTGGGGGGATCCGTGGGCGGATCGGTCGGCGGATCGGTCGGCGGGGTGGTGCCGCCGTCGCACACACCCTCGTCGGCCCAGACGTCCCACTGCCCGCTGTGCGAGGAGGGGCTCTCGTTCTGGGTCCACCACTTGGCCCGGTAGTTGTGCCCGGACTGGGAGGCGTTGTTGCCGCCCACGTAGACCTGGGTCGCGCTCCACGGCGCCGCACAGGCGACCGCGGCGCCGGCGCTGGACGCCATAGAGACCACTGACCCGGCCGCCGCCAGCAAGGCGGCCGTAGCCATCACAAGGGATCGACGCATGGCTAATTATTAGGACTGTTAACCAATCATGTCCAGCCCTGTGAACGGCGAAAATCCTTCCCACACGACCTTGCCGTGATCGAGCACCGCGATCCGGTCGGCCATCGAGACGGCCTCGGCCCGGTCGTGCGTGACATAGATCGTGGTGATTCCCAGGCGTTTGGTCAGCGCGACGATGTCACCGCGCAACTCGGCCCAGATCCGCGGGTCGACGTTGGACAGCGGCTCGTCCAGCAGCAGCAGTTCCGGGCGGCGGACGATCGCCCGGGCCATCGCCACCCGCTGGCGCTGGCCGCGGGACAGGTGAGCGGGCAGCCGCCCGAGCAGGTCGTCGATGCCGAGGTGCCGGGCCGCCTCGGTCACCCGCTCCCCGACGTCCGGCCGGCCGCCGCGCAGCGGGAAGCCGATGTTCTGAGCCACGGTCAGGTGCTGGTAGACCGAGTAGCTCTGGAAGACCACCGCGACCGCCGCCTCCCGGTCGGGCCGCTCGGCCAGCGGCACGCCGCCGATCAGGATCTCGCCGGTGGTCGGCGCCTCCAGCCCGGCGATCAGCCGCAGCAACGTGGTCTTGCCGCTGCCGGGCGCGCCGAGCAGCACCAGGAACTCGCCCGAGGCGACCTCCAGGGTGACATCCTGGACGGCCACGACCCCGGGATCGAAGATCTTGGTGAGCGCGTCGACACTAACGGCGACCATCACCACATGGTGCGGCTTGATCAGTCGTTCTGCCACACGGTGCGGTCGAGCCAGCCGTCGTTGTTGTCGTCGTACATGGTCTTCTCGAACACGCCGTCCTTGTCGCGGTCGATGGTGGCCTCGTCCACCTTCCAGTCGCGGTCGAAGTCGCGCCCGACGAAGTCGACCTTCCCGTCGTGGTTCACGTCGACCATGATGTCCACCCCGCCGTCCTCGCGGGCCGAGTAGGTGGCCTTGTCCCAGTGGCCGTCGCCGTTCGCGTCGACCTTGTTGCGGTAGTCGCCGACGGCCTCGACCTTGGGCTCGGGCGCCTTCGCCGGCTGGGCCAGCGGCTCGTGCTCGACCTGGGTGGCCTTGACCACCTCGGCGTGCGCGACCGAGGCGGCGTCGCCCATCTTGGCCGTGGCGGGCACGTCGTCGAGGTCGTGCGCGGGCGGCGCGTCGCCCAGGGCGGAATGGGCCTGGACCATGCCGCCGCTGCCGCCCGGCCCGACGGCGTCCCCGGTGGCGCGCGCGGCGACACCGGCCGCCGAGCCGAACTCGGACCAATCACCGAGCGACGAGAACAGCCCGAAGGTGCTCGACTTCGTCGTACGCCCCTCGACCACCGCGGCCGCGCCGCCGGTGTCCGCGCAGACCTGGCTGCGCAGCAGTTCGATCTCGTCCTCGTCGAGCCGGTACCCGGACAGCGTCTTGTCCGGGTCCTCAGCCAGCGCGGCGGCGAACGACTGGTCGGTGAGCAGCCGCTCGAGCACGTCGTCGAAGTCGCTCATGTGGTCAACATAGACGAGCCGGTCCAGCGAAAATATCGCCCCATCAGTCCATTTCCGGCATGGCCACCGGTTGGGGTCTGGGGCGGCAGGTGCCGCACTGGACGGCGTCCTCGACCACCAGCGCCTCCGCCCGTTGCCGGATTTCCGAGCGGCTCACCTGCAGCAGGTAGGGACCGAAGCGCGCGTGGTCCTCGCACACGCCTCGGCCACAGAACCGGCAGGTCGCCCGCGCCGCCTTCGCGCAGAACCAGCAGAGCACGTCAGCACTCCTCCATCGTGATCATCATCAGCCGGGGATCACGATAATCGGCCCGGTCGGCAGGTTCTCCGGCCGGATCGAGATGACCGGAGGCTGCTGGCTGCTCTGCGACGGACTCGGATTGCCGGACGACTGCGACGGGTTCGGCTCCGGCTCCTCCGAGTCGGATGGTTCCGGGTCCGGCGGGTTGGACGACGTGCCCGGGTTCGGGTTGCCGGGGTTCGGGTTGCCCGGCCGGGGATTGCCCGGATTCGGGTTGTTCGCCGGCGGATTGTCGTCGTCATCGTCGTCGTTGTTGCCCGGGTTGTTGTTCCCGTTCGGCCGCGGGAGCGGATCCGGGTCGGGCTCCTCGACCGGGGGCGTGCTCGACGGGAGCTCGGACGGCGTGGTCGCCGGCTCCGACGGGAGCTCGGACGGCGGCTCCTCGCTCGGCCCGGCCGCCGGCGGCTCGACGGTCACGCCGTCACCGCACGACAGACTGCCGTTCGTCGGCGAGGACGGCTGCCCGTCCACGGTCACCTTGCCGGTGGACACGGTGACCGCGGCGGGGTCGACCGAGAACCACGCCTGGCCCGTGTTCGTCACCCCGCCCAGCGGCCGGTTCACCGTCAGGTCGAGCGGCCGGTACGCGCCGCTGGTGCTGGTCGTGTCGGCCAGCAGGCGACCGCCGTCCAGGGTGAGCACCCCGCTCGGCCGCCGGTCCCGGCCCAGGCCGGTGGTCAGCGCGCCGACCTCGGTGGTCGACCCGCCGCAGAGCAGCGCGGCCGCGCCGCCGGTGAAGGTGACCAGCCCGGTCGCGTTGTCGTTCACCTCGATCTTGGCGCCGGCCGCCACGAACCGCCGCTCCCCCGGGTTCAGCACGGTCACCTGGTCGCCGACCGTGAGGGTCAGCCGGCCCCGCTCCGACGTGAGCAGCGCGCGGCTGGTCGGCATCTCGGCCCAGGCCGGCCCGGGCGCGAGGTTGGCCGTGGTGAGCAGCAGGGCGAGCAGCAGCACGAGCAGGACGAGCCACCACATCCGGCGCAGGAAGCGCTTGTCGACCTCCGGGTCCTCGGTGCCGTCCGGCGGGCCGGGCGGGACGATCAGCGGCGGGTAGTCGTCCGGGTTCTTGCCGAACTTCGGCGCGCCGTGCCCCTGGACGACCGTCGCCCCGGCGAGTGGGTTGCCGCCGACCAGGGGCGGAAGGCTCGAGGCGTCCGGCATGACCCACAACCGCACGGGGGTACGCGACTGAGCGACCATCCCGGGACTGCCGTCGCCGACCGGGCCGACCAGGGTCCCCCGGCGCAGCTCGGTCCCGTCGGCCATGGCGATCACGCCCGACTCGACGACGACCGCCTGGGTCGGGCTGACCAGCATCACCGGCGCGCCCGGCTCCAGGTCGACCGGGTGGGCCGAGGCGATCAGGGCCAGCTGCTCGTCACCGGCCAGCGCGGCCAGCGCCGGGGTGTCCGCGAACAGCGCCTCGGCCTCGGCCCGGTCCACCGGGGGCGGGCCGGGCAGCGGGCCGATCACGGTCGCCACGGTCGCGGTCGGGACGCTCAGCAGCGTGGTGCCGGCGGTGTGCCAGTCGAGCGAGGTGGCCCGGCCGGTCAGCGCGTTGCCCAGACCGACCACGCCGCCGCGGCCGACGTGGTGGCGGATCGTGCCGCCGGGGTCGCCGGGCCGTCGTCCCTGCAGCGCGCCGTCGACCACGACGAAGACCGCGGTCTGCGGGCCGCCGGCCATCACGACCTGCTTGCCCTGCGACGGGCGCTCCCAGCGGGCCCGGACGGCCAGCCCGTGCAGCGCGTGCTCGGGCAGCCCGCCCAGGTCGGAGTTGCGCAGCGCGTCGAGCCGGCGCGGCAGGTCGGCCTCGCGGTGCTTCTCGGCGTTGCGGGCCCGGGACTTGCGCCACCAGCGGCCCAACCGGCGCAGCCCGAGGTGGATGAGCGGGGCGCACAGGCCGAGCACGATCGCGACCAGCAGCAGCTTGGCCGCCGGTCCGCTGTGCCACAGGCCGGTGGCCACCCCGCTGACCCGGTCCGACCACATCCGGTAGGCCAGGTTCGCGGCCACCGCCAGCCAGAGCAGGGCGAGCACCCCGTACAGCGCGATGATCCGCCCCTCGCGGTCGAGCGACGCCCAGCGCGGCGGCCGGCCGCGCAGCCGGCTCGCCACCCAGGACAGGCCGCGGGCCCGCAGGTTGGGGATCTCCAGCCAGTCCATCAGCAGGTAGTAGCCGTCCAGCGCGATGAACGGGTTGAGGTTGAACAGCACGTTGATGTACCAGGCGAAGGCCAGCTTGAAGGCCAGCCCGGCGACCGCGGGCACGAACAGGCCGACCACCTGCATGCCGCCGGCCAGCACCAGGCCGGTGAGCGGGCCGACCGCGGTGACCAGCAGGCGGGCCTTCCGACCGGCCATCCACACGTCGGTCGTGTCGACGAACACCGACGGGATGCCGAAGTAGACCAGCAGACCGGCCGCCGGCACCTCCCGCCCGGCGTGTTTGGTGGCGAGCGCGTGCCCCAGCTCGTGACAGGCCAGCGCCACCACGTTGAGCAGCAGCAGGATGACCGCGCCGAGCAGGTAGGAGCCGTTGGTCAGGAACAGCGCCTCGGAGCCGCTGATCCAGGTCCAGCCGAAGACGCCCAGCCCGGCGACGGCGATCAGCGCGAGCACGATCGCGGCGGGCTTGGTGAAGAGGAAGCGGGCGCCGCCGCGGTAGAGCGCGGTGACCAGGCCGTCGATGTCGGTGACCAGCATGCGCCGGCCGCGGGCGGCGTTGAGCAGGCCACGGCCCACGCGGGCGGGCAGCGGCTTGCGGACGACCGACTCGAGCGGGCGGAAGGCGTCGAGCGGCAGCTCCTCGAGCATCCGGTTGCCGGCCAGGTCGGCGACCACCCGTTTGACCTGGTCGGGCGCGAGCCGGCCGGCGATCCGGGCGAACTCGGCGACCAGCCGGGCCACGGTGAGCGTCCCGTCCATGATCTGGGCGAGCTCCCACTCCTCCGGCGTGAGCCGCAGATAACAGGCGCGGGAGCCGTCGTCGGGAGAGCGAACCATGATGTACGCCGGGCCGCGCACGCTGGCCAGTGCGACCGCCTCGACGCCGGCCCGCAGCACCGGGCGGGCCCGGGCCGGGTTGAGCCGGTCGACGATGGCCGCCCACAGTCCAGGGTCGGCCGGTCCGATCGGCTCGCCCGGCGGCCGACCCGCCAACGCCTCCCAGACGTTCATCCGGGTCTCGACGTACGTCACTGTGCTGCCTCTCGCTCCGCGCGCCGCGCGCCCACGCCGGAGGCGAGGGTAAGCGGTCGGGACCTGGCAAAGCGAGCCCCTGAGCGAGAACGGGTACCGATACGAACACAAACAGCGCAAACAGGAGCGGTGGGTGATCCCGGTCAACCCCCTTGACCGAGATCACCCACCGCATGGGGAGGTGGCGCCGCCCGAATGGCCCCGGGCGGAGCCGCGCTTAGATCAGCTCGCCTCTTTCAGGGTGGCGGTGACCGTCTTCTGTGCACCGTCCCGGCTGAAGACGATCGACACCTTGGAGCCGACCGAGGCGCCCTGGATCACGCCGATCAGGTCGTCGGAGTCGTTGACCGTCTTGCCGTTGACCGAGATGATCACGTCGCCCTGCTGGATGCCGGCGCCGGCCGCGGCACTGGCCGCGGTGACCGAGCGCACCAGCGCCCCGCCGTTCTCGGCCTCGGCGACGCTGACGCCGAGCGCCGGGTGGCTGACCTTCTTGCCCGCGATGAGCGCGTCGACGACCTGCTTGACCTTGTTGGACGGGATGGCGAAGCCCAGCCCGATGTTGCCCTGGCTGCCGCCCGAGGTATAGATCGCGGAGTTGATGCCGATCACCTGGCCGTTGGTGTTGACCAGCGCGCCGCCCGAGTTGCCGGGGTTGATCGGGGCGTCGGTCTGCAGCAGGCCGGACATCGACTGGGCACCGCCCGACGGCTGCTGTTGCTGCTGCTCCTGGCCGCCGAACGGGTTCGGCTGCTGATCCTGCGGGCTCGGCTCGCTGCCCTCCGACTTGATGGTGCGGTCCTTGGCGCTGATGATGCCGGCCGTGACCGAGCCCTCCAGGCCGAGCGGGCTGCCCAGGGCGAGCACGGTGTCGCCGACCTGCATCTGGGCGCTGTCGCCGAGGGTGGCGGGCTTGAGGTCGGAGACCCCGGTGGCCCGGATCACCGCGAGGTCGGTCCGCTCGTCGGTGCCGACGATCGTGGCCGTCGCCTTCTTGCCGTCGGCGAAGATCACGTTGACCTTGCCGCCCTGCGCGGTCGACACCACGTGGTTGTTGGTGACGATGTCGCCGTTGGAGTTGAGCACGACGCCGGACCCCTCGCCGCTGCCCGTGGTGATCGAGACGACGCTGTCCTGCACGGCGGAGGCGATCTGGGCCAGCGAGGAGCGGTCGACCACCCGGGTCACCGACGAGTTGCCGGTCTGCACGGTCGACGAGCCGTCGTTGTCGTCCATGGCCAGCACGGTCGCGGCGCCGATGCCACCGCCGGCCAGCGCGATCAGCACGGCCGCGGCGCCCGCCACGAAGACCCTCCGGCCCCGGCCCGAGGAGGCCGGCCGGGTCGCCGTCTCGGTGGCCACCGGCGCCGCCCAGGGCGCCTGCTGCCCGCCGGGCTGGTAGGCGCCCGGGTAGGGAGCCGGACCGGGATAGCCGGCGTGCGGCTGACCAGGATGGGGCTGGCCGGCGTGCGGCTGACCGGGGTGCTGCTGACCGGGGTGCTGCGCCGCGCCGGCCCACACGGGCTGATGCGGCTGCTGAGGATGGCCGTAGGGCTGGCCGGCCTGACCGGGGTGGCCCGGCTGACCCGGCTGACCTGGCGAGGACCACGGCGACGCGGGCGGCAGCGGCCCGGCCGCCGGGTGCACGACCGGCTGCTGGGCCGTGGGCTGGGCGGCCGGTTGCTGGACGGTGGGCTGCGCGGCCGTCGGCTCGGACTCTCCCCGCTCCGGAGCGGCACCGGACACCGGAGCGCCGGTGACGGGAGCATCCGCGGGTGAGGAAGCCGCGGGCAGGTGCGACGGCTCCGGAGTAGCCGGAGTCTCGTGCCGCTGCGGGTTGGTCTCGTGCTCGTTCATGGGTCCAACCTTGCCCACTCGGTCTCCGACGAGACTGTGTTACGGCTGGATGTTTTCTGTGAATGGTGACACCTATGCCGTGGGGTGACTTTCCCCATCGACTGCGGGCAAAGCGACCCGGAAGGTGGCGCCCTGGCCCGGCTCACCGAGCACGTCGACGGTGCCGTGGTGGGCCCGCACGATGGCCGCCACGATGGCCAGCCCCAGGCCGGTGCCGGTGGCCGCCCGGTCGGCCCGCCGGGTGCGCGCCTCGTCGACCACGAAGAACCGCTCGAACACGTGCTCGCGCTGTTCCGCGTTCAGCCCCGGCCCGGTGTCCGCCACCTCTATCACAGCGCGGTTGCCCGATTCGGCGTAGAGCCTGAGCGTCACCTGTGCATCGGCCGGGGTGTGCACCAGCGCGTTGGTCATCAGGTTGCCGATCACCTGCCGCAGCCGGGCGTCGTCGCCGTACGCCACCAGCTTGTCCGGCTCGTCGCGGACGTCGAGGTCGATCCGGCGCTCGGGCGCGATCGCCTGCGCCGCCTGCACCGCGTCCATGGCCAGCACCGGCAGCTCGACCGGGGCCAGCGTCAGCGGGCGTTCCCGGTCGAGCCGGGCCAGCAGCAGCAGGTCTTCGACCAGCAGGCCCATCCGGGAGGCCTCGTCCTCGATCCGGCGCATCAGCCGGACGACGTCCTCGCCCTCGGCCACCGCGCCCTGCCGGTACAGCTCGGCGAACCCGCGGATGGTGGTCAGCGGCGTACGCAGCTCGTGTGAGGCGTCCGCGACGAACTGCCGCATCTTGCCCTCGGACCGCAACGCCCGCGACTCGGAGGCCTGGGCCGAGTCGGCCGCGTCCCGGGCCGCCGACTCGGCCGCACGGGCCGCCGTCTCGGACTGGGCGCGGGCGGTGAAGGCCGCCTCGATCTGGGTGAGCATCGCGTTCAGCGCGCGGGACAGCCGGCCCAGCTCGGTCATCGGCTCGGGGCTGTCCGGCTCGGGGTCGGGCACCCGCCGGCTCAGGTCACCGGCGGCGATCGCCCCGGCCGTCTGCTCGATCTCGACCAGCGGGCGCAGGCTGGTGCGTACGATCGCCGCGCCCACCGCGGCCAGCGCGATCAGCACCCCGAAGCCGACCAGCGAGTCGATCCAGACCAGCCGGGTCATCGCGAAGTCGATCTCGCCCATGTTCCGCCCGACGTAGATCACCTGGCCGGAGTCGGTGAAGGTGATCCGCATCCGCCAGTGTTCCCGCTTGTTCAGCGAGGTCACCGTGTACGGCTGCTCCTCGAACCGGCCCTCGATGTCCTCGGCGTTGGTGAGGAACGGCGGCATGTCGTCGTCGGACAGCTTGTCGTTGTTGTAGAACGTCCGCCCGATGCCCGAGGTCGAGCGGATGGACAGCATGTAGTCGCTGGGGAAGCTGGTGTCCGTCTGCAGCGTGCCGATCTGGGCGAAGGTGATGTCGCGGAAGTCCATCCGGGTCTGCTCGGTGTACGCCGCGAGCTCGTCGTCCATCCGGCCGACGAGGTAGGACTTCAGCGCGAACGTGCTGGACACGCTGATCAGGGTGAGCGCGGCGAACACCAGCGCCAGCACCGAGGCGATCAGCTTGATCCGGAGCGGCGTGGTGCGGAGCCGGCTCGCGCTCCGCGGCGAGGGCGGTGGCGTCTCGGGCGCCGGTGACTGGGGAACAACGGTGACGGACACCGGGGAATCGTCAGGCCGCGGGCTTACGGAGGACGTAACCCACCCCCCGGAGGGTGTGGATCAGGCGGGGCTGGACGTTGTCGACCTTGCGCCGCAGGTAGGAGATGTACGACTCGACGATGTTGTCGTCACCGCGGAAGTCGTACTTCCACACGTGGTCGAGGATCTGCGCCTTGGAGAGCACCCGGTTGGCGTTCAGCATCAGGTAGCGCAGGAGCTTGAACTCGGTCGGCGACAGCTGCACCCGCTGGCCGGCCCGGTAGACCTCGTGGGTCTCCTCGTCGAGCTCGAGGTCGGCGAAGGTGAGCCGGGACGGGGCCTCGTCGCCGGCCGTCGTACGGCGCAGCACCGCGCGGATCCGGGCGGTGAGCTCTTCCAGGCTGAACGGCTTGGTGACGTAGTCGTCGCCGCCCAGGGTGAGGCCGCGGATCTTGTCGTCGGTGCCGTCCCGCGCGGTGAGGAACACCACGGGGGTACGCGCGCCGCCCTCGCGCATCAGCCGGATCACCTCGAAGCCGTCGAGGTCGGGCAGCATCACGTCGAGGACGACCAGGTCGGGGTTCGCGCTCTTGGCGGCGGTCACCGCGGCGCTGCCGCTGGTCGCCGTGCTCACATCGAACCCGGCGAACCGCAGGCTGGCGGAGAGCAGCTCGAGAATGTTCGCATCGTCCTCGACGACGAGCAGCTTCGCCTCGCTCTGCTTGGGCTGGGTCTGAGTGGCCATGCCCCACATCTTTCTCCCAGCGACTGCACTCTGCCTGCATGGACGCTGAAAGTTTTCTGTGAGCCGCGTGATTGACGTCCGCCGCCCCACCCGCCACCCTAAAACGGACTAAAGGCTGAGCTCAGGCCGCCAGCCCCAAGGCCATCGGGTTGGTGCCGACCGAGGCCTGGGCGGCCCGGGCCAGGGTACGACGGTCGGCGCCGATGTCGGGCCGCAGGGCGGGCGCGCCGACCACGGTCACGGTCAGCCCGCGCAGCGCCGCCACCCGGCGGACCGAGGAGAACAGCGTCTCGTCCCCGATGAAGGCGGCGGCCGTCGTCCCGTAGTGGATCGTGATGGGTACGACCGGAGCGCCCGCGTCCACCGCCGCCTGGAACATCGCCGGGCGGAACCGGCCGCGTTCCGGGCCGCAGAACGTCGTACCCTCCGGGAACACCGCGACCGACCGCCCGGCCCGCAGCGCGCCGGTGACCTCGTCCACCGTCCCGGGCAGCCGCTTGGGCCTGGTCCGGTCCACGAAGATCGCGCCGAGCATCGAGGCCAGGCCGCCGATGCCGGGCCACGCCTCGACGTCGTGCTTGGCCACCAGGCGCACCGGCTCGAGCGCGAGCAGCACCAGGATGTCCAGCCAGGAGACGTGGTTGGCGACCAGCAGGCTGCCGGGGCGGTGGGCCGGGCCGCGCCACCTCATGCGTACGCCGAGGGCGCCGAGCATGCCGCGGGCGATCAGCTGGACCGAGCCGCCGCGGCGGATCGGCACCACCACCACCAGCGCGGCCAGGAGCACCCCGAACAGGGCGGTCATCCGGAGCACCACGCGGATCCCGGCGACCCGGTGGTCGCCGCCCAGCCGGCACTCGTCGCCGCAGGTGGAGGTCGGCTGCCAGAAGGTCATCGCGCCCCGCCCAAGAAGTGCCGGCGGTACCGCGGGTCCATCCGGTCGAGCGAGAACAGCACGTACAGGTCGGCGCAGTGGAAGTCGGCGTCGTAGGCCGGCTCGCCGCACACCCAGCTGCCGAGGCGCAGGTAGCCGCGCAGCAGCGGGGGCACCGCGATCGACTTGTCGCCGGCCGGCCGCTCCGGGTTCAGCCATGGGGTGCGCGGCGTGACCCGCAGCGCCGGCGGTGACATGTGCTTGCCGGATACCCGGGCCCAGACCCCGGCCGCGAGGTCGCCGCCGTCGTCCAGCGGGATCGAGGCGCAGCCGCCCAGCCAGCGCAGGTTCTTCAGATGCAGGTAGCGGGCGATGCCGGCCCACATCAGGTTGACCACGGCGCCGCCGCGGTGGTCGGGGTGCACGCAGGACCGGCCGGTCTCGACCAGCTGGTCGCGCAGCGGGTGCAGGCGGCTCATGTCGAACTCGCCGTCGGCGTAGCGCCGCCCGGCCCGGTCGGCGGCGGCCGGGGGCAGCATCCGGTAGGTGCCGACCACCGTGCCCGTCCCGTCCTCGCGGACGATCAGGTGGTCGCAGTAGTCGTCGATATCGTCGATGTCCCGCCCGTCCACCGCTCCGTGCAGCGTGGCGCCGAGCTCACCGGCGAAGACGTCGTGCCGGAGGCGCTGTGCCGCCTCCACCTGATCCGCGCTGTCCGCGATCAGCAGGGTGTACCCACTGGTCCCGGTGGATGCGTCGGCGGTCAGAAGTACTGTCATACCCCTCTGTGTAAGGGCCACAACTTCCGATGGAATGACCGATCCGGTGATCTGATGTGTCCACGAAGTGAACACGTGGAAGGTGGCGCCGGAGCGTGGGCACCACGGCGGGCGGCGAACCAGTATGTTGGCGCGGTGACCGGGGGCGTGGAGATCGCAGTCCAAGGGTTGTCGAAGCAGTACAAGCGGCTGAGAGCCGTCGACGACCTGTCGTTCACGGTGCGCTCGGGCCGGGTGACCGGGTTCCTCGGTCCCAACGGCGCGGGCAAGACCACCACGTTGCGGATGCTGCTCGGCCTGGTCGCGCCGACGGCCGGCACGGCCACCATCGGCGGGCAGCGCTACGCCGACCTGACCGACCCGATCCGCCATGTCGGCGCGGTGCTGGAGGCGTCCAGCGCCCACCGCGGGCGCACCGGCCGCAACCACCTCCGGGTCATCTGCCGGGCGGCGGGCCTGCCGGCCTCCCGGGCCGACGAGGCGCTGGCCCTGGTCGGGCTCACCCCGGCCGCCAAGCGCAAGTTCAAGGGCTACTCGCTGGGCATGCGGCAGCGGCTGGGCATCGCCGCGGCCATGCTGGGCGACCCCCGGGTGCTGATCCTCGACGAACCGGCCAATGGTCTCGACCCGGAGGGCATCCGGTGGATGCGCGACCTGCTCAAGACGCTCGCCGGCGAGGGCCGCACGGTGCTGGTCTCCAGCCACCTGCTGAGCGAGATGCAACAGCTCGCCGACGACGTGGTGATCGTGGCGGCCGGCAAGCTGATCCGGCAGGGCCCGGTCGAGGACGTGCTCGGCTCGATGGGCGCCGCCGTGCAGGTGCGGGTGCGGACCCCCGAACCGGCGAAACTGACCACCGCGCTGGCCGCACTCCATCCCGCGATCACCCCGCTGCCGGACGGCGCGCTGATGGTGACCGGGCTGGACGCGGCCCAGATCGGGCACGCCGCGTTCACCGCGCAGGTCGAGCTGCATGAGCTGACCAGCGAACGCGCCGACCTGGAACAGGTGTTCCTGCAGCTCACGGCCGGACAGGCGGGAATTCGATGAGGCTCATCCAGGCCGAGCTCACCAAGATCTTCACCACCTCGCTGTGGTGGATCTTCACCGTCATCCTCGTACCGCTGTGGGCGATGTCGGTCCTCTTCAACTGGGGGACCACCAACGTCACCAGCAATCTGCCCGCCGACGCGAACGTCGACCCCGAGTCGGCCGCGCTGCTGGACGCCACCAATCAGGCGATCAATGTCGCCACCAGCCTCTACACCAGTGGGCAGTTCTTCGGCGTGCTCCTGGTCGTGCTGCTCAGCGCGATCCTGGTGACCAACGAGTTCTTCCACCTGACCGCGACCACCACGTTCCTGGTCACTCCCCACCGCGAACGGGTGATCCTGGCCAAGCTGGCCGCCGCGATGCTCCTGGCCCTGGGGTTCTGGCTGATCACCACACTGCTCAACCTGGCCGTGGTGCCGTTCTTCCTGGGCCAGCTCGACCTGCCGGTGCAGCTGGGCGAGGCCGGCGTGTGGCGGGCGATCGGGCTGAACGCGCTGGCCTTCGTGCTGTGGGCGGTGCTCGGCGTCGGCGCCGGCGTGCTGATCCGCAGCCAGATCGCCGCCACCCTGACCCTCTCGATCGGCTATCTGATCGGCCCGCTCGGCGCGCAGGCGGTGTTCTTCCTGCTGACCGAGTACGTCGCCCAGGTGTTCGAGAAGCTGCGGGTGATCGAGCCGACCACCGCGTCACAACTGATGATCTCGGGGACCGACCTCCCCGGTAACCCACCACGCTGGGTAGGCGCCGTCGTGCTGATCGGCTATGCCCTGGTGACCGGCCTGATCGGGACATTGATCATGCGCCGCCGGGACGTCAGCTAGGCCGAGCCCCCCAAGGTTCACGCGCAGCGTAACCTTGACACCGTTCATTCCCGTCCGCGCGATGACGGACGCGCGTGCTGACAAACGGTGAAAGAGGCGAACACGCAAGTGTCGACCCAGCAGACTTCGCAGGACAACCCGCTCGCCGACTTCGGCCCCAATGAGTGGATCGTCGACGAGATGTACCAGCGCTACCTCGCCGATCCCTCCAGCGTCGACCCCGCCTGGCACGATTTCTTCGCCGACTACAAGCCGGCGTCCGCCACCGGGTCGATCGTCTCGCCGGACGAGGCGACCGCGGCCAACGCCACCGCCTCGGCGGCCAAGGCGGGCACGGACGCGCCGGCCGCGAAGACGATGGCGGCGGCGAAGCCGACCGTGCCCGCGAAGCCCGCACCCGCACCCCAGGCCAAGGCGGCGCCGGTCGAGAAGGCCGCGCCCACCCCGAAGGCCGCCTCGAACGGCAAGGCGCCCGAGGGGGCCGCGGTCACCACGCTCCGTGGTGTCGCCGCCCGGATCGTGCAGAACATGGACGCCTCGCTCGAGGTGCCCACCGCCACCTCGGTGCGCGCGATCCCCGCCAAGCTCATGGTCGACAACCGCATCGTGATCAACAACCACCTCGCCCGTGGCCGCGGTGGCAAGGTCAGCTTCACCCACCTGATCGGCTGGGCGCTGGTCCGGGCGGTGCGCGAACACCCCGAGATGAACAACTCGTTCGCCCAGATCGACGGCAAGCCGGCCCTGGTCCAGCCCGAGCACATCAACCTGGGCATCGCGATCGACCTGCAGAAGAAGGACGGCACCCGGACCCTGGTCGTGCCGTCGATCAAGAACTGCGAGAAGCTCGACTTCCGCAAGTTCTGGCAGGCGTACGAGGACGTCGTGCGGCGGGCCCGGCGCAACGAGCTGACCATGGACGACTACGCCGGCACGACGATCTCGCTGACCAACCCCGGCGGCATCGGCACCGTGCACTCGATCCCGCGGCTGATGACCGGCCAGAGCGCCATCGTCGGCGTCGGCGCGATGGAGTTCCCGGCGCCGTACTCCGGCATGTCCGACGAGACGCTGGCCGAGCATGGCGTCAGCAAGGTCACCACGCTGACCAGCACCTACGACCACCGGGTCATCCAGGGCGCCCAGTCCGGCGAGTTCCTCAAGGTGATGCACGAGCTGCTGCTCGGCGACCACAGCTTCTACGACGACATCTTCACCTCACTGCGGATCCCGTACGAGCCGGTGCGCTGGGTGCGCGACGTCGCCCGCACCTCCGAGGGCCAGATCGACAAGGCCGCCCGGGTGGTCGAGCTGATCCACGCCTACCGGGTGCGCGGTCACCTGATGGCCGACACCGACCCGCTCGAGTTCGAGATCCGCCGGCACCCCGACCTCGACGTGCTGCAACACGGGCTGACCCTGTGGGATCTCGACCGGGTGTTCCCGGTCGGCGGTTTCGCCGGCAAGCAGCGGATGAAGCTGCGCGACGTGCTCGGCGTGCTGCGTGACACCTACTGCCGCCGGATCGGCATCGAGTACATGCACATCCAGGGCCCCGAGGAACGGCGCTGGATCCAGGACCGCATCGAGATCAAGTACGCCAAACCCGACACCGACGAGCAGAAGCACGTGCTCAACCGGCTGAACGCGGCCGAGGCGTTCGAGACCTTCCTGCAGACCAAGTACGTCGGGCAGAAGCGGTTCTCGCTGGAGGGCGGCGAGTCGCTGATCCCGCTGCTGGACGAGGTGCTCAAGGCGTCGGCCGAGGGCGGGCTCGACGAGATGGTCATCGGCATGGCCCACCGCGGCCGGCTCAACGTGCTGGTCAACATCGTCGGCAAGCCGTACGAGAAGGTCTTCAACGAGTTCGAGGGTCAGATGGACCCGCGGTCGTCGCATGGTTCCGGCGACGTCAAGTACCACCTGGGTCAGACCGGGAAGTACACGACGCCCGACGGCGAACACTCGACCACGGTCAGCGTCGTCGCCAACCCGTCCCACCTGGAGGCCGTCGACCCGGTGCTCGAGGGCATCGTCCGGGCCAAGCAGGACCGCCTCGACCTGGGCCTGCACGGCTACACCGTGCTGCCGGTGCTGGTGCACGGCGACGCCGCGTTCGCCGGCCAGGGTGTGGTCGCCGAGACGCTCAACCTGTCCCAGCTGCGCGGCTACCGCACCGGCGGCACCGTGCACGTGGTCGTCAACAACCAGGTCGGCTTCACCACCGCGCCGGAGTACAGCCGCTCGTCGCTCTACTCCACCGACGTGGCCCGGATGATCCAGGCGCCGATCTTCCACGTGAACGGCGACGACCCCGAGGCCGTCGTCCGGGTCGCCCGGCTGGCCTTCGAGTACCGCCAGGCGTTCAACAAGGACGTGGTCATCGACCTGGTCTGCTATCGCCGCCGCGGCCACAACGAGGGCGACGACCCGTCGATGACCAACCCGCGGATGTACGAGATCATCGACACCAAGCGCAGCGTCCGGAAGCTGTACACCGAGGAGCTGATCGGCCGCGGCGACATCACCGTGGACGACGCCCAGGAACAGCTGCGCGACTACCAGCAGCAGCTCGAGCAGGTGTTCAAGGCGACCCGCGACGCGGCCGGCTCGACCAACCGGTCCCGCCCGGCCGCCGACGAGCCCGAACCCGAGGTGCAGACCGCGGTCGACGCGGCCACCGTGCAGTCGGTCGGCCAGGCCCACATCGACCTGCCCGAGGGCTTCACCCCGCACAAGCGCGTCCAGCAACTGCTCGAGCGGCGGGCCAAGATGGCGGCCGAGGGCGGCATCGACTGGGCCTTCGGCGAGCTGGTCGCGTTCGGCTCGCTGCTGGCCCAGGGCGTGACCGTACGGCTGGCCGGCCAGGACTCGCGGCGCGGCACGTTCGTCTCCCGGCACGCGTCCCTGGTCGACAACAAGACCGGCAAGGACTTCCTCCCGCTGAGCTCGCTGACCAGCGGCAACGCCCGGTTCTTCGTGCACGACTCGCTGCTCAGCGAGTACGCCGCGATGGGCTTCGAGTACGGCTACTCGGTGGAGAACCCGGACGCGCTGGTCCTCTGGGAGGCGCAGTTCGGCGACTTCGTCAACGGCGCCCAGTCGATCGTGGACGAGTTCATCAGCTCGGGCGAGGTCAAGTGGGGCCAGCAGTCGTCGCTGGTGCTGCTGCTCCCGCACGGCCAGGAGGGCCAGGGACCCGACCACTCCTCCGGCCGGCCCGAGCGGTTCCTGCAGATGTGCGCGCAGGACAACATGCGGGTGGCCAACCCGACGACCCCGGCCAACTACTTCCACCTGCTGCGCCGCCAGGCCCTGTCGCCGAAGCGCAAGCCGCTGGTGGTGTTCTCGCCGAAGTCGCTGCTCCGGCACAAGCTGGCGGTGTCGTCGGTCGCCGACTTCACCGAGGGCACGTTCCAGCCGGTGATGGGTGACGCGGGGGTCAACGGCACGCCGCTGAACCCGGCCGACGTCAAGCGGGTGCTGCTGTGCTCGGGCAAGGTCTACTACGACCTGTTCCAGGCGCGGGCCGAGCGTGGCATCACCGACACGGCGGTGATCCGGATGGAGCAGATCTATCCGTTGCCGGTGGAGGAGCTGAAGGCGGTGCTCAGCCAGTACCCGAACGCGGAGGACTTCGCGTGGGTGCAGGAGGAGCCGGCCAATCAGGGGGCCTGGTCGTTCGTGGCCCTGAACCTGCTGGAGCACCTCGAAGGGGTCCGGCTCCGCCGCATCTCCCGTCCGGCTGCGGCGGCTCCGGCCGTCGGGTCGGCCAAGATGCACGAGGCCGAGCAGTCGGCTCTGGCCGAAGCGGCTCTGCCCAGGCCGTAGTTGGTTGCGCTGTAGGGCTCTGGGGCGGGGATGATCCACTCCGGGCGGTCAGGCTTGGTCCCTCCGTGGTCCATCCCCGCCCCAGAGCCCGTTGTGCTTTTTCTCGGTGCCTAGGATTCGGGCCATGTACTTCACCGATCGCGGGATCGAAGAGCTGGTCGAGAGGCGCGGCGAGGAGAGCGTCACCCTCGAGTGGGTCGCCTCTCAGCTGCAGAGCTTCGTCGACATCAATCCGGAGTTCGAGACGGCCATCGAGCGGTTCGCCACGTTCCTGGCTCGCGGCGAAGAGGATGATGAGGACTGATCGGCCTGTTCGGCGGGTTGAGCTGGAGGCCGGGGCCGAGGTTGATCGTGACGCCTGGTGGGCCAAGATCCCGGCTGTCGCGGCGATCCTGGAGAGCGGGCTGAACATTCCGGCCGGCGTGACGTTTCTGGTCGGTGAGAACGGGTCGGGGAAGTCGACGCTGGTCGAGGCGCTGGCTCAGGCGCATGGGCTGAACGTTGAGGGCGGCTCCAAAGGGGCCATGCACAGCACCCGAAGCTCCGAGTCCCCACTGGGCGCCTCACTACGCGTGATCCGGACGCCTGGGCGCCGCGTGAACTCGTACTTTCTTCGGGCCGAAACCATGCACGGCCTGTACACGTACCTGGAGAATCTGCCTTCGCCGGTCGACGCCGATCTGCATGACCGAAGTCATGGCGAAGGGTTTCTGGAGCTGCTGGAACGGAAGTTCCGGGGGTACGGCTTCTATCTGATGGACGAGCCCGAGGCGCCGCTGTCGTTCACCTCGACGCTGCGGCTGGTGGCGCATCTCGACGTGTTGCGGATGAGCGGCGCGCAGGTGGTGGTGGCCACGCACTCGCCGGTGCTGACGGCGCTGCCGGGAGCGACCATTCTGGAGCTCGGCGCGCATGGGATCCGGCGTGTGGCGTGGGAGGAACTGGAGCTGGTCACGCACTGGCGATCATTCCTGGCCCGGCCCGATGGTTACCTCCGGGCGCTTGTCGCCGACTGACCGTGCAACACCTCCGGCCGATTCGGCGTCCTGGATCGGAGGGAGGGCGGGCCCATGGGGGACGAGAGGCTCTTCGCGGACTTCGTCCGCAATCGGGGGCCGGCGCTGTACCGGTACGGCTACCTGCTGAGCGGCAACCACCACGACGCGGACGATCTGGTGCAGGAAGCGCTGATCAAACTGCGGGCGAAGTGGTCGCGGGTGGTGCGCAAGGACGACCCCACGGGGTACGTGCGCACGACCATGGCTCGGTTGCAGATAGCCCGCTGGCGCAGGCGGCGGGAGACGCCTAGCGCGGTCCTGCCCGACCTCCCGTTCAGCGACGGCGGGCTCGATCGGGCCGAGGCGTCGGGCCAGGCCCGGCAGATCTGGGCCGCGCTCGCCACCCTGCCGTCACGGCAGCGCGCGGTCCTCGTCCTGCGCTACTACGAGCACCTCACCGACCTGGAGATCGGGGCGGTGCTCGGCATCAGCCACGGGACCGTGCGCAGCCAGGCCTCCCGGGCCCTGGCCAAGCTTCGCGAGACCGGCATCGCGGCCCTGGAAGAGGTGACCTCATGACGAACACCGATCTGCACGAGGCGATGCGCGACATCGCCCAGCGGGCACCCGTACCCCCGGCCGATCTGCTGGAGCGGGTCGAAGCCGGACACCGGCGGCAGCGGCGCACGCAGACGATCACCGCGGCCTTCGCGGCCGTGCTGGTGCTGGCCGTCGGCGGGTGGGTGGTACTGCGGCCACCGGTCGAGCGGGCGCTGCCGACCACCGATTTCCTCCTCCCGGCACTGCCCGCGAGGCCGCCGCTGATCACCGAGACCTGGCCGGGCGCGACCGTGACCGGCAACCCGCCGGATCCGGCGCCGGGTCGTGCGGCCACCGTCGTCGGCCGGATCGACCAGGGGCACCTGCTGGTGTTCGGCCGGCCGTTGCCCGGGACCGACGACGCCTCGACGGCGTTCTGGAGCTATGCGGTGGCCGACAGGACGTACCGGTTGCTGGTCGACTCGCTCCGCGGCCGCGCCTCCGTCACCGCGGCCTCCATCTCCTCGACCACGATCGCCTGGGTCCAGCGGGAGAAGGACAACGCCGAGCTGATGACCTCGCCGGCGGCCGGTGGACTGTTCCAACAGCTCGCCGGCGACACCACCGGCCCACCGGGAATCACCGGCGTGTACGCCACCGCGGACGCCGTATACATGTCGGACCAGGACTTCGTCATCCGGTTCACCGGCGCGACCTCCTCCTCCTCGACGATCCTGCGGGTGTACGACCGGATGCAGATCGACGGGACGGTGTGGGCCCACAGCGCCGATCGGACCCGGTTCCGCAACCTCGTCACCGGCGAGGAACGGCAGGTGATCCGGCCGGCCGGCGCGGACAAGCTGGACTGCGTGGCGGCGTACTGCCTCGGTCACGACCCGGCCGGCTGGTTCCTGCAACGCCCCGACGGCTCGGCCCGGACCGCCCTGCCCTATCCCGGCGCCCCCCGGCTGGTCGGCGACCTGCTGCTGCTCCGGCCGGGAACGCTGCTCGACCCGCTCCGCGGCAAGCTCGGCGTCGCCTCCCGTGACCCGCTGTGCGGTGAGACGCCGACCCGTCTCGCCGGCGAGCTGCACTACGGCTGGCGGGAGAAGACCGGCGCCGGGTGCAACGGCGCTGCTCACCACGCCTACCTCCGGGACACCGACTAGGTTGGGGGCGTGGCGAGCAGCGTGTACGTGGCCGGGCTGGGGCCCGGGGTCGGCAAGGGCACGGTCGCACTCGGACTCGTCGAGCTGTTGTCCCGGCAGGTGGCCCGGATCGGGGTGTTCCGGCCCCTCGTGCCGGATCGCGAGGATCCGCTCCTCACCCTGCTGACCACGCGCTACCCCCTGGTCGCGCCCTACGCGGAGGCCTACGGCGTGACCTACGCCGAGGCGGCCGCGCTGGTCGCCGACGGCAAGCGGGAAGAGCTGATCAGCCGGATCGTCGAGCGTTACCGCGAGGTCGAGCGGCGCTGCGCCTCGGTGGTGGTGATCGGCAGCGACTTCGCCGACGGGCACCACGACGACGGGCGCGACGAACTCCCCCGCGAGCTGGCCTTCAACGCGCGGCTGGCCACCGAGTTCGGCAGCGTGGTGATCCCGGTGATCAGCGGCGAGCACCGGAGCACCGAGGCGCTGGCGGCGGCCGCGCGGAGCGCGTACCACTCGATCACCGATCTGAACGCGACGGTGATCGCGCTGATCGCCAACCGTGTGCCCGTCGGCGTCGAAGCGCCGGCCGGACTCGACGTGCCGGCCTGGGCCATCCCCGAGGTGCCGGCCGTGGCCGCCCCGACCGTGGCCGAGGTGGCCGCCGCCCTCGACGCGACCGTGGTCAGCGGCGGCGACGCGGCGCTCGACCGGGACGTGCTCGACTACGTGGTCGGTGGCGCGCACGTGCCGGCCGTGCTCGACCACCTGGTCGACGGCGCGCTGGTGATCACCCCGGGCGACCGGGCCGATGTGCTGGTGGCGGTCAGCGCGGCGCACGCGGCCGGCAACGTCACCCTGGCCGGCCTGGTGCTGACCATCGGCGAACACCCCGACCCGCGCGCGGTCCGGGTGATCGAGCGGCTGAACACCGGGCTGGCCATGCTGGTCGTGCCGACCGACAGCTACCACACCATTGCCGCCGCCGCCCGGATCGAGGCGCGGCTGACCGCGACCACCCCGCGCAAGATCGACGCCGCGCTGGGCGCCTTCGAGCAGCATGTGGACACGACCGCGCTGGCCGAGGTGCTCGAGGTGGCACGGTCGTCCCGGGTGACGCCGCTGATGTTCGAGAACGACCTGATCGACCGCGCCCGCGCCGACCGGCGCCACCTGGTGCTGCCGGAGGGCGCCGAGGAACGGATCCTGCGCGCCACCGAGAGCCTGCTGCGCCGAGGGGTGGCCGACCTGACCCTGCTCGGCCACCCGGACGAGATCACCCGGCGGGCCCGCGAGCTGGGCGTGGAGATCGGCGCGGCCCGGCTGGTCGACCCGGAGACCTCGCAGTGGCGCGACGACTTCGCCTCGCGCTACGCCGAGCTGCGCAAACACCGGGCCGTGACCCTCGACCTGGCCTATGACGTGGTCCGCGACGTCAACTACTTCGGCACGATGATGGTCGCCGCCGGGCTGGCCGACGGGATGGTGTCCGGGGCCAACCACACGACCGCGGCGACGATCCGGCCCGCCTTCGAGATCATCAAGACCGTGCCCGACGTGACGGTGGCCTCCAGTGTGTTCTTCATGCTGCTGGCCGACCGGGTGCTGGTCTACGGCGACTGCGCGGTCAACCCCGACCCGGACGCCGCCCAGCTCGCCGACATCGCGTTGTCGTCGGCGCAGACCGCGGCCGCGTTCGGCATCGAGCCCCGGGTCGCGATGCTGTCCTACTCGACCGGCAGCTCGGGCGCGGGCGCCGACGTCGAGAAGGTGGCGGCGGCCACCAAGCTGGTCCGGGAACGCCGGCCCGACCTGCCGGTGGAGGGCCCGATCCAGTACGACGCGGCGATCGACCCGGCGGTGGCGGCGACCAAGCTGCCCGGCAGCACGGTCGCCGGCCAGGCGACGGTGTTCGTCTTCCCCGACCTGAACACCGGCAACAACACCTACAAGGCCGTGCAGCGGTCGGCCAACGCGGTCGCGGTCGGCCCGGTCATGCAGGGCCTGCGCCGCCCGGTGAACGACCTCTCCCGCGGCGCGACCGTCAAGGACATCATCAACACGGTGGCGATCACCGCGATCCAGGCGGCCTCATGATTCTCGTGCTGAACACCGGCTCGTCGTCGGTGAAATATCGGCTGTTCTCCCACGACCTCGGCACGGTCGCCAAGGGGCTGGTCGAACGGATCGGCGAGGCCGACGGTGACGCGCCCGACCACGAGTCGGCGCTGCGGTCGATCATGTCCGACCTCGACCTGGACGGTCTCGACGCGGTCGGGCACCGGGTCGTGCACGGCGGGCCCGACTTCTCCGCGGCAACGCGGCTGGACGACGAGGTGGTCGCGGCCATCGAGCGGTTGGTGCCGCTGGCGCCGCTGCACAACCCGCCGGCGCTGGCCGGGATCGCGGTGGCCCGCAAGCTGCTGCCCGGCGTACCGCAGGTCGCGGTCTTCGACACCGCCTTCCACGCGACGATCCCGCCCGAGGGCGTGACCTGGGCGATCGACGCCGAGCTGGCCTCGCGGTGGCAGATCCGGCGGTACGGGTTCCACGGCACGTCGCACGCCTACGTGTCCCGGCAGACCGCCGCCCTGCTGAGCAAGCGCCCCGACCAGGTCAACGTGATCACGCTCCACCTCGGTAACGGCGCCTCCGCCTGTGCGGTCGAGGCCGGCCGCAGCGTCGCCACGTCGATGGGCATGTCGCCGCAGGGCGGCCTGGTGATGGGTACGCGCAGCGGCGACCTCGACCCCACGGTGGTCTTCCACCTGCACCGGGTGGCCGGGATGCCGCTGGACGAGATCGAACGCTCGCTGACCCGCGGCGCCGGTCTGCTCGGCCTGACCGGCGACAACGACGTCCGGACGATCCTGCGCCGCCGCGCCGACGGTGACGAGCAGGCGACCCTGGCCTTCGACGTCTACGCCCGGCGCATCCGCGAATACGTCGGCGCCTACGCGGCCGTGCTCGGCCGGGTGGACGCGGTCACCTTCACCGGCGGCGTCGGCGAGAACAGCCCCGCCGTGCGCGCCGCCGCCGTCGCCGGCCTGACCGCCCTGGGCCTGACCCTGGACGAGACCCGCAACGCGGCCGGCGACCCGATCATCTCGACCGACGCGTCGCCGACCGCGATCTGCGTGGTGCCCACCGACGAGGAACGCGAGATCGCCACCCAGACCTGGACGGCGCTCGGCTAACCCCGGGTCTTCTCGACCGCGGTGCGCTGGGCCGCGACGCGGGCCCAGAACGAGTCGTCCGGCTCCTCCGGCGCGAACAGCCACATCAGGTCCTGATAGGTGCGGTCGCCGGCGATGACCTGCGCTTCGGCGTACGGCAGCCGATCGGTGATGTGGTACCAGCGGTAGCCGTGCGGGGCCATCGCCTCCATCAGCCGGTCCTCGCCGCGGCGGTGCAGCACCTCGCAGAGCACCCAGGGCCGGTGCTCGCGCAGCGTCTCGGCCGCGCCGAGCAGCACGTCCGGTTCCGTGCTCTCGGTGTCGATCTTGAGTACGGCCGGGACGATGCCGGTCCGCCGCACGTACGCGTCCAGCGTCTCGACCGCGACGTCGATCTGCCGGGTCGAGTCGCGGAAGCCGGCCGCCAGCGAGTTGGAGCTGTCCGACGAGTCCGACAGGTAGAAGGCGGCCGTGCCGATGTGGTCGCTCAGGGCGATCCGCTCGACCTGGATCTTCAGGTCGTTGTCGGCGGTGAGCCGCTCGGCCACCTCGGCCAGCGTCGGGAACGGCTCGAAGGCCACCACGTCCCGGTCGGAGACGGCCGCGGCCAGGGCGGCGTAGAGCCCGACGTTCGCGCCGATGTCGAGCACCGCGCCCGGCCCGGCGGTCTCGATCGCCGCCAGGAAGCACGGGATCGACGTCGGCTCGTACCCGGCCAGCCCGTCCTGGTCGAGGTAGCGCGGCACCATCAACGCGCTCGGCGCGGTCATCGTGACGACCCGTCCCGGCGAACCGGGCACCGGGATGGGCACCGCCCGGTGGGTGGCCTCGACCGGCGGCGTGGCCGGCTCCGGTCGCGGCGCGGCGACGACGCTGACCCGGGCCCGGCGGTCCCGCCAGATGCTCGCCACGGTCATCGGCACGGCCAGCACGCCCTTGCCCGGGTGCCGGGCGCCGTCCACCAGCGTCTTGCCCAGCCGGAACGACACCGAGCGCTCCAGCGCGGTGATGCGCTTCTCGGCCCGGGCCAGCTCCTTGCCCCGCGCCTTCAGCTCGGCCCGCGCTTCGCCGGTGTCCTTCTGCGCGTCGGTCAGCTCGGCCGACAGCTGGGTGACCCGGTCGGTGAGCGCACGGACCTGCCGGCGCAGCGGGCCGGTGGTCCGCTCGGCCAGCACCGGCTGGTTGACCAGCCACAGCCGGGTCGCCAGCGACCCGTCCGGCAGGGTCGGCGGCTCGGCGTCGGGGACCGCGGACAGCTGCGCCCGGCGCGGCCGCACGGTCTCGACCCGCTCGGCGAGCAGGGCGACGTGCATGCCGTAGCGGCCGGTCGAGGTCAGCGTCACGGCGTCGGTGAGCTGGCAGTGGCCGTCGGCCAACGTCGCCAGCGCCACGTTGTCGGGGAACGCGTCGGGCGGCCACCCGGCGAGGATCAGCACCGTGACACCGGCCGGAACCGCCCGCAGCGTCCGGGCCAGGTCCTCGGGCGCGGTGTGCGTGCCGCCCTGCGGGCCGAGCATGCAGACCAGCAGGCTGTCCGGGGTGGCATCGGCGACGTCGGCCGAGAACGGCAGGTCGTCGGGGACCATCAGGTGCCGGCGCAGGTCCTCGGCCCCGGCGGTGGCGTCGACGACCCCGGTCACGCCCTTGACCTGGGATAACAGGTTACGCACGAGCATCTGACGACCGGTCCTTCTCTGCGGCAGGGCGGGAACGTTGGATCGACCCCCGCCGAACCGCAGAGGTGCCGCATCAATGTGGCACCGGTCACGTTACAGATCAAGAAACAACTCGGGAAAAGATCCTCTGTGGAGCGCTGCCACAGCGGCGAGGGCGAGCCCGACTACGCCCTAGAGGGCGAGCCAGACGACCAGGCCGACCACGATGACGGCGGCCACGATGCCGCCGATGATCAGCGGGAGTTTGCTCGCGGCCGGCTCCGGCTCGGGCGGGGTGTTGGAGAAGGCGCGGAACGCCTCGGTGTTACCACTGGGATCAACGGTCTCGTCAGACATGCGCGACACCCTAGCGAAGCTGCGCATCCCGCGTCACGAAGTCCCAGGTGATACCGGTCAGATGGACATTTTCCCTCGTTCGTGGGCGTGTCGGCCTACCGTTTACTCATGGGACGGGCTGTGATCGCCGTGGCACTCTGCGCAGTTCTGGGGCTGGCGTCGTGCGACTCACCGCCCCCCACCGGCACGCCGCCGGCGCCCTCGGCCACCCCCTCGCCTCCGCCGGCGGCCACGGCCTCGCTCGCGCCGGCCCGCTACCCGGTCGGCACCCGGGAGGTGACCTGGGCCCGCGGTCGGGATCGGCCGCTGCGAACAGTGCTGTTCTTCCCGGCCGTGACCACCGCCGACAACCCCGACCCGGCCCCGGCGCCCGCCTGGATCACCGTTCGTCGCGACGCCCGCCCACGGCCGGGCCGTTTCCCGCTGGTGCTGTTCAGCCACGGGCTGCACGGGTCGCCGGAGGGCAACACCCCCGCGGTGGCCAGCTGGGCCGCGGCGGGCTTCGTGGTGGCGGCGCCGGCGTACCCGTACACGAACCGGAAGGCCGACCCGTACGTCCGCACCGACATGGTCAACCAGCCCGCGGACGCGGCCTACCTGCTCCGGAAGGTGATCGCGCTGGCCGGCACCCGGAGCGACCCGCTGTACGGGCACATCAACACGTCCCGGATCGCCGCGGTCGGCCACTCGGCGGGCGGCTTCACCACGACCGGGCTGTTCCGCCCGGGCCACGACCGGCGCCTGGTGGCCGGCGTGGTGATCGCGGGCTGGATGGCGCCCGGCCGGTTCGGCGGCCCGCCCGCCCGGCTGCTCTTCCTGCACGCCGACAACGACAAGGTCATCCCGATCGCGGACGGCCGGGCCGCGTACGCCGAGGCGCCGTGGCCGAAACGCTTCGTCGTGCTGCCCGGCGCCACCCACGCCGCCTTCATGCGCCCGGACAAACCCGGGTACGCCGCGATGGACCGGACCGTGACGGCGTTCCTTCGCAGGACCCTGAACAGTCCTTCCCCATTGACACTCACCGGGAGATGATCCATGCCATGAGCACCATCCCCGGGCCGGCCCGGCTGGTCCTTAAGGCGCGCGATGTCGCCCAGATCCTGCTCACCGGCCTCCCGGAGCGCTGGCGGCACACGATCGGCGTGGCCCGCCGGGCCGAGCAGATCGGCGCCACGGTCGGCCCCGCCGAGAGCGAGGTGCTCGAGGCCGCGGCCTGGTTGCACGACATCGGGTACGCCCCTGAGCTGCTCGATTCCGGCTTCCACCCGCTCGACGGCGCCCGCCACCTCCGCTCCACCGGCTGGTCGGACCGGATCGCCGGGCTGGTCGGGCACCACTCCGGCGCGTTCTGCGTCGCCGAGGTGCGGGGCCTCGCCGAGGAACTGGGCCGGTTCCCGCGCGAGACGTCGGTGGTGAGCGACGTCCTGACCTACGCCGACCAGACCGTCGGCCCCAACGGCCGCACCATGAGCTTCGACCAGCGCCTGGCCGACATGCTCGACCGGCACGGTCCCGACTCACCCAACGCCGAGGCCCACACCCGCCGGGCCCCACTGCTCCGCGCCGCCGTCGACCGCGTCGAACGCCGCTTGGCCGTCATCCGCTCCCGCCCCGCCGCCTGACACGCCCCGCCTGACCGCCGGCCGCCCTTGTTCCCCGGGCGCGCCCGACTACGGCATCCACCTCCGGCGACCAGGCACAATTGCCGCGTGCCGAGGCGTACCCACCTGATCTTGATCGTCCTGCTCGCGCTGACCGCGGCTTGTTCACCGGGCGACCAGCCCGCCGACGGGCCCACCGACCCACCAACTCGGGCCACGTCAGCCCCCGTCGCGCCATCCTCGGCGCCCGCCCTACCCGACAAATCAGACGCACCGCGCCGGGCGCCGGCCGAGACGCTGCCGATCACCACGAGGGAACTCGACCTCCAGCGCGGTAAGGACCGCCCGCTCCCCACCACGGTCTGGTATCCGACCTCGGGCGAGAAGCCGTTCCCTCTGATCGTCTTCAGCCACGGCCTCACCTCCGAGCCGGAGGCCTACGCCACCATCCTCAGAGCCTGGGCCAAGGCCGGCTTCGTGGTGGCCGCGCCGGCCTTCCCGCACACCAGGTACCGGGCCCGCGACTACGACCCGCTGGACGTGATCAACCAGCCGGCCGACGTCTCCGAGGTGATCACCCGGATGCTGGCCTACGGCAAGGAGCACGGCGACCTGATCGACCCGGCCCGGATCGCCGCCGCGGGCCACTCGGCCGGCGGCATCACGACCGTCGGCCTGTTCAGCGGCACCCGCGACGCCCGGCTGGTCGCGGGCGTCGTGCTCTCCGGCCGCCAGGTGTTGCCGGTGCCGTTCCAGGGCAGGGCCGCCCCGATGCTCTTCGTGCACGGCAAGCTCGACAAGACCGTGCCCTACGCCGACGGCAAGGCCGCCTACGACGCCGTGCGCTGGCCGAAAGCGCTGCTCACCGTCACCGAGGGCGGCCACGTGGCCCTCACCAAGGACTTCGCCCCGGTGATCGCCACGACGACCGACTTCCTGCGCTATACCCTCTACGGCGACGCGACCGCCCGTGGCCGCCTCAAGCGGGACGCCACCAAGGGCGGCCTGGCCACGCTGACCGACAAGCTCTAGCTAGCGGGAGTGGTCGAGCACCACCTTGCCGAAGATCTTGCCCGAGTGCAGGTGTTCGAAGGCCGCCGCCGCCTCGGCGAAGCCGTAGGTCGCGTCGATCACCGGGCGCACCCCCTGCTCGTCGAGGAACGCCAGCAGCGACCGCATCTCGTCGGCCGAGCCCATCGTCGCGCCCAGGATCTCGAGCCGCATGGCGAAGACCCGGCGCAGGTCGATCGTGGCCTGGTGGCCGCCGGTCGCCCCGCACACCACGATGCGCGCCCCGGGCTTGGAGCTCTTCATCGAGTGGTCGAACGTCGGCGCGCCGACCGACTCGATCACCAGGTCGACCCGCTCGGGCAGCCGCGCCCCAGGCTCGACGGCCGTGGCCCCGAGCGCCGTCACCCGCTCGCGCTTCCATTCCTCGCGGCTGGTCGCGTAGACCCGCTTGCCCATCGCCACCGCGAGCACCACCGCGGCCGTCGCCACCCCGCCGCCGGCGCCCTGCACCAGCACCGCCTCGGCCTCGGCGGCCCGGCCCCGCGTGGTCAGCATGTTCCACGCGGTGAGCCAGGCGGTCGGCAGGCAGGCCGCCTCGAGCGCCGACATGCCCGCCGGTTTGCGGATCAGGTTCTCGGCCGGCACCGACACCCGCTCGGCCAGCGTGCCCGGGAAGTGCTCGGAGAGCAGCGAGATGCCCCGGGGGTCGGCCCGGTCGGGAACGACGGCGTAGACGACCACCTCGTCGCCCGCCGGGTCGACACCCACGGCGTCGCAGCCCAGCACCATCGGCAGCCGGTCGGCGGGCAGGCCGACCCCGCGCAGCGACCAGAGGTCGTGGTGGTTGAGCGAGCTGGCCCGCACGTCGACGGTCACCCAGCCCTCTGGTGGCGTGGCCTCCGGCAGGTCGCCGACGGTCAGCGCGGACAGCGGGTCCTCAGGATTCGCCTTCGTGGCGTACGCAGCTCGCATGCCTTCGAACTTAGACCGGTTGGGCGGCGACGGCTGTGGAGCCTGTGGACAACCGCCGGGCCACCCCCTCGCGCTCGGCGGCCGCGGCCACCGCGGCGGCCACGGCCGGCGCCACCCGCGGGTCGAGCGGCGACGGCACGATCGCCTCGGGCCGCAGGTCGTCGGCGACCACCTCGGCGATCGCCTCGGCCGCGGCCACCTTCATGCCCTCGGTGACCGTGGTCGCCCGGGCGTCGAGCGCGCCCCGGAAGATGCCCGGGAAGGCGAGCACGTTGTTGATCTGGTTGGGGAAGTCGCTGCGCCCGGTGGCGACGATCGCGGCGTACCGGTGGGCGACGTGCGGCATCACCTCGGGCGTCGGGTTGGCCAGGCCGAAGATGATCCCGCCCGGGGCCATGCCGGCCAGCGCGTCCTCGCCGATCGTGCCGCCGGAGACGCCGACCAGCACATCGGCGCCGATCAGGGCCTCGGTGACGCCGCCGGTGCGCCCGGAGAAGTTGGTCAAGGCGGCGAGCTCGGCCTTGGCCGGGTTCAGGTCGGCACGCTCCGCGTGCACGATGCCGCGCGAGTCACAGACGATCATGTTCGCCCCCGCCACCCCGGCCGCCACCAGCACCTTGGCGATGGCCACCCCGGCCGCGCCCGCGCCGCTGATGACCACCCGCAGGTCGGCGAACCGCCGCCCGAGCAGCTTGGTGGCGTTGCGCAGCGCGGCCAGCACCACGACCGCGGTGCCGTGCTGGTCGTCGTGGAAGACCGGGATGTCCAGCGCCGCGTCGAGCCGGCGCTCGATCTCGAAGCAGCGGGGCGCGCTGATGTCCTCGAGGTTGATGCCGCCGAACGACGGGGCCAGCGCCTTGACGATGGCGATCAGCTCGTCGGTGTCCTGGGTGTCCAGGCAGATCGGCACCGCGTCGACGCCGCCGAACTGCTTGAACAGCACCGCCTTGCCCTCCATCACGGGCATCGCGGCCCGCGGGCCGATGTTGCCGAGGCCCAGCACGGCCGAGCCGTCGGTGACGACCGCGACGGCGTTGCTGGTCCAGGTGTAGTCGGCGGCCAGGCCGGGGTCGGCGGCGATCGCCTCGCAGACCCGGGCCACGCCCGGCGTGTAGGCCAGCGACAGATCGTCGCGGCTCTCCAGCGGGACGGTCGCCGTGATCGCCATCTTGCCGCGTTGGTGCAGGTCGAAGACGGGATCGGCGGCCAGGGCAGGATCGAGTTCAAAACTGAAGTAGGACACGGTGACTCCCGGAAAGGCATCTGTGGAAGAAGGCAGCCGGTCGGCGGCGCGAGTCTGCGCGGCGGCGGCATGCGATGCGGGGGTCACCCGGATTCAAAGGACCTTACTGGAGCCGTCCCGGTCGCGGCCAGTAACGCCACAAAACCCTCCCGATGACATCCGCCACTCCGAACGCGCGGGAGTCGTCGGTCACGAACTCGTTGTCGCCCCTTACCCACCAGCCACCGTCCTGCTCGTGCGCGGCCCGTTTGACGACGAGCAGGCCGGGACCGGAACGGAATCGGGCCACGACCACATCACCTGCGTTTATGCGTCCGCCGCGACGGACCAGAATCGCGTCTCCGTCGCGCAGCGCCGGCGTCATGGACGGGCCGCGGACCAGTGCCGCGAACAGTGGCAGTTGCAACCTCACGGCATCAGTCTTCCGTTGCGTTACGCGCGTTCGGTAAGGGGTACTGTCGTCCACGGAT
Source organism: Actinoplanes sp. NPDC051470 (assembly GCF_040682035.1). Lineage (NCBI taxonomy): Bacteria > Bacillati > Actinomycetota > Actinomycetes > Micromonosporales > Micromonosporaceae > Actinoplanes > Actinoplanes sp. NPDC051470. The sequence continues at coordinate 305,563 of NZ_JBFBAA010000001.1, forward strand.
CATCGCAAATTCCAATGGAGGGGTCCTGATGCGACTTCCGCGTTTCCTCATGCCTAGCACCGTGGTCAGCGCCCACTGTGACCTGCCGTGCGGGGTCTACGACCCGGCCCAGGCCCGGATCGAGGCCGAGTCGGTCAAGGCGATCGCCGAGAAGTACCAGGCCAACACCGACCCGGAGTTCCGGACCCGGGCGATCTTCATCAAGGAGCAGCGGGCCGAGCTGGTCAAGCACCACCTGTGGGTGCTCTGGACCGACTACTTCAAGGCGCCGCACTTCGAGAAGTACCCGAACCTCAACCAGCTCTTCAACGAGGCCACCAAGCTGGCCGGCGCCTCCGGCGTGAAGGGCTCGCTCGACCCGGCCGTGGCCGACCAGCTGCTGGGCAAGATCGAGGAGATCTCCAAGATCTTCTGGGAGACCAAGCAGGCCTGAGTCACAAGACGGACATAGGTCCTGAAGGTGGGCGCGCCTCCGTGTGGGGGCGCGCCCACCTTTGTGGGCCTCCCCGCATCGGACGATCAGCGGCTAGAGTCTCGTCCATCGGGAGGATGGCAACGGTGACTCAAGCGACTCAGGCCCATCAGGAGCCGACCATCGGCGACGATGTTGTGCTGCTCACGGTGCCCGCCGACGGGGGCTACCTCGGTGTGCTCCGCACGGCGACGGCCGGTCTGGCCGCGCGGCTCCATTTCGCGCTCGACGAGATCGAAGACCTGCGCATCGCGGTCGACGAGGCCTGCGCCATGCTGCTGGCGATCGCCACCCGCGGCGCCGAGCTGGAATGCCGGTTCGCGGTGACCGACGACGCGCTGACCGTCGAGGTGGCGGTGAGCACGGTGCGCGGGGCGCGGCTGCCGTCCGAGTCGTCCTTCGCCTGGAAGGTGCTGACCGCGCTCACCACCTCGGCCGAGGCCGAGACCAACGGTCAGACCGCGACGATCCGGCTGCTGACCCGACGCACCGAGAACTAGGCCTAGAGCGACGCGAGGAAGTCAAGGTGGCGCCGGGCCGCTTCGGTGGCCCCGGCCGGGTCGCGCGCCTCGATCATCGCCAGCAGTTCCCGGTGGTCGGCGTCGATCCGCTGCCAATAGCCCAGCGGCGCCGTCTCGATCAGCTCGGTCCCGAAGGACACCTGGTAGAGCGGCCGTGTGACCAGTTCGAAGAGCGGGTTCGCGGTGGCCTTGGCGACGGCGCCGTGGAAGTCGCCGTGCGCCCGGAGCATCACGCCCGGCTCGTCGAGGTCCGGGTCGAACAGCGCCGCGCGGATCTCGCACAGGTGCTGGTCGGTGCGGCGGGCCGCGGCCAGTCCGGCGGCCGGCACCTCGAGCGCCCGGCGCAGCTCCAGCAGGTCGGCCAGGCCGATCTCGGCCGAGTTGTTGAGCAGCGTCAACCCGGTGGTCAGCGCCTCGGCGATCTGTGTGGTGTCCGGGTGGGCGACGAAGCTGCCGCCGGTCACCCCGCGGGTCGTCACGATCAGGTGCTGGCTGGCCAGGAGGCGCAGAGCCTCACGGACGGTGCTGCGGCTCACCCCGGTGCGCACGCACAACTCCGGCTCGGGCGGGAGCCGTTCGCCGGGCTGCAGCCGGCCCGAGGTGATCTCGTTGCGGAGCTCGTCGGCCAGGAGCTGGTACGCCGGCGGCCGTACCGTTGATCCGGTCACAGGCTCAGGGTAAGGCGAAAACCGCAGTTGGGATGCCTTTAGCGCAGGCCAACTCGGGAACCTGGCCGGCTCAGTCGACGCCCAGGGCCCGGGTGCTCGCCGGCAGGATGATCAGCACGCCGATCAGCAGCCCCCAGGCGATCAGCGCCCAGCCGGCCCAGGCCGGACCGGTCTGTACCAGAAAGCCGCCCGAGGCGATCACGAAGAGTTGGACCACGATGGCCGGTCCCCGAGCCCCGCGCGCCCGCCGGCCCAGCGCACGCGCCACCACGACGATCGCCGCGGCGCCCAGGGCGGCCAGCACGATCAGGGAGATCGCCACACCCACCTGCACGTCGTCGGTCGTCACCAGCTCGACGATGAGGTACGCGGTGAGCACGGCGAGTCCGGCCGCCTGCACATAGAGCAGCCGGATGGCCCAGGTCAACGCCCCGGGAATGTCGGATTCGGCACCGGTCACCGGAGCACCATACCGACAGCCCCGTAGGCGCTCGCGATGTACAGTGCCGCCCATGCGTGCGTTACTGGTGGTTAACCCCAAAGCCACCACGACCAGTGAACGCGGCCGCGACGTGCTGGTCCGGGCGTTGCGCAGCGCGGTCGACCTCGAGGTGCAATACACCCTGCGCCGGGGTCACGCCACCGCCCTCGCGCGCGCGGCCGCCGAGAGCGGCGTCGATGTGGTGGTCACGCTCGGCGGGGACGGCACCGTGAACGAGGTCGTGAACGGGCTGATGACCGCCGACCCCGCGCTGGGCGATCCGGATGCCGCGTCCTGCTACCGGCTGCCCGCCCTGGGCGTGGTCCCGGGCGGCTCGACCAACGTCTTCGCCCGCGCGCTGGGCCTGCCGCACGACTGGGCCGACGGCACCAGCGTGATCCTCGACGGGCTGCGCGACGGCCGGCACCGCACCATCGGGCTCGGCCGGGCCGACGACCGCTATTTCACCTTCTGCGCGGGCATGGGCCTGGACGCCGCCGTGGTCCGCCGGGTCGAGCAGGCCCGCCGCCGCGGCCGCACCTCGACGCACGGTCTCTACGTCCGCTCCATCGTGGCGCAGTTCCTCAGCGGCGAGGACCGCCGGACGCCGCCCCTGGCGGTGGAGCGCCCGGGCGAGGACACCCAGCCCGAACTCAGCATGGTCATCGTGCAGAACACAGCACCGTGGACATACCTGGGCGATCGCCCGATCAACCCCAACCCGGACGCATCCTTCGACCGGGGGCTTGACGTGCTGGCCACCCGGCAGCTCTATGTCCCGAGCACGATACGGACAGTGACGCAGATGGCCTCCCGCAAGGGCGATCCGCATGGCAAGCAGGTGCTCAAGCTGCACGACCAGGACGAGTTCACCGTGCTGTCCAGCCGCCCCCAACCGTTCCAGCTGGACGGTGACTACCTGGGTGAGCGCCAGAAGGTGCACTTCGTGTCCGTTCCGGAAGCCCTGCGTGTGATCTGCTGAGTACGGGGTACCGGGGAGTAACGAGATCGAGCGATCATCACGATCCGTTACAAAAATTCGGTCGAACACTCGGCTTTAGGGCCGGGACCGTACTACATTGATGGAGGCGTTGGTCATCCGGTCCTGCGGATAGCGGGCAGAACCGGACATAGGGGCTGTGGGCCAGCTCACCCACTCGGAGAAACTTCCGGCGCTACCCTTGACATCGCGAGAGTTCGTGAAAGCATTCACAAGCGATAAGAAGTAACCGGCAACCGCTCGCGCGCGTTCCTAATCAAGAAGCGCAGCAACGGAAGCCGAACCCAAAGCTTGCTAACGCATGGGTGATGGGGCGGATGCAGTCCGTCGGGTCGCCAATCGCGTACGCATATGAGTAAGACCGCACGGCAATTGTTTATCACCCACCCGAAACAAGGAGTGTTGCCGCCATGGACTGGCGTCACCATGCGATCTGCCGCGACGAGGACCCGGAGCTGTTCTTCCCGATCGGGACGTCTGGCCCCGCACTCCTGCAGGTCGAGCAGGCCAAGGCCGTCTGCCGGCGGTGCACCGTGACCGAGGCGTGCCTGGCTTGGGCCCTCGAGTCCGGTCAGGACGCCGGCGTTTGGGGCGGTATGAGCGAGGACGAACGGCGTGCCGTGAAGCGTCGCGGTGGCCTTCGGGTCGGCGCTCCTACCGCCTGATTCCCAACTACACAGCATTTGCGCCCCGGACCCATCGGTTCCGGGGCCGCTTGCTGTTTAGGGATCCCTGCTGTGCGTGACAGCGCGACTGCGGAGAAATTCGATCACCTATACGTTCGCGAAATGATCTCGAAAATGCTCGCGACAGCGTTTAGTTTCGATCCGCGCACCGTCCGCAGTGGATCCTGAGAGGAAGATGGGAGCATGACCTACTCCCCCGGCGAGGTGGCCGAGAAAACCGGTTTCAGCATCGACACCCTCCGCTACTACGAGCGCATCGGGCTGCTCGCCCACATCGGGCGGACGGCCGGCGGCCGGCGGGCCTTCACCGACAACGACGTGGAGTGGCTGGGCACGCTCCGCTGCCTCCGCGACACCGGCATGCCGATCTCCCGGATGCAGCGCTACGCCGAGCTGACCCGGGTGGCCGACACCGAGGACGAACGCATGCGCATCCTCCAGGAGCACGACGAGGAGGTCACCCGGCGCATCGCCGAGCTGGAGGACCAGCGCCAGTACATCCGCAACAAGATCGCCTGGTACCGCGACGTCGCCATCCCCGAGCGCCAGCAGGCCTCGGCCTAGAGAACTCGGGCCAGGTCGTCGAGACGGCCGGGGTCGGCCGGGATCAGCACCACGCCGGTGGCGCCGGCCGCGTGCCGGGCGGCGATCTTCGCGCCCACCTCGTCCGGCGTGCCGGCCAGCGCCAGCGCGTCCACCCACTCGGCCGGCATGGTGGCGGCGAACTCGTCGCGCGATGCGCATCGCGCGCGGAACTCGGCGATCTCCGACGCGAACGGCAGCGGCGCGAGGTGGGGCGCCCAGTCCGGCTCACCGACCCAGGCGAGTCCCGGCCGGGCCCGCTCCCGCGCCGCCCGGCCGTCGCCGTCCACGATGGCCGCGTCGTAGGTGATGACCGCCGGCCCGGTCGCCGAAGCCGCGATGTAGGCCGGCGTGGCCGGCTCGGCCAGAAGCACCCCGTCGGCCACCTCAGCGGCCAGGGCGAGCGATTTCGGGCCGCGTACGCCCAGGACCACCGGCGGGACGACCGACGGGCTCTCCGCGATCACCACGTCCGGCACCGAGACGTACCGTCCCGCGGCCGGCCCGGGCTCGCCCCGCAGCAGCGTCCGCACCGCGACGGCGTACTCCCGCAGAAGCGTGAGCGGCGAACCCGGCCAGGCCCCCACCGACCGCATCCACCCCGGCATCCCGTGCCCCAGGCCCGCGATCAGCCGCCCCGGGAACAGCTGCGCCAGCGTCGCCAGCTCCATGGCCGCGAACGCCGCGTTCCGCGCCCCGGCGGGCAGGATGCCGATGCCGACGGTGATCCGCGAGGTGACCGCCAGCACCGCGCCGGCCTGGGCCACGCCGCCCCGGAAGCCGAGATCCTCGACCACCCACAACGACTCGAACCCGAGCTCCTCGGCCCGCCGCGCATAGTCGAGCACGGAGGAGGCGGGCAGGTCGCGGGGCAGCATCACGCCAACGGTCATGCCACCAACCCTAAGCGGCGAGCAGCCCCACGTTGAGGGCCGCTCGGACGCGGCCTTCGATGAGTGACACCACTTCCGGCGCGTCGGTCAGGGGCGGGGCCACAGCGACCGCGCCGGCCTCCAGCGCCGACTCGACGGCCTTGTCGTAGAGCAGGCCGGGGGCCAGGAAGTACGAGGCCACGCCGACCCGGCCGGGCAGGGACCGGACCGCCTCGCCGGCCGTGGGCGGGGCCGCCGAAGCGTACGCCACGGCGGACGGGAGGCCGAGCCGGGCACCCAGGGCGTCCGCCGCGTCGGCGACGGTCGTGCGGGCGGCGGCGTCGCGAGTTCCCGCCGCCGCCAGCACTACCGCGTCCAGTTCCGTCGACGGCAACCGCCGGACCAGACCATCAACGAGCAGATCGGACACCGGTCCGAGGACGTCGGTCAGGGCGACGTCCAGATCGAGCGAGGCGGCCTCGTCGAGGACCGCCGGGATGTCCACCTTGCCGTGGTAGGCCGCGGTCAGCAACAGCGGCACCACGACCGCCTGGCGGCACCCCGACCGGGACAGCCGGCGCAGCACGTCGAGCGGCCGGGGCCCGGCGTGGTCCAGATAGGAGGCGTGCACCGCCCACGAGGGGTGCGCGGCCGCCACCGCCGAAGCCAGAGCCGTGGTCGCCGCCGCCGCCCGCGGATCCCGGCTGCCGTGCGCGACGAGGATGACCCCCGGCGTGGCGACAGGAGAGTTCGACGGCAGGCGCCCTAGACGTGAAGGCCGCATTCGGTCTTCTCGAACATCGCCCAGCGGCCGGCCCGCGGATCTTCGCCGGCCTTGGTGCGGCGGGTGCACGGCCAGCAGCCGATCGACCCGTACCCCTTCTTGAACAGCTCGTTGACCGGCACGTCCCAGCGCGAGATGTAGCTGTCCACGTCCTGCTGGTTCCAGGCCGCGATCGGGTTGACCTTCACCTTGCCCTTGCGGGCGTCGAAGGTGACGACCGGCGTGTTGGCCCGGGTCGGCGACTCGTCCCGGCGCAGCCCGGTGGCCCAGGCGTCGTAGTCGCTGAGGGCCCGCTCCAGTGGCTCGACCTTGCGCATGAAGCAGCACTCGTCGGGGTTGCGGGCGAACAGCCGGGGGCCGTACTCGCCGTCCTGCTGCCCGACGGTGCGCAGCGGCCGGATCGACCGCACGTTCACGTTCATCGTGCGGGCGACCGTGTCACGCACCTTCAGCGTCTCGGGGAAGTGCAGGCCGGTGTCGAGGAAGACCACGTCGACGCCGGGCGAGACCCGGGAGAACAGGTGCGCCACCACGGCGTCGGCCATCGAGCTGGTCACACAGAAGCGCGCGCCGAAGGTGTCGGTCGCCCACTTGGCGATCTCCTCGGCGGGCGCGCCTTCGAGCTTGGCCGCCGCCTCCAGAGCGATCGCTTCGAACGAGGGGGCGGCCGGCGCCCCCAGGGACACCAGACCGAGAGAAGTGGCGGTCACGACCGTCATCGGTTCACACCCTTAGATAGCAACCCGTTGAACTTGACCGTGAAAACTCGGGCGCAGGAGTGGCACTCCCACGCGCCGTGCGACGCCTCGTTGGGCCGCAGATCCTCTTCCCCGCAGTAGGGGCAGTACAGCGGGGCCGATCGCGCGTCGCTCATGTCAGCAGCCCCTCGTCGGCGCGGACGACCCAGGTGGCGAAGGTTTCGTCCTTCGACGACCGGCCGTCCAGGTAGTGGCGGGCGAGCTTCTCGACGTACGCGGGAAGCTCTTCGGCCGTGGTCTTGAGGCCGCGCACCTTGCGGCCGAAACCGGCGGTCTGGCCCTGCGCCATGCCGAGGCCGCCGCCGAGGTGGACCTGGAAGCCCTCCACCTGCTCGCCGTGCGCGTTCATGACCAGCTGGCCCTTGAGGCCGATGTCCGCGACCTGGGTCCGCGCGCAGGCGTTGGGGCAGCCGTTGATGTGGATCGAGATGTCCGCGTCGAAGTCGGCCAGCCGCTCCTCGAGCCGCGCGACCAGTTCCTCGCCGCGGGCCTTGGTCTCGACGATCGCGAGCTTGCAGTACTCGATGCCGGTGCAGGCCATGGTGCCGCGCCGCCACGCCGAGGGCCGCGCCTCCAGGCCGATCTGGCGCATCCCGCGGATCAGCCCCTCCACGTTCTCGTCGGCCACGTCAAGGACGAGAAGCTTCTGGTACGCGGTGAGGCGTACCCGATCGGAGCCGGCCGCCTCGACCAGGTCGGCCAGCTCGGTCAGTTGTTTGCCGGACGACCGGCCCACGACCGGCGCCGCGCCCACGTAGTTGCGACCGTCCTGCTGCTTGTGGACGCCGATGTGGTCGAGCGGCTTGGCCGGCAGTTCCGGCGGCGGCCCGTCGATCAGCGCCCGGCCCAGGTATTCCTTCTCGAGCACCTCGCGGAACTTGGCCACGCCCCAGTCGGCGAGCAGGAACTTCAGCCGGGCCCGGTTGCGCAGCCGCCGGTAGCCGTAGTCGCGGAAGATCCCGACCACGCCCTCCCAGACGTCCGGGATGTCGTCCATCGGCACCCACACGCCGAGCCGCTCGGCCAGCCGCGGGTTGGTCGACAGCCCGCCGCCGACCCACAGGTCGAAGCCCGGGCCGTGTTGAGGGTGGACCACGCCGACCAGCGAGAAGTCGTTCGACTCGTACGGGCTGTCGGCCAGCCAGCCGATCGACGTCTTGAACTTGCGCGGCAGGTTCGAGTATCGCGGGTCGCCGACGTAGCGCCGCAGGATCTCGTCGATGGCCGGGGTCGCGTCGAGCACCTCGTCGGCCGAGACACCGGCGACCGGGCTGCCCAGCACCACCCGGGGGCAGTCGCCGCAGGCCTCGGTGGTCTGCAGCCCGACCGCCTCGAGCCGGCGCCAGATCTCCGGCATGTCCTCGACCCGGATCCAGTGCAGCTGGATGTTCTGGCGGTCGGTCACGTCGGCCGACCCGCGGGCGAACTCGGTGGCGATCCCGCCGATGGTCCGCAGCTGGTCGAGGTTCAGCGCGCCGCCGTCGATGCGGACGCGGAGCATGAAGTATTCGTCCTCGAGCTCGTGCGGCTCCAGGACGGCCGTGCGGCCCCCGTCGATCCCGGCCTTGCGCTGGGTGTAGAGGCCCCACCAGCGGAACCGGCCCCGCAGGTCCTGCGGGTCGATCGAGGCGAACCCGGCGTGGGCGTAGATATTCTCGATGCGGGCGCGCACGTTGAGCGGGTTGTCGTCCTTCTTGATCCGCTCGTTGGGGTTCAGCGGCTCGCGGTGACCGAGCGCCCACTGCCCCTCGCCCCGGGCCTTGCGCGGCCGGGCGGCGGGTCGTGCCGGGGTGCTGTCGATCGCCATGCTTGGCGTTCCTCCTGCTGGTGGTGGGCGCGGCGGATCGCTGCACGGCCACTCTCAGGTGGGAGGCTCGTGACTTCAGTGTCAGGAGAAGGCCGGCGCGTCATTCGCGCCCGACGAAAAAGGTCGGGGCGTCAGGAAGCCGGACAGATGGCGCTGCGGACGCGGCCGTAGTCGACGTGGCGTCGAGCCACGAAGCGGCGGTCAACTGCAGCGGTCATGCGGCCTAGCCTGCCACGCCGAACCAATCTCGGCCAGAGCAGTCCAGATTCCGGGAGTGTGCGTCACGGCACAGGTACTCACCGCTTCCCCAGCGGCACCACCAGCACGGCTTCGGTTCCGCTGTCGGACCGGTTGCGCAGCTCGATGGTTCCGCGCAGCTCACCGGTGGCGAGCGCGCGCACGATCTGCAGGCCGAGCCGCCCGCCGGCGTCCGGCTGGAAGTCGTCCGGGAGCCCCCGGCCGTTGTCGGCCACGGTCACGTGCAGCTGCTTGCGGAACCGATGTGCGGTGACCACCACCTCGGCGCCGGCCTCGGGCCGCGCGCCCTCGCCCTCGTCGTTGAAGCCGTGCTCGACCGCGTTGATCAGCAGTTCGTTGAGCACCATGACCAGCGACGTGGCGATCTCGGCGGGCAGCACGCCGAACGAGCCCTCGCGGCGCATCTTCACCGAGACCTCGGTCGACGCGACCTCCATGGCCGCGGTGGCGACCCGGTCCACGATGCCGTCGAACTCGACCGCCTCGTCGCTGGACATCGACAGCGTCTCGTGGACCAGCGCGATCGAGGCGACCCGGCGTACCGATTCCTCCAGCGCGTTCTTGGCCTCGGGCACGTCGACCCGGCGGGCCTGCAGGCGGAGCAGCGCGGCCACGGTCTGCAGGTTGTTCTTCACCCGATGGTGGATCTCCCGGATGGTGGCGTCCTTGGTCATCAGCGCGCGGTCCCGGCGGCGTACCTCGGTGACGTCCCGGACCAGCACCAGCGCGCCGATCGGCACCCCGGCCGGCAGCAGCGGCAGCGCCCGCATCAGCACGGTCGCGCCGCGCGCCTCCACCTCCTGCCGGGGTGGTGACTCACCGCGCAGCGCGGCCAGGATCCGCTCGGCCGCGTCGGTGCCCTCCAGCGGGTCGGCGGCCAGCCGGGTGAACAGCGCCGACATCTCCTCACCGACCAGATGGGCGTTGAAACCCAGGCGGCGGTACGCGGACTGCGCGTTCGGGCTGGCGTAGGTGACCTTGCCGGCCGCGTCCAGCCGGATCAGGCCGTCGCCGACCCGGGGCGCGGACGTGGTCTCGCCGGGCACCCGCGGCGGCGGGAACGTGCCGTCGGTGACCATCTGGGCCAGGTCGTCGGCCGTGGTCAGGTAGTTGAGTTCGAGCTGGCTGGGAGTACGCGCGGTGGACAGGTTGGTGTCCCGCCCGATGACGGCGATCACCTCGGGGTACGTGTCCGGGGCGGGCGGTTCGTGCCGGCGTACCGGGATCGCCTCGTGCCGGGCCGGGGTGTCGCCGTACCAGACCGGGTCGCCCTCCCGCCAGATCCGCCCCTGCGCGAACGCCACGTCCAGGTGGGCGACCTCGGGCCCGCCGACGATCTTGCCGACCTGGTCGTCCTGATAGGCGGTCGGCGCCGTGACCGGCCGCACCTGAGCCACGCAGAGGAACGAGCGCGGCCCGCCGTCCGACCGCACCGGCACCCACAGCAGCAGGTCGGCGAAGGACAGGTCGGACAGCAGCTGCCAGTCGCCGGCCAGCCGGTGCAGCTGATCGATGTCGGCCGGGCCCAGGCCGGTGTGCTCCTCGGCCAGATCACGCAGGGTGGACACGCACCAAGCCTGCCATGGTCTTGTTTCTAGAGCGTTGTGGTGACCTTCTTGAGGCCGCGCGGGGCGTCCGGGTCGCCGCCGCGGGCCAGCGCCAGGGCCATGGCCAGGCGCTGCAGCGGCAGGATGTCGAGCAGCGGCGCGTACCGCTCGTCGACCGGGGGCACGGCCAGCCGCCCGGAGGCGCCGATGGCGTCCGCCGGCCCGATGGTGACCACGTCGGCCCGCCGCTCGCCCAGCCGGTGCACCACGTCGCTCATCGCCTGCCCGCCCGGCCCGGCGCCGACCACGGCCAGAACCGGCACGTCCGGGTCGGTCATCGCGAGCGGCCCGTGCAGCAGGTCGGCGCCGGAGAAGGCGAGGGCCGGCAGGTACGACGTCTCCATCAGCTTGAGGGCGGTCTCGCGGGCGGTCGGGTACGCGTACCCCCGCCCGGTCGTGACCATCCGCGACGCGAACCGGTACCGCTGCGCCAGGTCGTCGGCGCCCCGGTCGGCCAGCACCTGCTCGGCCAGCCCCGGCAGCTCGCCCAGCGCCGCCCGCTCCTCGGCCGGCAGCGTGCCGTCGCCGTTGCGGACCCCCTCGACGAGCAGCAGCAGGGCCAGCAGCTCGGCCGTGTAGGTCTTGGTCGCGGCGACCGCCCGCTCGTGGCCGGCCGCCACGTCGAGGGACAGCTCGGCCGCGGTGGCCAGCACCGAATCGGGGTTGTTGGTGACCGCCAGGGTCAGCGCGCCGCTCTCGCGGGCCACCTTGAGCACCCCGGTCAGGTCGGGCGAGCCGCCGCTCTGGCTGACCCCGACCACCAGCGCGTCGGAGAAGTTGGGCCGTGCGCCGTAGAGGGTGATCGCGCTCGGCGAGGCGAGCCCGACCGGAATTCCCAGCCGGATCTCGGTCAGGTAGGCGCCGTACAGCGCGGCGTGGTCGGAGGTGCCCCGGCCGACGAAGACGACGTGTCTCGGGCGGCGCTCGGCCACCCGCCTCGCGACCTCGGCGATCGCCGCCGCGTGCTCGCCTTCGAGGAGCCGTGCGTACCCCTCGGGCTGCTCCGCGATGTCCGCGGCCATGCCCGCGCCAAGATCCGCCACAACGTCCTCCTCGCGCATATCCTGCTCAGTCCATGCGCAATCCTGCACGAAAGAGCATCTGGCCGCAATGTTTCGAGCATCTCTGCGCACCGGTCAGGGACTGACATATTCACGATCGTCGCCTAGGCTTCGCTCGGGCGCGTGGCGGCGCGCAAATTGCACGCGTTGGCACATCTTCGGAGGGAAAGGCCCACGACCGACATGGAGGAGCCCCGGCGTTCCGCCGACCGCGACCTCGAGCAGGCGCGTGCGGCGATCGAGCGCGGTGAGATGCGTCATGCCGCCGACCACCTGGCCGGGGCCATCGCACTCGCGCCCACGCTGCCGGAGACCCACGAGCTGCTGAGCCGCCTGGCTGCCCGGTCCGGGGGCGCGCTCGAGCTCTTCCCGCTGGAGCAGAACGCGTTCGTCGGCACCGTCGTGGCCCGCGCCCACCTGCTGGCCGCCGCCGGCCGCCCGGAAGACGGCCTCCCGCTGCTCTTCGCCGCGAGCGGACACACCCCCGGTCGCGACTGGGCCGGCGTCCCCTGGGTCACCGAGCCCTCGCTCGGCGTCCGGGTCGAGCCCGGCCTGCTCGCCCGCAACGTCATGCAGCTGTGCACCGCGATCGGCGACCCCGACGCCGGGAACACCCGCTCGATGCTGCGCCCCTACCTGACCGTGCTCCGGCACGCGATCGCCGCCCACCCCGAACACGCGCTGCTGCTGGGCGCCGGGTCGGCGCTGGCCCGCCGGGTCGGCGAACCCGAGACCGCGGTCGAGTGGGCCCAGCGCGGCGCGCGGGCCAGGCCGTCCAAGCTCGCCGAGATCTGGCTCGGCTACGCCTATCGCAGCGCGGGCCGCGTCGGTGAGGCCCTGGCGGCGCTGCGCCGGGCCGTCACCCACGACCCCGAAGACCTGTCGGTGTACGCCGACATCGCAGCCACCCTGGCCGACGCCGGCCGCATGGAGGACGCCCTGGCCTGGGTCGAGCGCGCGCTGGCCAAGGACCCCGACTTCGACTGCGCCGTGCACACTGCCCACCGGCTGCGGTTCCGCGCCGACGGCAAGCTCAGCCACCTGGTCGCCCTGGCCGATTTCGCCGCCGACCACCCCGACGACACCCACGAGCACACCGACCTGGCCGAGTGCTGCGTGAACACGCCGTGGCTGGGCGGGGTGCCCGAGGCCGCCCGCGGCGACGACGACCCGCGCCGCCGGCCACCGTCGACCGAGCCGGCGACCGCCGTGTCGGTGGAACGGCTGCTGCGCATCGCCCGGGTCAACTGGCCCCACCCGCCGGCCGCCTACGACGCCGCGCTGGGCCTGGTGCTGGTCCCGCCCGAGCAGCTCATGGCCCTGCTCACCGACCCGCCCGGCAGCACCGAGGACGAACGCCGCGCGTCCCGGGTCTGGGCCTGCCTCGGGCTGCTCCATCACGACACCGACGAGCCCTGGATGACCTCCGTGCGCCGCCGCCGGCTGGTCGAACTGGCCGTGGGCGGCGCCGACGCGATCACCGAGGCGGCGATGTTCGCGCTGATCGCGTACGCCTGGGTCGATCCCGCCGCCCGGACCGATGTGACCGGCCTGGTCACCGGCCGCCTGATGAACCTGGCCGGGCCGGCCCGCAAGAACCGGCCGCCGATCGCCTGGTCGGTCGCGCGGCTCGCGCTCGCCACGCCCGACCTGCGCGACGACACCCGCGAGCTGGCCACCGCCGTGGCCCGCGCCGAAGAGGAGCGCAGCCGCCCGCGCATCCCCCGTCAGCGTTCCCGCAAGCCGAAGCGGGACCGCCGCCTGCTGCTGCGCTGGCTGACCCGCTAGCGACCTAGCCGTCGATGACGGCGATCAGGTCGCCCTCCTGCACCACGTCGCCCTCGTTCACCGCGAGCTGGGAAACCGTGCCGTCGGACTCGGCCAGAACCGGGATCTCCATCTTCATCGACTCGAGGATCACCAGCGTGTCACCCTCGGCGACGGTGTCCCCGGTGGCGGCCACGACCTTCCACACGTTCGCCACCATCTCGGCGCGGACTTCCTCAGCCATGGCACTCCCCTTCGTCCGACCCAACCGTCGGTGAGTATCCCATCATGATCTGAGCGAACGGGGCGACTACCATCGTCGCGTCGAGAGGAGTCACTTATGGCTAAGAAGGCACGCAAGAAGAAGGCTCGTAAGAAGAGCAGCGCCAACCACGGCAAGCGTCCGAACAGCTAGACACAGAGCGAGCCCGGTCCGATCGGACCGGGCTCGCTTCTTCGGTATCGCCTCAGACTTCCTTCGACACTTCCAGCAGCTTCGCGCGGAGGCGGGCGCGCAGCTCGGCCGGGGCGGTCTCCTCGCCGCAGCACCGGCCGACCAGGGCCTTCACCTCGTACTCGATGTCGTACTCGTGGAAGCAGTCGGTGCAGTCGTCGATGTGCTGCTTGATCAGAGTCCGCCGGGTCTCGCTGCACTCCAGGTCGAGGTAGAGATACACCTCGGAGAGAACGGTGCCGCAGTCGGCCTTCTTCTCCTCGTCGCCCATCCCGCTCACGCCTCCTGGGGTTCCGTCGCGGTCCGGGTGATACCCCGGTCCACGGCGTAGTTCTCCAACAGCCTGCGAAGGCTACGCCGGCCACGGTGCAAACGGGACATGACCGTGCCGATCGGCGTACCCATGATGTCGGCGATCTCCTTGTAGGAGAACCCCTCGACATCGGCGAGGTAGACGGCGAGCCGGAAGTCTTCCGGCAGCGCCTGCAGCGCTTCCTTGATGTCGCTGTCCGGAAGGCGGTCGAGCGCCTCGGTCTCGGCCGAGCGCAGACCCACCGACGTGTGCGACTCGCTCGACGCGAGCTGCCAGTCGGTGATCTCCTCGGTCGGCGCCTGCACGGGCTGGCGCTGCTTCTTCCGGTACGAGTTGATGTAGGTGTTGGTCAGAATGCGGTACAGCCACGCCTTGAGGTTCGTGCCCTCTTCGAACTGGTGGAATGCCGCATATGCCTTCAGGAACGTCTCCTGCACCAGGTCTTCCGCGTCGGCCGGGTTGCGGGTCATCCGCAGGCCGGCGGCGTAGAGCTGGTCAACGAACGGCAGCGCGTCCCGCTCGAAGCGGGTGCGGCGCTCGTCAGTACGTTCTCTCTGGGCCACGCGTTCCTCTCCCCTCGACCGCTGCGCCGAGGATACGGCTAGTGCCCCGGGAACCGGCTCGAAAACCGCGGGTGTGCTGACGCTCACCGTCTGCTCCGCGGCCGGCCACTCCGGGGATCTCAGAAGATTACGCACCCGGTTCACTTGCCGGCCGTCCCGATCGAGTTCCACCATTCCGGCTGGCACTCTTCCACCTCTTCCGACGTAGGGTCGTCCGGGTGGTGTAACGGCGGGACACCGGTCGGCATTCCGCTAGCCGGCCCAGCCGTTGCGGGCCAGCCAGGCAGACACCACGGCGCCCGTGCCCACGAGGTCTTTGCGCAGGTCATGGGTTGCCCCCGGCCGCACGACAACCTCGATCAAACCCTCGGGCGAAGGTACGCCGAACGGATCGCGATCCCCGTTGACGACCAGGGTCGGCAGGTCCACGGGCAATTCACCCGCCCGGGTCCGGTCCGGCTTCCCCGGCGGATGCAGCGGGAACGCCAGGCACAGCACGCCCGCCGCGCCGAGATCGCCGGCCGTCCGGCAGGCGACCCGGGCCCCGCTCGACCGGCCGCCCACCACCAGCGGAAGGCCGTCGGCCAGCTCGCGTACGCAATGGACCCAAGCCTCGTCCAACTGATCGGCCGGCGCCGGCGCGCGCCGCCCGGCCACCCGATAGGGCTGAGTGACCAGCGCGACCCGAACACCCGCGGCGACCGCGACGTCGTGCACCTTGGTCAGGTCGGGCGCATGCACTCCGCCGCCCGCGCCATGGCCGAGGACCAGCAGGGAGACGGGCGGGCCGGCGGGGTCGCTGATCTCGACCTCCGCCGGCCCGCGCGGCGTATCTATGACGAGGCTTTTCACAGCCCCAATCCTGCTACCTGCTGATCGGAATCAGCGTCAGAAGCTTGCGATCCTCCTCGTCCGCTCCGTCGTCGACCGCCTCGCCGTTGGGCTGGACGCGCTCGCGCCAGGCCACCAGCATCGCCCGGCGCTCGCGCGGCGTGGTGCCGCCCCAGACGCCGTGGCAGTCGCCCACCTGGAGCGCCCACGCCAGGCACGGCCCCTGCACAACGCAGGAGCCACACAGCGTGACGGCGCTTTCGGTCGGCTCGTTCGGAGCCGGGAAGAACGTTTCCGGATCGACCGTGCGGCAGGCGCCGCGAACGCGCCAGGCCTCGTCGGACCTGCGCTGGTCGATCGCCCCAAGCAGCCTCGGATCGCTTCGTGCAATGGCGACCTCGTGCGGACGCGGCATACGTGCCCGTGTCATCAGCCCACCTCCCCCGTGGGACCGGTTTAACCCGTGGTCAGCGCCCGTCCCCCGCCCCCTCTCGGGCGCGGCGGACCGACTCTTGCGCCATCCACCCCGTGCAGACGGCACCACAACCGGCGGTGGTTTCTATCCCGAGACACAAGATCCAGGCAAGGGTTCGTGTCGATCTCGAAACAAACTTCACAGTCAGCAGTCACGACATATCCCGATCAACGTCGCGAATCGGGAGTCAGAAGAGTGTCTGAATTTCCACTTCTTGCACGTGCCGCTCAATCAATCCAGGCCCATTGTTCTGAACCTTCCCGACTTCCGACCCCACCGGCCGAATCTCGATCTCGGCGGCATCCACCGGATCAAGCCGCGGACTCTCCGACCCGAGCCATTCCCGCCAGCGGTCGCGAGGCAGGATCAACGGCATCCGATGATGGACGCGGGCCAGCTCACCCGTGGCCTCGGTGGTAATGATCGTGCTGGTCAGGGTGTCCTTGCGCCACATGCTCCAGAGCCCCGCGAAGGCCAGCACCGAACCGTCCGCGGGCGCCATGAAATAGGGCTGCTTACGCTTCCCGTCCCGCACCCACTCGAACCAGCCGTCAGCCGGCACCAGACAGCGCCGCTTGGCAAAGGCCGGCCCGAACACCGGCGAGGTGGCCACCGTCTCGGCCCGAGCGTTGATCATCTTGGATCCGGCCCGCGGATCGTCCGACCAGGCGGGGATGAGGCCCCATTTTGCGCGATCCAGCACCCGGGCATTGTTTCGTCTCGCCGACAGCCGGATCACCGGGACGGGGTCGGTGGGGGCCACGTTCCAGCTCGGGGCGAAGCCGTCGGTCACGTCGTCGGCTTCGAAGAGCAGGGTCAGGTCGGTCTCGCTCCTGGTTGTCGCGTACCGGCCGCACATGCCGTGGACAGTACGCCGTTGACGACGCTCCGTGGGGGCATGCCCACGCTCCCCGGTTCCGGGCTGGCGACGACCCTCCGCGCGACGTCTGGGTGGGTGCGTCAGGGCGTCTTTCGTGTCGGTTCGGGCGGCTCGCCGGCGCTCCCGTGATGCCGACCGACGCGGTCGGCACGTCTTCCCGCGCGACACGCCGCCGCGCCCTGGGTGTTATGCCGCGCGCCTCGGGTGACATGCCGCGCGGCTCGGAGGACCGGGCATTCGCGTCAGGCCGTTGCGACCCTTCCTCTGCGGCCCCGCCTCCTCCCGCCTCCTCCCGCCTCCTCCCGCCTCCTCCCGCCTCCTCCGGCCGCAACCAACCGCCACCTCTCCGGCGCGACCCGCCACCGCAGCGCAGCCAACCCACCACCTCAAGGCCGAGGGCCGTACCCGACAACGGCAGGACTCCAAAGCAGCTAGGGCGATTGGCTTGCCCCCGCGCCCCACCACAAACCCGCACTGCGAATGCCGCCGCGCCCCACCATTGGAAGCCGTCGCAGTGCCCCGGGCTTGACCTGAACCGCAACGCAAACGACCCACCGGCGGGAGTCAAAGCCCAGCCCCGCGCCTGCACCCTCCCCTCCCGCCGGTGAAGCCCTTGACCTCACCGCAACGCCCAGCGCCGGCGTGGGCGGCCTGACGGCTCGGACGGCCCCCTCACCGACGGCCCGGTGTCCTCATGTGTTGACCTTCGCCCCCGACCGGGCCGTGGCAACTCCCAGCGCCCAGCCAGCGGCCGGCCGTTCTCGGGTGCTGATCTCGGCTCCGACCTGGCCTCGCTTTTCCACAGCACACACGTCTTGTGGACAGCGACGGCGCCCGGCCAGATCCCCGAGCTACATTCCTGCCCGCCCAGAGGGGTGGGGGCGGTGGCGGTGGCCGCGACCTGCTCAAGATCGTTTTCGTCCTCGATGACGACCGCCGGCGGTGTCAGGGCGTCTTGCGCTTGGCGGCAGGCCGCCGCCGGGGGGCGCCTGCCACTCCGTCGGCGGTCGCCCCGGTCCCGACCCGCGGGAGATGGCCGCCTCTCGCGGGCGCTGCGGTGGGGGACGGCAGAATGGGTGGGTGACGTCTTGGGATGCTCCGGTGGGGACTGGGCCTGTTTCTGCTTCGGTGCGGCTGCCGGGGTCGAAGTCGATGACTGCTCGGGCTCTGGTGCTCAGTGCGCTGGCCGGCGGGGAGTCTCGCGTTGTGCGGCCGCTGCGGGCCAATGACACGATGCGGATGGCGGCGGGGCTGACCGCGCTGGGGGCTCGGGTCGACACCACGGATGACGAGGTGTGGACGGTGACGCCTGGGCGGCTGCGGGGGCCGGCGACCATTGATGTGGGGCAGGCGGGGACGGTCATGCGGTTCGGGACGCCGTTGGCTGCTCTGGCTGAGGGCACGGTGACTGTTGACGGGGATCCGCAGGCCCGGCGGCGGCCGTTGCGGCCGATTGTCGACACGTTGCGGGCGCTGGGGGTTGATCTTGATGCCTCGGGTACGGGCGGGCTGCCGTTGACGGTTCGGGGGACGGGGCATGTCGAGGGCGGCGAGGCCGTGATCGACGCTTCGGGGTCCAGTCAGTTCGTGTCGGGGCTGCTGCTGGTGGCGCCCCGGTTCGAGAAGGGGCTGGTGCTCCGGCATGAGGGGCCGCCGGTTCCGTCGGCGCCTCATCTGCGGATGACCACGCACATGGTGCGGGCCGCGGGGGGCGTCGTGGATGAGAGTGTTCCGGATGTGTGGGCGGTCGAGCCGGGTGAGCTGCGCGGGCGGGAATGGGTGATCGAGCCGGATCTGTCCGGTGCGGCGCCGTTCTTCGCGGCGGCGCTGGTCACCGGCGGGTCGGTGACGTTGCGGGGATTCCCGGCGGAGAGCTGGCAGCCGGTGGAGCGGTTGGCTGAGCTGGTGGGTCAGCTCGGCGGGGCGGTGGTCAGCGGCTCCGAAGGGCTGACCGTACGCGGGACGGGGTCGCTGCACGGGATCGATGCCGACCTGTCCGAGGTGGGTGAGTTGACGCCGGTGCTGGCCGCGTTGGCCGCGCTGGCCGACTCGCCGTCGCGGTTGCGCGGGGTGGCGCATATCCGGTCGCACGAGACTGATCGGGTGGCGGCGCTGGCCACCGAGCTCGGCAAGGCCGGCGCCGGGGTCACCGAGCACCACGACGGGTTGGACATCACGCCGGGGCCGCTGCGGGCGGTGGCCTGGGCCACGTACGACGATCACCGGATGGCGCACGCGGCGGCGGTGCTCGGGCTCGCCGTCGAGGGGATCAGCCTGGACGACGTAGGTTGTACCGCGAAGACGCTGCCGGAGTTCCCGGAACTCTGGGCCGATGTCGTGAACGCGAGGAGCTGAACCCTGCCGGCACGTAAGCGGGAGTACGACGAGGACGACGTCCGGGTGCGCCCGGGGCGGTCGTCGCGCCCACGCACCCGGACCCGGCCGAAGCACGAGGACGCGGTGGACGCCCTGGTGATCACCGTGGACCGCGGGCGCTACGGGTGTGTGCGTGAAGGCGGGGACGACGACATCGTCGTCGCCATGCGGGCCCGGGAGCTGGGGCGCAAGTCGGTCGTCGTGGGCGACCGGGTGGCGCTGGTGGGCGACACCTCGGGCGCGGCGGGAGCGCTGGCCCGGATCGTGCGGATCGCCGAGCGCACGTCGGTGCTGCGGCGCACCGCCGACGATGACGACACCACGCCCGAGGGGCGGCTGGAACGGGTCGTCGTCGCCAACGCCGAGCAGCTGGTCATCGTCAGCGCGCTGGCCGACCCGCCGCCGCGGACCGGGTTCATCGATCGGTGCCTGGTCGCCGCGTACGACGCCGGCATCGAACCGCTGCTGTGCCTGACCAAGAACGACCTGGCCGGGCCGGAGCAGGTGCTGGACTACTACGCCGAGCTCGATCTGCCCTACGTGCTGCTGCGGCCGGACAGCGACCTGGACGACCTGCGCGCCCGCCTCGCGGGACGGATGTCGGTGCTCGTCGGCCACTCCGGTGTGGGCAAGTCCACCCTGGTCAACCGGCTGGTGCCGGCCGCGCTGCGGGCGGTCGGCGTGGTCAGCGCGATCGGCAAGGGCCGGCACACGTCGACCAGCGCGGTGGCGCTCCGGCTCCCCCGGGTCGGCCGCCGCAAGGACGACCCGGGCTGGATCATCGACACCCCGGGCATCCGCAGCTTCGGCCTGGCCCATGTGAGCGCCGAGAGCCTCCTGCACGGCTTCCCCGACCTGGTCGAAGGCACCCTCGACGACCAGCCGCACTGCGACCACATGAGCGCCGACTGCACGTTGGAGAAGTGGGTGGCCGCGGGTAACGCCGACCCTCGGCGGCTGGCCTCCTACCGCCGCCTCCTGTCGTCGCGAGCGGGTGAGCCGGCCGGTTCG